>DATNOH010000300.1:0-3669 GCA_035601435.1 Gemmatimonadales bacterium | reverse complement strand
GGCATCACGACCCAGGAGCCCGCACCAAAGCGGGTGCTGCAGGGAAGCGGCTGGTGCGGGAGGGGCGAGGCGCGGCAGAGCGCACGACAGCGCTGGTGAAAAAGCTGGTTGGGGGAGGTTGAGGAGGTTGGGGGAGGCTAGCGGAGGTTGGGACGTATGCGGGGCAACCTCCTCAAACCTCCTCCAACCTCCCCAAACCTATTGTCCTACCACAACTCCTTCGAACGTCACCGACCGCGGCACGACCAGCCCCAGCGTCAGGCCGGTGATGAGCAGATCGCTCCAGCGGCTCCGAGCTTTGACGCGCAGGTTGGTGATGCGCGCACCGGTGCTGACCTGCCCCGCCAGGACGTCTTCGAGATTCGGTTGCGTCACCTGCACCAGGCCCAGTAGCATATAGACCGCGTGCTTCGTCACGCGAAACGGCGTGCCGGAATCCGGGCGTTGCGCGCTGCCGGCGAGCGAGACCGGGACGCCGAGGTGGCCCGAGTCCAGCGTGAGCGCACAGCCGCTCAGCGTGAGGGCCAGCACGAGGACCGACCCCCGCGAAACGAGAAAACGGATCACATAGCTCCTGGAAACGGACGGGGCACGCCGGGGAATGGCGCGCCCCAAAGGTAGCGGCTTCCGTCCAGGTTGTGAACCCAGCTTACGGCCCGGACGGCCGGAGCCCGATGCTGGCGCCCATCCCGAACACGCTGTGCGTCTTCCCGTCGCTGAACTTTTCTGAATCGTAGGCGAGGTGAATTCCGATCGGGCCGAACCCGAGGTTACCGCCGATCACCCACCCGAAGTTGGTCTCGTGGTCCGGCGCGCCCGGCGCCACGTTTGAGAAATGGTGATACCGCATTCCGGGCGAGACGTACGGCTCGACGCTCACGACCGGCGTGGGCAGGAGGACGCTGACACCCACTGCGGCGACCCCCATGGTCTGCACCGGCACAGTGGTCGTGGTGGACGTGATCTCCATACTGTGACCGCCACCCAGCTGCAGGTTCACGGCGACCGGGATGAGGCTGCCGCCGATCAACCGGAACGTGGCCGTCCCGCCGATGGTGGTTATACGGTCGCTGAAGAGGTCGGACTTCCAGGACGATACCCCGCCCGTCAAGGTGAAGACGCCGGCCCCGAGCGCCACCCGGCCACCGAAGGCGTTCCCTCCCCCCACGTCACTGTTCGGCTTGGTGTAATCCCCGTAAATCGTGAAACCCGAACCCGCGTTGGGGTGGTTCCAGGTCGGCTCGCCCAGCCACTGGGCCGCAGCGGGCGTCGCCAGCAATAGCAATCCGAATGTCAAGGCTGCGCGCGTCATAGGTACCCCCTCTAACGTTGGGAAAAACCGTAGGGGACCAGGGCGCAAGGTCCGACGGAGACGGAGCAACGGTAAGAACCGCGCCCCGGCGAGTCAATGCTCTCTGGCTCAGCGGCTCACATGCCGAGCGGGAGATGGAAGTCCACGTGGGCTCCAACGCCGAACACACGCCGGCTGCCGCCGCCCTTCACTTTCTCGTTGTCGTAGGCGAGGTGTACCCCGACGAGGCCGAAGCTCAGGTTGGCCCCAAACACGTAGCCGAACTCGGTGCTGTTCCCGAGGCCGCTCACACTACGATACCGGATGCCCGGAGAGAAATACGGCTCGATGCTGATTCCCGGCGTCGGGAGCGGAACACTGAACCCTACCGCGCCCGTGACCGCGGTCTGGGCGGGCTTGGAATTGGCGGAGTCGGTGCGAGCCGCGCCGACCTGCAGGTTCAGGGAGAACGGCAACAAGCTGCCACCAATCAGCCGGAACGCCGCGTTCCCGCCGATGGAGGTGAAGCTCTCGGTGGCGAGGTCGGGTTTCCAGCTAGCCACGCCGGCCGTCAGGGTGATCGTGCCGATGCCCAGCGACGCGCGACCGCCCCACGTATTCCCCTTCCCGTAGTCGGCGTTCGGGTGTGCGTAATCGCCGCTGATCGTGACGCCGGTGCCGCCCGAAGGGCTGTTCCACACCGGCTCGCCCAGCCACTGCGCCACGGCGGGCGTCACCAGCAATGCCATCAATCCCAGCATCAACATTGCGCGCTTCATAGATACCCTCTCTGCAACTTGGTTTCGGTGAACCAGAACCTTGCTCGGACGCCGCGAGTGATCCGCGGCTCAAGCCGCGACTCGGCAGTACCGCTGAAGCGGCAAGTGCACGCCCGTTTACGGGCAGATGCCGAGCCGCGAGTTCACTCGCGCACCACGGGCGGCGTCCCATGAGCCGAGCCAACGGTAGGAACCGCGGCCCGGCAAGTCAATCTGTGTCGGTCTAGTGCACCCACACGGCGCCAATCGACACGCCGGTGAGCGGCCGGTCGCCCAACCCGCCGGAGAGGCGCGCGTCCAGCACACGCGACAGCCGAAAGTCCGCGCCGACGCCGAACCCGAACACCAGATCGGACGGAAAATCGCCGACGATGAACGCAAACGTCGGCTGCACGTACGGCACGATGCTCACGGTGGATCCCTGCGGATCGATGCGCCGGCCGAGCGACAGTCCGGCCGGGATGATGAGCGCCGAACCGCCGCTCACCAGGTTGGCGCCCGCGCCGACCATGAGCGCACCGTCCAGCGGGAAGTCCACGGTGTGCGTGATCACGCGCTGCCGCGCTTCGACCCCCGCCAGGACGACGGTGCTGGCGCCGTTGCCGGGAGAGAAGAACCCGCCGCGCAACCCGATATCGAACTTGCCGTGTGCGTAGCGGTACACGCCTTCGAACGCGGTGCCGCCCCCCTCCGGAAAGCTGAACACCGCGCCCAGCTCGGAGCGCTGGAACGCCCGATAGGGCGCATTGAACGACGGTACACCCGTCGCCTGCGCCTGGGCCGCTTGGGGGAGAGCCCCTGCCAGCAGCGCGACCAGCACCATCACCTCACGTCGCATTTTTTTCTCTCCTTCGCTTCGATTCCGGTCGACGTGAGTCAGGTACCCAGCGGGGCGGCCATCGTTCCCCAGCCCCAAAGCGACGCGGCCCGCCCACGAAGTGGACGGGCCGCGACAGACTGCCGAATCAGAAGCGAACGCCACCCGTGAGGATGAACGTCTTGCCACCACCCACTTCCCCGCGAGCCTCGGCGAACGGGACGAGCGAGCTGCTCTTCAACTTGAACGTGGTACCACCGAGCAGGTTGAGGCCCGCCTTGGTCGCGGAGACGCTGGTGCCGCCGGACGGGCCGGCGGACGCGTGCGCGATGTTCAAGCCGCCGCCCGCGTACGGACGAAAGCTGCTCCGCGCCGGTACGGTGAACCGGTACGCGACGTTGCCGTTGATCTCCCAGTAATGTGCGCTCACACCGGCGGGCACGCTGGGGAAGAAGTAGTCGAAGGAGACAATGCCATCGAGCGGCGTCTTGGGAAACAGGGATTCCAGGGGGAACACGCCCCGGCCGCCGATCCCGAAATCGACATCGCTGCTCCAGTTGAGCTGCACCCCGAACGACGGACGGGCCGCACGGGAGGCCGCGGGGCGGGCGGCCGGGCGCCGCTGCGCCGCGAGCTCTGCCGGGGCCAGCCCGACGGCGGCGAGGAGCAGGATACTGCCGATCAGCTGCCGCATACAAAGCCTCCGAGGAAGTGTGAGGGGCGCAGGGCCGTTTCAAGACCGCACATCGCTAAAAGCGATGTGCGGATCTGTCAAGCCGCCT
>DATNOH010000299.1:0-10828 GCA_035601435.1 Gemmatimonadales bacterium | reverse complement strand
GACGAGCGGCTCCAGCTCCCGGCGCCGGACACGCTGGGCTCGATCTCGCTCAATCGAGCGATTCACCTGGGATGGGCGGACAACGCGGCCCAATCGACGCGCTTCAAGTGGTATCGCGTCTACAGCGCCAGCTACAATCTGGACACGGGCTTGTGCGGTACCGACTGGGTGCTGGAAGGCACCACGGTGTCCAACGAGTTCCTCGCCACGCTGCTCACCAACGGGACGCCGCGCTGCTTCGGCGCGTCGGCGATCAGCACGGAAGGATACGAGAGTCTCTGGTCGCCGCTGCGCCAGGATACGCCGCGGCCGGATGCGCGCAACGTCCTGGTCTATGCGTTCCAGACCAATGCCGATTCGTCGGGGTTCCGGTTCTGGTCCGACGTCAACAGCGACGGCATCGGCCAGCCGAGCGAGCTGGGCTTGATCCAGAATGGCAGCCGGACCGACATCGATTTCGTGATTCATCGTCATGCCGATTCGACGTTGTGGGTCGTGCCGGTCTTCTCGGGCACGAGCATGCGGCTCTACAGCACGAGCCCGATCGCCGATCTCACGTCGATCGACTTCGCGCCGGCGAGCGGATACTCCGGCGATTCGCTGCTCGCCCGACCGGGCTTCGGTTATGTCTTCGAGATCGTGGACGGCACGGTGCTGCACTACGGTGCGTTGCGGATGACACATGTCGGCCGCCAGTACGCGATCTTCGATTGGAGCGTGCAGACGGATCCGGGGAACCCGGAGCTGGTGGTGCCGAAACAGCCTGCGTCGACCGGGAAACAGGTGGCGGGGTCGAGGTAGCGGCCGAGGCGGCGGATGAAGGTCGAGGGGTCAGGGGAGCATCCCCTGACCCCTCCTCGCGTCTACCTTGGCGTCTCGTATCGCAGGGCAGTAGCTTCCCTTCCGCATGCCACCCACTGTCACTGTGGACGGTTTTTCCCTGTCGATCGCGGACGTCGTGGCCGTCGCCCGGCACGGTGTGCCGGTCGCCATCGCCCCGCACTCGCTCACCGCCGTGACGGCATCCCGCCGCAGTGTCGAAGCCGCGGTTGCCCGCGGCGACACCATCTATGGAGTGAACACCGGTTTCGGGAAGTTGGCCCACGTGCGCATCAAGCCGGAGCAGACACGGGAGCTGCAGCTCAATCTGATCCGCAGTCACGCATCGGGCGTGGGTGAGCCGCTGGCAGTGGATGCCGTCCGGGCGATGATGTTGCTGCGCGCTAATGTACTGGTGCGCGGGACGAGTGGCGTGCGACCGGCGTTGCCAGAGCTCATCGTCGAGATGCTCAATGCTCAGGTCCACCCGCGCGTTCCGTCACAGGGGAGCGTCGGCGCGTCGGGGGATCTCGCGCCGCTCGCGCACCTGGCCCTCGCGATGATCGGGGAGGGTGCCGATGGTGCGGCGCTCCGAGCCGGTCGGCTGCGCCCCATTACCCTCGAGGCGAAAGAGGGGCTGGCGTTCGTGAATGGGACACAGGCGCAGACAGGCATGGCCTCACTCCTCACCCACGATGCCTGGGTGTTGTGGCGCACGGCCCACGCAGCCGCCGCCATGAGCCTCGAGGCGGTGCGGGGCACGCCCGAGCCGTTCGACGCCCGGATCCACGACGCCCGTCCGCACCCGCTGCAGCAGCGCTCGGCGGCGCTGCTGCGCGACCTGCTGGCGGGCTCGGAGATCCGCGAGTCGCACCGCGAGAACGACCCGCGCGTCCAGGACGCCTATTCGCTACGTTGCACCCCCCAGGTGCTCGGCGCGGTAGGGGAAGCGCTGGCCTTCGCCGAGGGGCTGGTCACGACCGAATTGAACGCGGCGACAGATAACCCCCTCGTGTTCGACGATGCCATACTCTCCGGCGGCAACTTTCACGGGCAGCCGATCGCTCTGGCGCTCGACGTGATCGGCATCGCGCTCGCCACGCTCGCGGGGCTGGCGGAGCGGCGGATCGAGCGCATCGTCAACCCGGACCTGTCCTCCGGGCTCCCGCCCTTCCTCGCGCGGGATCCGGGCGTCGAGTCCGGGTTTATGATCCCGCAGATCGCCGCCGCGGCCCTGGTCGCTGAATGCCGAGTGCTCGCGACGCCGGCCAGCATCCAGTCAGTGCCCACCGAGGGGAACCAAGAGGACATCGTCCCGATGGGCATGACCGCCGCCTGGAAGGCGGAGCGGATTCTCGGCAACGCGGCGCGCATCGTGGCGGTGGAGCTGCTCGCCGCCGCTCAGGGGCTCGAGTTCCTCAAGCCGCTCAAGCCCGGGCAGGGAGTTGGACGCACGTACGCGGCCGTGCGCAAGGTGGCTGCACCGCTCGACGGCGACCGCCCGTTCACGGCCGACATCGAGCAGATCGCGAACGGCGTGCGGGTTGGGGCGTTCGACCCCGAGGCGGCATGAGCGGCGCTCGGGTCGTCCGCGCGCCGAGGGGTACGGTGAAGTCGTGCCGCGGCTGGATTCAGGAAGCGGCGCTCCGGATGCTCATGAACAACCTCGATCCGGAGGTGGCGGAGCGGCCCCAGGACCTGGTCGTATACGGCGGCACCGGCAAGGCGGCGCGCGACTGGCCTTCGTTCGACGCGATCTGCCGCACCCTGCTCACACTCGCGGACGACGAGACCCTGCTGGTGCAGTCGGGCAAGCCAGTGGGCGTGTTCACGACTCACCCGGAGGCTCCTCGGGTGCTCATCGCGAATGCGAATCTCGTCGGGCGCTGGGCGACCTGGGGCGTGTTCCGCGAGCTCGAGCGCCAGGGCCTGATCATGTACGGCCAGATGACCGCCGGGTCATGGATCTACATCGGTACACAAGGGATCCTGCAAGGCACCTACGAGACGTTCGGTGCCGTGGCGCGGCGGCACTTCGGTGGCTCGCTGCGCGGGCGCATCGTCCTGACCGGGGGCCTGGGCGGTATGGGAGGCGCCCAACCGCTCGCCGCCACGATGAACGAGGGCGTATGCCTGGTGGTGGAGGTGGATCCAGCGCGGGTACAGCGCCGGCTCGAGACCCGCTACCTCGATCGGTCCACTGCGTCTCTGGACGAGGCGGTGCGTTGGTGCGAGGACGCGAAGCGCGCGGGGCGGGCGGTCTCTGTAGGCCTGGTCGGCAACTGTGCCGAGGTGCTTTCGGAACTCGTGCGCCGGGGCTTCGTCCCGGACGCGCTCACGGACCAGACGTCGGCCCACGATCCTTTGAACGGATACATCCCCGCGGGGTTGAGCGTGGAGGCGGCGGCAGCGCTGCGGCGGAGCGCGCCGGCGGAGTACGTGAAGCGGTCGGTAGGGAGCATCGCCGCGCACGTGGAGGCGATGCTCGCGCTCAAGCGTCGTGGAGCCGTCACCTTCGACTACGGCAACAACATCCGCACGGAGGCACGCGACGCCGGAGTCGCCGATGCTTTCGAGATCCCCGGCTTCGTTCCCGAGTACATCCGGCCCCTGTTTTGCGAAGGCAAGGGTCCCTTCCGGTGGGTAGCCCTTTCGGGTGACGCAACCGACCTCCATCGCACCGACCGGCTAGTGCTCGAGCTTTTCCCTGAGCACGAGCATCTGCGTCGCTGGATCGGTCTCGCCCAGGAGCGGGTGGCGTTCCAGGGGCTTCCCGCGCGCATCTGCTGGCTGGGTCAGGGAGAGCGTGCGCGGTTCGGCTGCGCCCTCAACGACCTGGTGAAGCGGGGCGAGATCAGCGCACCCGTGGTCATCGGGCGAGATCACCTGGATACCGGTTCCGTCGCTTCACCGTTCCGCGAGACTGAGGCGATGCAGGACGGCTCGGATGCGATCGCCGATTGGCCGATTCTCAACGCGCTGCTCAACACGGCGTCGGGGGCGGGATGGGTTTCGTTCCATCATGGCGGCGGCGTCGGCATCGGAAACTCGCTGCACGCGGGACAGGTGAGCGTCGCCGATGGGTCGCCCTCGGCGGGACGGCGGCTGGAGCGCGTGCTCACGAACGACCCGGGCATTGGAGTGGCGCGGCATGCGGACGCTGGCTATCCCGAAGCCATCGATGCCGCCCACCGCCACGGAATTCGCCTCCCGATGCGCGAGGGGGAGGGGGGGGCGCACGACTGAAGACGCTCCTCGTCGGCGCCAGGCAGATTGTGACGTGTCGCGGACCCGCTCGTGCCCGCCGCGGTCGCGAATTGGCGGACCTGGAGGTGTTGCAGGACGGCGCCGTGCTGATCGAAGGCGAGCGCATCACCGCAGTCGGTCCGTACAAGGACGTGCAACGTGCAACGGGTGACGTGCAACGGGATGTGGCGGTGGTGGAGGTCGCCGGGGTCCTGTTCCCCGGCTTCGTCGACTGCCACACGCACGCGGTGTTCGGCGCACCCCGGCTCGACGATCATGAGCGCCGGGCGCTGGGTGAAGACTACAAGACAGTGGCCGCCCGGGGTGGAGGCATCCTGCAGTCGGTACGGGATGTGCGGGCGCTGGGCCAGAGCGAGCTCGTGGCGCTCTTACGGGCGCGGGTGCGCGCACTCCTCGCCCACGGCAGCACCACGATCGAAGTGAAATCGGGGTACGGGCTCGACCCCGCCAACGAGCTCAAGCAGCTCCGCGCCATCCGGGAAACGGCGACCGTCGAACGGGCCGCGCTGGTACCGACTTTCCTCGGCGCGCACGACGTCCCGCCGGAGTTCCGGGATCGCCGAGCTGACTACGTTCGCCTCGTGTGCGAGGAGATGATTCCCGCCGTGGCCCGCGAACGACTGGCGGCGGCGGTCGACGTGTTCTGCGAGCCCGGGGTGTTCGACCTCGCGGAGACGCGCACGATTCTCACCGTCGCGCGGCAGCACGGGCTGGAGGTGAAGCTGCATGCCGACGAGCTGGAAGGATCAGGAGGGGCCGAGCTGGCTGCCGCGCTCGGCGCCCGCTCGGCGGATCACCTCGCCGCCATCTCCGATGCCGGCGTCCGGGCGCTCGCGACGAGCGACACGGTCGCGGTTCTGCTGCCCGCGACCATGATGTTCCTCGGGAAACGAACCCAGGCTCCGGCCCGTCGTCTGGTCGAGGCGGGCGCGGCTGTCGCGCTCGCGACCGATTTCAACCCGGGATCGTCACCCACGGTCGGGCTGCCGCTCGTGATGGCGCTCGGGGTCTCGCAGTTGGGCCTGCGCTATGCCGAGGTCGTGAGCGCGGTCACGGTCAACGCCGCGGCTGCGCTGGGCCTCGCCACGGACCGCGGCCAGATCGCCCCGGGGTTTCGCGCCGACGTGGTCTCCTGGGGCGTGTCGGATTGGCGGGAAGTAGCGTACTGGATGGGCGAACAGCTCGTAACCGCCGTCTGGACAGGAGGTTCCGCTTGTCCGGCCCCGGCGGGGTCCGTATCTTTAGGGCTCCATGTCAAAGCTTGAGAAGCTGAAGGAGAAGGCCCGGAGCCTCGAGGCCAAAGACCCGAAGGGGGCGATCGAGGCGTGGCAGCAGGTCCTTAAGGGGCAGGAGGAGGAAGGGGATCCCAACCCCGACCTCGCGATCTTCAATCGCATCGGTGACCTGTACCTGAAGGTCCGAGACCCAGCGCAAGCAGCGGACTACTACGACCAGGCCGTCGATAAGTACGCCGAGTTGGGCTTCCACAACAACGCCATCGCGATGTGCAACAAGGTGCTGCGCAACGCACCCGGGCGGCAGAACACCTACCTCAAGCTCGCCAAGCTGTACGCCTCGAAGGGCTTCATGGCCGAGGCCAAGCAGAACTTCGTGGACTACGCCGAGCGGATGCACAAGATCGGGAAGATCCAGCAGGCCTTCGCCGCGCTGAAGGAGCTGGCCGACATCTCGCCCGAAGGCGCGCACCTGCGCGAAACGTTGGGGGAGCACCTCCGGATGTATGGTGATCCGGAGCGGCGTCCGGCCGGGACGGCGGCGCCGGCGCCGCCGAAGGCTCCGACTGCGGACGACCCATCGGGTAAGCGGAAGACGTCGAGTCTAGTCTTCCTCGACGTGGATGCCCCTCCCGTTGGCAGGGGGCCGGGGCCGGTGAAGGGGCGCGTCCCACTCCCGCCCAAGCCGGCGCCCGCGCCTCCCCCCAAGCCCGAACCCGAGCCGGAGCCGGCGCTCGAGCCGGAGGCGGTTGGCGACAGCCTGCTCGAGACAGTGACGGCCGAGCCCGATACGTCGCTCGAGATCGAGACCACGAGCCTCGTCGACGGGCTCGAACCCACCACTGTGGGAGGTACGCTCGAAGGGTTCGAGACGACCGGCGCGGAGTTCGGCGATATCAAGCTCGATGCGCCGGAGGTGCCTGCGCTTCAGGACGAAGTCTCTCCCGATGACATCCCTCCCCCCGCGGAGTTCGAGCCCACCGTCGCCGAGGTGGAGAGCACCCCCGAGCCGGCGGCGGAGCTCGAGCCGCTACTGGAAACGGAGATCGAGATCGAGGCGCCGGTCGCGAAAGCAGCGCCGCCGGCGGCGCCAGTCGCACCGAAGCGGCCGGCCGTTGGCGCCCCGCCCCGATTCGGCGGAGCGGCTGCTCCGAAGGCGCCCGAGCCGCCCAAGGTGAAACCGGTCGTGCCGAAACGCCCGGGCCCGCCACCGCGCAAGAGCCTGGTGGAAGTGCCGCCGCTCGAACTCGAGCCGGACTTCGACACCGGGGCGACCGACCAGGGGCACGAGGTCGACGATCAACCGCTGGTGATCGACGACGCGCGGGAGCGGGTGCGCGGCACCTCCACCGGCTCGGCCGGAGGGGGACGCCGGTCGGGGGCGATCGACTTGAATCTGGACGGGGTGGTGAATCAGGGGGACGACGGCGGGTCGCTCGTCTTCACGGACATGGACATGACCCCGACGAAGCCGACCATCGAGGAGCTCGAGGCGCGGGTCGCCGACGACCCAGACGATCCCGAAGCGCACCAGGCGTTGGGCGAGGCGCTGATCGAGACGGGCGAGCGGGCGCGGGGCATCGAGGAGCTCGACCTGGCGACGACCGGCTTCGAGACCCGGGGGAACCTGGCGCGGGCGCAGGATCTAGTGGATGAGATTCTGCGGCTCGATCCCAACAGCGTGCGGCACCGCCAGAAGCAGGTCGAGTTCGCATTCAAATCGGGGGACAAGGCGAAGCTGATCGACGCCTACCTCGGGCTGGCAGACACGCTGCTGCGGAGCGACCTTCCCGACAAAGCGCGAGCCGTGTACAAGCGCGTCGCCGAGCACGATCCTGCCAACGAGCGTGCCAAGGCGGCGCTCGCCATGCTCGCCCCGGTGGCCACGCCGCCGCCCGAGCCGCCGGCCAAGCCGAAGGCGAAGGTGCGGGACACGGAGGGAAGGACCGCGGCTCGGGACGCGAAGATGAAGGTGCGAGACGAGGCCGTGGATTCGGGCGAGTTCGTGGACCTGAGCGCGATGATTCTCGAGGAGGACCTCCCCGTGCGCGACACGCGCATGAAGGTCGCCGACGAAGAGCCGACCGGGGACGAAGAGCGGGACTTCCAGGAGATGTTGGCGCGCTTCAAGCAGGGAATCGACGAGAACATCGACGAGGGCGACTTCCAGTCGCACTACGACCTGGGCGTCGCGTTCAAGGAGATGGGGCTCCTGGACGAGGCGATTGCGGAGCTGCAGAAGGCGCTGCGGGCGCCCGATGGGAAGCTGCGCAGCTCCGAGGCGCTGGGCGTGTGCTTCATCGACAAAGGCGCCTATGTCGTGGCGGAGTCGATCCTGCGACGCGCGCTCGACCTGCCGGCCTCGGGAGACCAGGAGCGATTGGGCATCATTTACTGGCTGGGCCGCGCGCTCGAGGAGCAAGGCAAGAAAGTCGAGGCGCGCGACCTGTACGGCCGGGTGTTCGCCGTGGACATTCGATTCCGGGACGTGGGCGCGCGCTCCAAGGCGCTCGCCAAAGCGAAGTAACGTGAGCCAGCAGGTCGTTCCGATCGCGCTGCGAGACCTGCAACGGCCGGTGGCCGTGGAGCTCGAGCGTGTGGCCGACGAGTTGGTGCGGATCATTGCGGCCGACTTCCCGATCATCGCCGAGGTGAACGAGCGTCTGGTGCGCATGAAGGGAAAACTGTTCCGGCCCACGCTGCTGCTGCTGTCGAGTCAGGCGGCCGGCGCCCACGACCCGCGGGCGGTGACACTCGCCGCCGTGGTGGAGTTGATTCACCTCGCGACCCTGGTGCACGACGACTCCGTGGACCACTCCGTGCTGCGGCGCGGGATGCCGACCATCAACGCGCTGTTCTCGCACCAGGTCGCCGTGATCATGGGCGACTACCTGTACTCGCGGGCCATCATCGAGCTGGTTCGCCTCGACGATCGGGAGCCGCTGCGCGTATTCGCCCGGGTGACGAACGAAATGACGATCGGAGAGATGCGTCAGCTCGAGGCGCACGACAAGCTGGCGTACAGCGAAGAGCAGTACGATCAGCTCATCCGCGCCAAGACGGCCTCCCTCCTGTCGGGGGCGTGCGAGGTCGGTGCCCTCCAGGGTCCGGCGGTGTATCGTGAGGCGCTGGCCCGCTTCGGTATGCGGCTCGGCATGGCCTTCCAGATCGCCGACGACTTACTCGACTACACCGAGGGGGAAGCGGTGACGGGGAAACCGTCTGGGCTCGACCTGCGGGAGCACAAGGTGACGCTGCCGCTGATTGCGGCGCTCGGCGAGATGCCGCCCGGCGACCGCCGGCTGGTCGCCGAGCTGATGGCGGCACCGGAGCCGACGGATGCACTGGTCGCGGAGGTGGTACGGTGCGTGGCGGCGGCCGGGGGCCTGGATTACGCCCGGCGGCGCGCGCTGGAGCTGGCTCAGCAGGCGGAAGCGGAGCTCGATATCCTGCCCCTCTCGCCGGCGCGCGACGCCCTGCGCGACAGCATCGCGTACGCCGTGGAGCGGCGCAGCTAGCCCGTGGCGCAAGGCCCGCGCAGGCCGCTATTTTACTTGGGCGTGCTGGCCACCGGCTTCGTGCTGGGCGGCTTCGTCCACTCGCTGCTGCGGCGCTTCCTGCCGCAGGGACCGGCGAAAGAGATCTTCACCTGGTCGGTGACCCCCACGCTGGGGCCGGTCCACATGGACCTGCTGGTGGTGTCGATCACTGTCGGGCCGATCGGGCTCGATGTGTCGCTGCTCGCGCTGGTGGGAGTGGCGATCGCGTACTACGTCGCCCGATCGATCTTCTGAAGCGAGGCGCGTCATGTTCGGGGACTTGTCGTTCAGCCACATCCTGATCCTGCTGCTCGTGCTGGTGCTGGTCTTCGGTGCGAAGCGGATCCCGGAGATTGGATCCTCGCTGGGGCAGGGGATCAAGGAATTCAAGCGCAGCCTCAAGGACGCCACGAGCGACGACCCGCCCAGCGCGCCCCCGCGCGGTGTGCAGCCGCCCACCACGTCGAGCCCCCTCTCCTCGGGCGACCCGAAGCGTCTGAGCGACTAGCTCTGGCTCGCCGCTGGTCGGAACAACTCGCTGCGCCGATCCACGATCTTGGCATCGGCGCGCAGCGCCTGAACGAACTGCTGTAACCGCGCCTGCTCGACCGGCCGCAGCAGCGACTCGCGCTGCTGGTCCCGCTGCTTGAGCCACGCGGCGGAGTCGGCGCCGGCGTGGGCCAGCGCCTGCAGCACGAACCAACCCGTTTCGTCGGCGATGACGCCGCTCCGCTCGCCCCGCTGCAGCCCGAAGGCCGCTCCCAACAGGATCGGATCGCGCGCGAACTGCGCCGGCGCCGTTACGCGAGTGAACGGGCCCAGCTTCTCGACCCGGTTCCCCCGCGCCCGCCCGCCCGCGCCGAGATCGCCGGCGTCGCGCAGCGCCACCGCGGCCTGCTCCGCCTGTTGGCGGGCCACAGCCTTCTTCTTCTCGTAGCGGGCCGCGGCGAGCACTCGGGCGCGGATGCTCGCCAGCGGCGGTACGCCGGCCGCCTCGAGCGAATCCAGCCGGAAGACGTAGCTCGCCTGTGCCGCGTCGATCACAGGACTCGTCTCGCCCGGTCGTGCCTCGAACGCCCACACGCTCACGTCGGGCACCGTGGTCCGGCCCAGCAGCATCCGCTCTCCGGCGATGAGCTTCGGCGCGTGGGCGAGCGGGAGGCTCAACCGGGGCGCGGCGCTGTCCAGCCGGCTGCCGTCCGTCTGGTCCGCCGCGAGCCGATCGAGCGTATCCGTGCGCGCATCCACTGCGTCCAGGTGCGCACCGCGCAGCTGGATCGGAACGAGGATGTGCCGGGCGTGCACCGAATCGCCCGTGGCGGCGTCGATCCGGATGAGGTGAAGCCCGAATTCTGTGAGTACCGGCTCACTCACTACGCCAGGGGCGAGGCGGCGCAGCGCTGCGGCGAAGGGAGCGACGAAGCCGGTCCCGGTGCGCTTGACCCAACCCAGATCACCGCCCTTGGCGCCCGTGCCCGAGTCGGCGGACTCTCGCTTCGCGACGTCCTCGAATTTCGCTTTACCGCCGGCCAGCTCGGCGCGCAACGCGCGGGCGTGCGCCAGCGCCGCGGCGCTGTCGGCGGCGTTCGGGATGCGCGGCAGGGCGACGTAGCTGAGCCAGGCGGCCGCGGGTCGCTTGAAGTCGGCCTGGTGTGCGCCGTAGTAGCGCTCGAGCTCCGCGTCCGACACCGGCGCGAGTGAGTCCGGCACGTCATCGGGGTGCACCGCGAGCAGGGCGACCGTCACCGATTCGTGCTGGTCGCGCCAGATGCGCCACAGCTTTGCGTCGGACACGTAAACGTCGGCCGTCAGGTACTCTTCCAGCTTGCGCTGCGGCAGGTAGTCGCGGTACAGCTGCTCGACCTGCGCGGCGAACTCAGAGCCGGCGCTCGAGATGTAGCGCTGCCACTTGGTGATGTCGAACTGACCGTTGGTCTGGAAGGTCGGGTCCTCGAGCACCTGCTGCAG
>DATNOH010000298.1:0-5327 GCA_035601435.1 Gemmatimonadales bacterium | reverse complement strand
GCGCGGAACGAGGCTGTTGATCGTGGGGCCGAACGAGGCCGCGAAGGTAGCCCTGTTCCGGGCGACCGCCGGCATCTGGGAAAACGGACGCGGACGTATCGTCCGGCCCGGACTCGACGCCATTCTCTTCCTCCCCGAGCGGCCGTACCTCCCCCCGGGAACGCTCCGGGATGTGCTCGTGCGGACGGGACGAGAGGACATCGGGGACGAGCAGATCGCGAGCTCGCTGCACGGGCTCGGCCTGGAGAGCGTGCTGGAACGGATGGGCGGCCTCGACGTCGAGCGGGACTGGGACGATGCTCTCTCCCTTGGCGAGCAGCAGCTTCTCTCCGTCGCCCGGGTGGTCCTCGCCACCCCTCGCTTCGCCTTCCTCGAGCGACCGCGCACGGCCCTCGGGTCCGAACAGGTCGATCGGATCCTGAGCCTGCTCTCCGAGCGGTCGATCACGTATCTGACTCTCGGGGACGGCGGTGACGGTCTCGACGACTATGACGCGGTCCTCGAGCTCGCGGGCGACGGCGGGTGGACCTGGAAGGCGGTCGAGGCCGGACGGGCAGGCGTGGCAAAGAGCGCCGAAGGATCATGACGACGGGCAACCGTCCTCACAACTGGTCCGCGAATGCCGACAGCGCCGCCGTGCCGCCCGTGTGCCAGAAGAGGATGCTCTGGGTCTTCGCAAAAACTCCCCGCCGGATCAGGTCGATCAAGCCGCCCATCGCGCGGCCCGTATACACCGGGTCGAGCAGCAGCCCCTCCATCTGAGCCACGCTGCGGATCGCGTCGCGCTCGAGGTCACCGACCACGGAATACCCGCCACCGAGATAGCCGGCGTTCACGTCCACGGCCAGTTCGCTCGCAGCGATGCCCGCGCCGCTGAGTTTCACCGCGTCGAGGGCGATCTTCGTCACGCGGACCTTCAACTCCGCCTCTGCCGAATCGATGCTGATGCCGAGCACGCGACCCTTGAAGCCGCGAAGCGCTGCGCCGAGCGCGAGTCCCGCCTGCGTCCCCGCGCTACTGCTGGCGAAGACCATGGCATCGATCGCCAGTTTCTGCGCCGCGAGCTGGTCGATCGCCTCTCCCATCGCGACCGCATAGCCGAGCGCGCCGAGGCCGTTCGATCCGCCGACTGGAATCAGATACGGCCGCGCTCCCGCCTGCCGCAGGCCGGTCATCACCTCCGCGGCCACCTCGTCGCGCGTGCGCGCGCCGGACCAGTGGATCTTCGCCCCGAGCAGTTCGTCGAGGAGCAGGTTCCCGAGCCGCTGCGGCGGCCGATTCCCGTGCAGCACGAGCGAGCACCGTAGCCCGAGCCGTGCCGCGGCCGCCGCCGTCTGCCGCACGTGGTTGCTCTGCGGGCCGCCGAGCGTGACGACGTGGTCGCACTTCTGCGCGAGCGCGTCGGCGAAAAGAAACTCCAGCTTTCGCACCTTGTTGCCGCCGGTGGCGAGCCCGGACTGATCGTCCCGCTTCACGTAGAGCGCCGGCCCGCCAAGATGCGCTCCCAGCCGCGCGAGTTTTTCGATTGGTGTCGGGTAGTGGCCGAGGCTGACGCGGGCGGGATAGTTCATGAACACGATTCTGTAGGCCGGCTTTACGCCCGACACTAGCGGCAAACGTGTCGGGGATAAACCCCGACCTACAGACGGCCACGATGGGCCGAACTCGAAGCTGAGGATCGTGCCCGTGACCACGCCGACCGCGAAAGAGCGCGAGCAGCACCTGCCTGGAACAGGTAGTGCTGGTCGGTCGGCGCGGAGACGGCTGAGATCCTCTGGATGAGTCTCCAAGAGCGAGTCCTGTGCCAGAACGCGGGGCCTTCCGCAGCGTGCCGATCACGCGGGAGCTGCCCGGCCATCGGCATCCGTGCCGACACGTCGGCACGGAGCGCCTGGGGACGCTCCACCCGCCCCTCACACCGTCCTTCGCGTACACGATCGGTCCTGGCTGGAGGCCCGGCGGTCCGACGGTAATGACCACTTCGCCGCCCGGCACGAGAACGATGATGCGCGGGGATTCGAAGCCGACCGGCCGGCACGCGCCGAGATGTCGACACAGGGATCGTGCCGTGCTGCCGCCTCCCCTCGTCCCGAGCATAGGCACGGCGGTTGCTGTCGTCAGCATACGACCATGTCGGACGCTCGAGCGGCGACACTCTCCCTCATCTCATCGGCACCGCATCCGCTGCACTGCGGTAAGAGAGCGATGCTCCTCCTGCATGGTTTTCTCGCCACGCCGCGCGTCCTCGACGGCCTCGCGGCTCGCCTGGGTCGGTCAGGATACTGCACTCATCACGTCGACCTCGGCGGGCTCTTCGGCCGGTTCAACGCGCGGCCGGTTGAGGAACTGGCTCGCGTCGTGGCTGAGCGGGTCGAGCAGCTCATTCGCCATCATCCGCGCGAGCGCATCAATCTGGTGGGCCACTCGGAGGGCGGGCTGATCGGACGGTACTACGTTCAGAAGCTGAACGGGGCCCATCGCGTGCGCCACCTCGTCACGTTGGGCACCCCGCACCGCGGCACACCCTGGGCCTATTCGGGGTATCTCGTCGCGCGCGTGCTGCCGAGCCTCCGGCAGATGGCCCCGGGCTCGCCGCTCCTACGCGACCTCGCCGACGAAGGCTTCCCCGACAGTGTACGGCTGACGTCCATCTATTCGCAGGAGGACCCGTTCTGCCCTCCTTCAACGTGCCGCTTGGAGGCTGGCCGGAGAGCGCATCTCAAGAACATCGAGGTGGCGCGCGGCGGACATGTCGCGTTCTTGTCCAGTGCCAGGATCGCGTCGATCATCCGTCAGGAGCTCGAGTCGATGGAGCCACCCGGCGCCGCCAGATATCGGTTCGCCTGCGCCGCGTCGCCTTGGCCGGTGGCGGCGACGGTCGACGAGCGGGCTCCGTCGCCCGCTCGCGCAGCGTGAGCGCGCGGTCGCTTCCGCGGGGCACTAAACCTTTGAAGTGCTTATCTTCCGAACGACGAGGAGTGGAAGATGTCCCAACCGGAACCCTTTGAAATGCTCGTGCTTGGTAGCGGAGAAGGCGGCAAATTTCTGGCCTGGCACATGGCCAAGTCGGGGCATCGCACCGCCCTTGTAGAGCGCAAATTGATCGGCGGTTCCTGTCCGAACACCAACTGCCTTCCCAGTAAGAACGAGATCTGGAGCGCGAAGGTCGCCGATCTCGTTCACCACGCGGATCGGTTCGGAATGATGACGGGTTCCACCGCCACCAACATGAAGAAGGTGCTGGCGCGCAAGCGCGATATGGTCGACGGCCTGATCGCCATGCACCTCGACAACTACAAGGCCAGCGGCGCCGAGCTGATCATGGGCACGGGCCGGTTCATCGCGCCCAAGACCATCGAGGTGAGTTTGAACGACGGCGGTACGCGCGTGCTGGCCGGCGATCGCGTGGCTCTCAATCTCGGGACACATGCCACGATCCCGGATATTCCGGGCCTTGCGGCGGCAAAGCCGCTCACCAACATCGAGGCGCTCGAACTCGATCGACTGCCCGACCACCTGGTCGTCATCGGCGGCGGCTACGTCGGACTGGAACTGGCACAAGCCTATCGCCGGTTCGGCAGCCGCGTGAGCATCATCGAGGCGGGACCTCAGCTCGCCGGCCGGGAAGATTCCGACGTCGCGACCGCGATCCTGGAGATGCTGCGCGACGAAGGGATCGTGGTGCATCTCGAAGCCAAGGTTCTCGGTGTGCAGGGCCGGTCCGGAGAAACCATTAGCCTCCAGATGCGCACGCCCTCAGGTGATCAGACCATCGAAGGCAGCGATATCCTGGTCGCGGTCGGACGCACCCCAAATACGAGCGGGATCGGGCTCGACCTCGCCGGTGTCGCAGTCGACACCCGCGGATATGTCGCGGTCAACGACCGGCTCGAGACGAGTGCGTCTGATGTCTGGGCAGTTGGCGAGTGCGCGGGCAGCCCACAGTTCACCCATGTGTCGTTCGACGATTTCCGTATCATTCGGGACAATCTCGCCGGCGGCGATCGTACTACTCGCAATCGGCTGGTCCCGTACTGCATGTTCACTGACCCGCCACTAGCGCGGGTCGGCTTGAGCGAACGCGAGGCCCAACGCCAGGGCATCGCCGTTCGTGTCGCGAAGCTGCCGATCGTCGCCGTGTTGCGATCGCGGACAATCTCGGAGACGCGCGGCTTCCTGAAGGCACTGGTCGAGGCCGACGGCAACCGCATTCTGGGTTTCACCATGCTCGGCGCCGAGGCGGGCGAAGTCATGGCCGTGGTTCAGACCGCGATGTTGGCCAGCATGCCTTACACGGGCTTGCGCGACGCGATCATCGCGCACCCGACAATGGCGGAGGGCCTCGGCGCGCTCTTCTCGAATATACCGGCCCGATAAGGCTCACACGGGATGTCGGCAATGCGAAAAGTCCAAGAGGTACGTCTGCACTGAAATTCGCCTGGATCCAGCGGGCGATCAAAAGACCTTCAGCAGCTCGCCGAGCACCTGATAGTCGAACGGCTCCGGCTTGGTGGCGGGCACCTCGACGCCACCGAACAGGAACCAATTCCACCCCAGGTGGGTACGGAATCCCGGCGTGAACGTGAGCGTGGTCGTGCTCAGCCCCCGGTCGTCCGTCGGCTGGCTCAGGTTGGTGGAGACGTACCACACGAGATCGCCGACGGGCGTCAAGTCATGCGGCGTGAAGTAGTAGCCCGCGGACAGGTTGCCGAGGAAGCTCGTGCGCGCGCCCGCCTTGCGGATGCCGTCATGGTTGTACGGGACCGCGAGGGCGGCGCCGCCACGGACGACGAAACCCCGCCACCAGTTCGCCCAGAACTCGTAGTCGGGAGTGATGGCCGCCACGCCGTTGTGGTTGTCGATGTCACCGGTTGGTGTGCGGAACGTGAGGTTGAACGACTGGCTCACGTCCCGCGTCTCGGAGAGCAGGAACCGCGTCGTGACCGCGAAGTCGCCGAAGGCGTTGTGGCGGGTGCCGTCCGACCCCCGGCTCGAGTCGATGAAGGGGATCTGCCACTCCACCTCGAACCGCCGGCTGAACGGCGTGAAGAGATTGAGGCTCCCGGTGTACGCGTCACCGCCGTCGCCGTGGACCCAGCCGAAGGGGACGTTGGCGAGGCGGTAGAAGACGCCGTTGAAGGCGTTGAGCCAGCTCTGCCTCGGCGCGCCTCCGCCGCCCTTCGGCGGACTGATCCAGGGCTCGTCCCACCCCTCCGTGAACAAGGTGCCGAGGGACAGGGGCTGCCACCGGTCGGGATCGGAGTAGGGATCACCGAAGAGCGACTCCTTCGCCGCGTCGAACACCGAGTATTCACGGCGGGCTGACA
>DATNOH010000297.1:0-9079 GCA_035601435.1 Gemmatimonadales bacterium | reverse complement strand
GCGTTCATCGCGGCGAAGTCCTGGATGTCCGCGAGGAACACCGTGCACTTCACCGCGCGGTCGAGTGAGCTGCCCGCGAACGCGAGCACCGCCTTGATGTTCTCGAGCGCCTGGCGCGTCTGCCCCGTAATCCCCCCCTCGGCGAGCTGGCGCGTTCCAGGGACATTTCCGATCTGTCCTGAGAGAAACAGCAAGTCCCCGACCCGCACCGCCGACGAGAACGGCAAACCCGGGACCTCTCCAGGGCCGTGCAGCACCTGCCGATCGATCGTCATCCTGCCCTCCCGAAACGGGCCGCGACAAGCGGCCACACGAGTACGAGTCCAAGACCGCCCGCTGCGCTCGCCAGAAACGCGGGGCCCGCTCCGTAGCGCTGGAACACCGCGCCCAACACCACGCCGCCCAGCAGTGCCGCGAACCCCGTGATGCCGTGATATACGCCGAACCCGCTTCCCTGGTGCGTGCCCGCGAGCCGCGCCACCAGCGCCCGCTCGGGACTTTCCGTGAGGCCCGACACGAGGCCCAGCGCCAGGAACAGCCCCCACGCCGCCCCGACCGTTCCGGCACGCGCCATCCCGGCCGCGAGCAGCGCGTACACGAGCCACCCCGCCCACATCGTTCGAGCAGGCCCCAGCCGGTCGGTCGCCGCCCCCCCGACGAAACTCGACGACGAGCGCACCACGTGCACCGCGGCCCACAACAACGGGACGACGGCCACCGGCACACCGAGCTCCTGCGACCGCAGAATGATCAAGGTGTCCGGCATGCGGAGGAGATAGAAAAAAGAAATCGCGAGGAGGGGCGAAACCTGTGCAGGTTGGCGGAGGTTAGGGGAGGTTGGGGAAGGTTGTCCCGCCCGGTCGCTACCTCCCCCAACCTCCTCTAACCTCCTCCGACCTCCCCCATGGCGCACCGCCCAACTGGCCAGTACCAGTACGAGCACCCCCGGCGCTATGCTCCATCCGATCACCGCCCGCACGTTCGCGGTCCCCGACGCGAGCAGCCACCAGGCGAGGATCGGCCCCAGCACCGCTCCCGCGTGATCCATGCCGCGCTGCAGTCCAAAGGCGCGCCCCCGCAGCTCCACCGGCGTCACGTCGGCGATGAGCGCGTCCCGCGGCGGCGTGCGGAGCCCCTTCCCCAGCCGGTCCACCACCCGCAGCCCGATCACCTGCCACGCCGCGCCCGTGACGGCGATGACGGGCCGCACCACCACCGCAATGAAATAGCCGAGCACGATCATCGGCCCGCGCAAGCGCGGCCGGTCGGCCAGCCGCCCCGCCCCGAGCTTCACGCAAGCCGCCGCGAACTCGGCCGCCCCGTCGAGCGCGCCCAGCGCCTGCGGCCCGCCGCCCAGCACCCCCGTGACGAACGCGGGGAGCAACGGGTAGATCATTTCGCTCGCGAAATCGTTGAGCAGCGAGACCCAGCCGAACAGCTTCACCTGCCGCGGGAGCCGACTGGGGGCCGACTCCCTACTGTTCATTGAGGCCGAGGCCCCAGCGGATCAGCGTGACCGGGAGGCCGCCATAGCGCAGCAGCGCATCATGGAAACGGCGCAGGGTGAAAGCCTTGCCCTGTGCGGCGCGGAAGTCCTTCCGTAGCTCGAGGATCTCACGACGCCCCACCGCATAGCACAGTGGGTACGCGGGCTCGGCGCAGTAGCGCCGCACCTCCGCTTCCGCATTGGCACGGTCCACCCGCAAGTGCGTCGTCATGTACTCCACCGCCTGCTCGAACGTCATGCCGCGGGTGTGCAACCCCACGTCGAGCAGGATGCGCGCCGCGCGCCACAGCAGGTGCACGCGCTGGAAGAACTGCTCCTCCTCCGAGCGGTAGAACCCCTCCTCGCCCATCATGTCCTCGCAGTACAGCGCCCACCCTTCGACCGTGAGCGGGGTCCACACGATCTTGCGGGTGTCGGACGGCTGTTGCTGCGCGTGCACCAGCTGGAGGTGGTGCCCGGGATAGCCTTCGTGCAGCGCCGTGACCCCCACCTCATAGCGGCAGTGGTCGCGCAGGATGCGCTCCTGCGTGCTGGGCGGCAACGCCGGATCGGGGAGGGTCACGTAGAACCAGCCGGTACGGTCGCGCGAGTAGGCGCCAGGGGGGTCGTAGGCCGCGAACGGGATGACGGGGCGCATGAACGCCGGCGTCGGCACCACGTCGAGCGGCGCGTCGGGGATCGGCGCCAGGCCGCGCGAGGCCACGAAGTCGCGCGCCCGCGCCATTTCATCCGCGTAAGCGTCCACCAGCCCGCTGGCGGGCGGATGGTCCGCGCGCAGCCGGTCGGCGACGTCCTGCCATCCCTTGCCGCGGTCCAGCCGCGCCGCCCGCGCCCCCAGATCCGCCTCGAGCTCCTCCTTGAGATGCAGCCCGTAGCGCCACAGCTCCGGCGCCGTGTCCCGCAAGGAGTGCTCGTAGTGCAGATGAAAGTTGAAGTCGTCCTCACCGAGGGCGAACTGGTCGGACGCGCCCTCGAGCCAGCGTTCCAGGTCGTGCGCGAACGCGGCCATCGCCGCCGCCGCGGCGTCCGCGGCCGCCGCGACGCGCTCTCCCAGCCCGGCCCCGACCTCGCGCACCAACGACAGCCCGCCCTCGTTGACGCGCAGCGCCGTCTCCACGAACACCCGCACCGGCTCGACCAGCGCCACCCGAGCGTCGTCGAGCAACCGCGGCACGTCCTCCAGCCGACCCGCCAGCGACGCGGCTCGCTCCTCGGCAGTCCGGTCGCGCCGGCCCAGCAGGAAGTGCAGCCCGCCCAGGAGATGCGACAGCCAGAACGCCGGGTTCTTCGCCTGGGGGCGCTCGCCCTCGAAGCGCCGCAGCGTCACCCGGATCTCGTTCAAGAGCGCCGTGCGGTCGATTTCGTCTTCCAGCTCGGCGGTCGTGGTCTCTTCGAGGGCGGCGGAGATGGACTTGAGCGCGGCGAGGTGGGGAGCCAGGGCGCTCGGACTGAACCGCCCGTAGCGGTCGTCGTAGGTTTTCACCCCCGCCTGCGTCGCACCGACGGGATCCAAATGCCACCGGAGATCAAAGTAGGACCGCTCGATCTCCCGGAACGGCGCTACCGCCATGCCGCCCGCTTGAGCAGCCGGTGGCACTCTTCGTCCGACAGCACGCGGTCGGTGCGCTTCGCCGCCTCGAACAGCGCGCGGCATGCGGCCTCGTCCTCGGGGTCGTAGCCGTGCGTCTCGAGCCAGTACTTCACGTTCGACAGCCCCGAGACCGGCGAGATCTCGATCTTCTGCTCGAGCCCGAATTCCTGCGCCGGCACCGAGCTGTACACCCGGTCGGCCAGCCACGCATGCCCCTTCTTTTTCGCCTTGATGATGGCCGCCGCGTGCACGCCCGTGCCGGTGCGAAACGCGTCCGCGCCCATCACCGGGTAGTTCACGGCGATCGGCACGCCTACCGCGTCGGCCACCAGGCGGCAGTACTCGGGCAGCTTCGAGATATCGTGGCGATGGGCGCCCAACAACTTCAGGTTCACGATCAGGAGGTCCATCTCGGCGTTCCCCACCCGTTCTCCCACCCCGAGCGCGGTGCCGTGCACCCGGTCTACACCCGCTTCGATCGCGGCGAGGCAATTGATCAGCCCCAGGCCGCGGTCGCGGTGCCCGTGCCAATCGACCTTCACACGGTTTTTCTTGACGATTTCTCTTTTTACGAATTCTACCAACGCCTTGACGCCGTCCGGTGTCGCGTGTCCCACCGTGTCCGCCAGACAGATGCGCGTCGCGCCGCACTCGATCGCGGCCCCGTACAGCGCCTTGAGCGCCTCGGGCTTGGCGCGGGTGCTGTCCTCTGTGACGTACATGACGGGGAGACCGTGCTTTACGGCGTAGGTCACCGCCTCCACCGTGGACTGGACGATCCGATCGAGCGTCCAGTCCTCGGCGTACTGCCGGATGGGCGATGAGCCGATGAACGTCGCGGCCTCGATCCTGATCCCGACCTCGTCGGCGACCCGGACGATCGGCTCGACGTCCGCGATCACCGTGCGCGCGGCGCAGTTCGGGGCGATGGGCAGCTTGGCGTCCCGAATTTCCTTGGCCAGCGCCCGCACCTGCTCCACCACGCGCGGGCCCGCCCCCGGCAGACCGATGTCGGCCGCCACGATACCCAGGTCCGCCATCAGGTGGAGCAGCCGCTTCTTAACCTCGAGCGTGGGGTCGCGCACGGAGGGGGATTGCAGGCCGTCGCGCAGCGTCTCGTCGTTCAGGTCCACGCGCACGCGGGACCAGTCGAACGCCGGGCCCGCCGCCCCGCCCGCGCGGTTCCAGTCGTAAATCAGCTCGCGCTCGTCCATGAGCAAGTGTTCACCCACTCGCCCCCCACCGTCAAGCGGGTTAGTGTGAAGAGCCATGGACCACGCCGTCTCTCGCCTGCTCGCGCACGAGCGCATTCGCGCGGCGCGCCATCACATCGAGCGCACCGACGAGGTGACGCTCGCCCGCCAGGCCGCGCTCTCCGCCATCCCCGCGCCCACCGGCGCGGAAGACCGGCGCGCCGCGCGCCTAGCGGAGCTGTTCCGCGAGATCGGGCTGACCGACGTGGCAGTCGATCATGCGGGCAATGTCCACGGATGGATGCGAACGAATGGGGACAGGTCGTCTGCGCCGGTCGTCCTCGCCGCGCATCTCGATACGGTGTTCGGGGCCGATGTGGACGTGGCGGTGGAGCGGCGCGGGCAGCGGCTCGAAGGCCCGGGGATTTCGGACAACGCGCGCGGCCTGGCCGCGCTCGTGACGGTGGCGGAGGCGATGGTCGTGGCCCGCGTGCCGGCGTCGCGGCCCATCCTGTTCGCCGCGACAGTCGGAGAGGAGGGGTCGGGGGATCTGCGGGGGGTGAAGTACTTGCTGAACGGGAAGCATACTGCAGGGGCGCAGCATGCTGCGCCCCTACCGGTTGCGTTCATCGCCCTGGACGGCGCCGGGCTCGATCGCGTGATCCATCGCGCCCTCGGCTCCAAGCGCTATCACGTGACGTTCCGCGGGCCCGGCGGCCACTCGTGGGCGGCGTTCGGCGTCGCCAATCCCGCAAATGCCGTGGGGCGCGCCGCCGCACTGCTCGCCGATCTCCCAACCCAGCAGACCCCGCGCACCACCTGCGCCGTGGTGCGGCTGGGCGGCGGCACGGGCCTCAACTCGATTCCGCAGGAAGCATGGCTCGACCTGGATCTGCGCAGCGAGGACCCCCGCGCCCTGGCCCAGCTGGACGTCACGGTGCGCACCGCACTCGAGCGAGCCGCCGACGACGAGAACCGCCGCCGCACCGTCGGCTCGCCGGCGCTGCGCGTCGAGATCCAGCTGCTGGGAGACCGGCCCTCCGGCCTGACCCCGCGCGCGCATCCGCTGGTCCAAGCGGCGGTCGCCGCCAACCGCGCCCTGGGCCGCGACGCCGAGCTCGCCAGCGCGTCCACCGACGCGAACGTACCGATCGCCCTCGGCATCCCCGCCATCGCCCTGGGGGCGGGCGGCAAGGCGGGCGACGCGCACCTCGCGACCGAATGGTACGAAAACGTCGAAGGAGCGCTCGGAATCGTCCGGGCGCTCCTCGTGACCGCGGCGATGGCGGAGGTGGGCTAGGCTCGGTCCCCGGCAAGCGCCGAGAGCACCATCAAGGCTTCCCGCGGGTGGCGCGTCGCGCGCAGCTGAGAGGAGTACACATGCCGCACCGTACCGGTCTGGTCGATCACGTACGTGACCCGCCCCGGCAAGAGCCCCAGCGTCTTCTCCACGCCGTACAGGCGGCGCACCGCCCCGTCGCGATCGGAGAGCAGCAGGAACGGCAGGTTGTGGCGCTGGGCGAACCGCCGGTGTGACCGCACAGAATCGGAGCTCACGCCGACCACCTCGGCGTCTTTGGCGCTGAACTGCTCGTAATTGTCCCGGAACGCACGCGCCTCGATCGTGCAGCCGGGCGTCTCGTCCTTGGGATAGAAGTAGAGCACGACGGTCTTCCGGCCGATCAGGTCCTGCAGTCGCACCGGCGTGCCGGTCTGATCGGACAACGTAAAGTCCGGTGCGAGGTCGCCAACGCTCACCTTCCGATCTCTGCTCATCGAGTTCCTTTCTTCTTCGTCGTCAAACATCAGGGCATGGCCCCGGCCGTCAGGCCGGGGAACTCGAGGGGGGTTTTGATCAATGCGCCGCAGCCCCGCCCGGCATCGCCTTGCTCTTGTGCATCAGCAGCAGCAGCGGCAGCGACAATACGAACACCGCCCCGAACAGCAGGAACAGCTGCTCGAACGAGAGCATCAGCGCCTGCCGCGTGACCTGCCCGTCCACGATCGCCAGCGCCTTCACATTGGCGAGCGGCGCGGGCGTGCCCGTCGCGATGAGTCGCGTCACGATGGCGCTCAGCCGTTCGCGCGCCACTTCGCTGTACTGGGTCACGTTGGCGATCAGGTCTCCACGGTGGATCGCCGTGAACCGCTGCACCAGCGTGGCCGAGACGGCGATGCCCACGCTGCCGCCGAGCTGGCGCATGAGGTTGAAGAGCCCGGTTCCGTTCGGGATCTTGCTCATCGGCAGGTCTGCCAGGGCCAGGTTGGTGAGCGGGACGAAGATCAGCCCCAGCCCCACGCCGCGGAAAATCAACGGCCAGAAGAAGTCCGACATGCCACTGTCGGTCGTGAAATGGGCGTGCTTCCACATTGAAAGCGCGAAAATCCCCACGCCCGCAAGGATCGACAGCCGCGCGTCGAACTTCCCGGTGAAGCGCCCCATGGTCGCCATGGTGAAGGCGCTCGCGAGCGCTCCGGGGAGAATCACGAAGCCGGTCTGCTCCGCCGTGAAATTCTGGAGGTTCTGCAGGTAGACGGGCAGCACGAAGACGGTGGCATAGAGACAGATCCCCAGCACGCCGCCGAACACCACGCCTACCGCCAGCTGGCGGCTCTTCAGGATCCGCAGATCCACTACCGGATGCTCCGTCGTGAGCTCGTGCCACACGAAGGCGATGAGCGACAGGACGCTGATCACCGCGTACGTCGTGACCTCGCTCGATTCGAACCAGTCGAGCCGCTCACCGCGCTCGAGCATGACCTGGAGCGTGCCGACGCCGGCCGCGAGCAGCAGCAACCCGATGTAATCCACGCGCTCGGCCTTCTCCTGGAACCGCGAATTCAGGATGAAGCTGAGCGATAGCGCGAGCGCCAGCATGCCGAGGGGGATGTTGATGTAGAAGATCCAGGGCCAGCCGAACGCATCGGTGATGTACCCGCCGAGCGTCGGCCCCAGGGTCGGCCCCACCATCACGCCCACGCCGAAGATCGCCATCGCGGTGCCGAACTCCTCGCGGGGGAACACCTCGTACAGGATCGCCTGCGAGGTGGAGAGCAGGGCGCCGCCCCCCAATCCCTGGATGATCCGCCAGAACACCAGCGCGATGAGGGAGTGCGCGTTGCCGCAGAAGAACGACGCGACCACGAAGATCGCGATCGATCCCGCGAAGTAGCGCCGCCGCCCGAAGTACGCCGACAGCCAGCCGGTGATCGGCAGGATGATCACGTTGGCCACGATGTAGCCGGTGGACACCCAGGCGATCTCGTCCAACGTCGCGCCCAGGTTCCCCATCATGTGGGGGATCGCGACGTTCACGATGCTCGTGTCCAGGAGCTCGAGCACGGACGCGAGCGACACCGTGATCGCGATGATGTAGCGGTACTTGTACCGGTCGGCGTCGGCGCCGATTGCGGGCAGAGCGGCGGTGGCCACGGTCGCGCTTACTTGGTGGTGATGGTGACCGCCACGCTCATCCCCGGGCGCAACGGCCGCGCCGGATCGTTCTTGCCGTCCAGCCGGATGCGCACCGGGAGGCGCTGCACCACCTTGGTGAAGTTCCCAGTCGCATTGTCCGGAGGCAGGAGCGAGAAGCGCGCCCCGGTCGCCGGCGCCAGGCTCTCCACATGCCCGCTGAAATGGCGGCCTCCGTACGCGTCGACCGTGAAGTCCACGGGGTCGCCCGGAGTGACGTGAGCCGTCTGCGTCTCCTTCAGATTCGCCGTGACCCAGACGTCGCTCAGCGGTACCAGGCTCATGAGCGGCTGGCCCGGTTGCACCAGCTGACCGAGCTCCACGCTCTTCTTGCTCACCACCCCTTCGGACGGGGTGGTGATTCGGGTGTAGGAGAGGTTCAACGCCGCCTGGTCGCGCGCCGCGCGGGCCGCCGCCACCCGGCCATCCGCGCCCAGCAGGGCGGCCTGAGCCGCCGCCAGGGCCGCGTCCGCCGCGCGCGCCGCCGCCTCGGCCGCGTCCAGCGCCTGCTTCGGCATGATTTCCTGCTCCGCGAGCGGCTTGGTCCGCTCGAGATCGGCATGCGCCTTCTCGGCGTTGGCCTGCATCTGCGCCACCTGTGCCTCCGCCTGGCCCACCCGCGCCCGATTGCTCACGCCCGCGAGCGCCACGGCCAGGTCGGCCTCGGCCTGCGACAGCCGCGCCTTGTAGTCGCGGTCGTCCAGCACCACGAGCGTGTCGCCCGCCTTGACGGAGCGGTTCTCGTCGGTTCGCACCTCGACCACGTAGCCGCCGACTTTCGGGAGGATGGGAACGATGTGCCCGTCCACCTGGGCGTTGTCGGTGGACACGTGGGTGAAGCTGTAGATCCAGCGCCGGACTCCCACTGCCACGAGGCCGAGCAGCACGACGCCCATGATGATGAAGATGGTGCGCCTGCCGCTGCCCGGTTTCGCAGCGGGCGCGGGCCGCGGGGCCCGAGCGCCGGGGGAGGCGGGGGCCGTCTCACGTTCGATCGTCGTAGCCATGTCGTCACTCATCGGTGTATGCGGTTAATGAAGGGTCTTGGCCACGCCGCCGGCGCGCGCCAGGGAAACCCGGGCGGTCGCGGCGGCGAAACGGGCGTCGATCTCCGTATCGCGGGCCCGAACCAGGCCCGCCTGCGCGGTGATCACGTCGATGTTGCCCGCAACCCCCGCCTTGAAACGCTCCCGCGCCTGGCTGAGCTCGCTCTCGGCGAGCCGCAGCTCCTCGCGGGCCACCAGCTGTTGGGCCTCGGCGGAGCCGAGGTCGAGCAGCGCGGCGTCCACCTCGGCGGCGATCTGCCGGCGCAGGTC
>DATNOH010000296.1:0-18183 GCA_035601435.1 Gemmatimonadales bacterium | reverse complement strand
GGGGAGCCGGCGCGGCAGCGGCATACGGGGTCTGGCGTGCCCGAATCGCCCGGATACGCGCGTCGGTTTCGGGCGAGGGCGTCGCCTCGTACTCCTGCTGTAAGCGGCGACGGAACGTCTCAAAGGCACTCAGCGCGCCGGCACGATCCCCGGACCGATCCAACAGCGCGACGAGGCGCGCGAGCGCACTCTCGTCGTCAGGGTCGAGGGCGACCGCTCGTCGCGCCGCATCGACGGCCGCCGGCAGATCGCCTTCCCGCTCGGCGCGTTCCACCACGTCTGCCGCTGCCCGGACCGCGAGCTGGCCGAGACGCGTGCGCTCAGCCGCGATCCAGCGTTCCAGCTCGGGGGACCCACCCGATACGAAACAGCCGTCGAGGAACCCGCCCTGATACAGCTGTAGTGCGTGCCCGGCCTGGCCGGCCTTACAGGCCTGTTCGAATGCGACCACGTCACACCACACCGTTGCGGGCTCGAAACCGATCGCTTCGTCACTATGGCCATTGAGGATGCCGTCACCGAGCTCGCGGCGGAGAAAGCGCAGCGACTGCCGCAGAGCGCCACGGGCGTGCGCCGTGTCGAGGTCGGGCCAAAACAGCGCCACCACGGAGTCGCGGCGGGCACCGTGGTCAGCGTGGACGGCGAGATAGGCGAGAAGAGCGAGGCGCTTCGGCTGAGCGAGGATGGTGTGGACCGCGCGTCCGTCGGCCCCCTTCAGGTCCAGCGTCCCCAGCATGCGCAACTCGATCATACAGCCACCGCCGCGGCAGTCGCACCGACGGGGGGCGGCCAAGTCACGCTCCGATCACGGCTGGGTCACTGGCCGGCGCTAGTCTGGTGAATGTACGCCGGCGGGGGGTACCCGCCAGAGCGTTTCCCGCGTTCGGTCGGGGCCGGCTCGCCCGCGGAGCTCGCTAACTGCCGTGCCCCATGGAGGTTCACATGTCACGACTCCTGCGCAATTCCATCATCCTATCGGCGCTCGCCGTCGCCATCGGAGCGCTCGCCTGCAGCGACACCACGAAACCGCGAGAGCTTGCGACCGCGGGAATCGGTGGGCCGAGCTACACGGCCGCAGTGGACTTTACGTCCACAGTCGTTGGACGCGGCAACCTCGGCACGTTTCACATTCAATCGAAGGCCGGTGCTTATGACGCCGAGCTCAAGTCGCACGACAACACCGACGTCGTGGTCGCGAACATAGCCGTAGCACCCGGTGGGCATTCGGGTTGGCACTTTCATCCCGGTCCCGTGCTGATCGTTGTGAAGACCGGTACGATCACGTTTTACATGGGGGACGATCCCACCTGTTCCCCACACGTTCACCCTGCCGGTACCACCTTCTTTGAGAACGGCGGGATGGTGGGGATCGCCCGCAACGAAGGAACGGTTGAGGCCACCACGGTCGCGACCTTCTTCGTGCCCGCGGGCAGTCCGACGCGTATCGATGCGGCGGCACCGGGGAATTGTTCGTTTTGAGTCGAACCCGATCCGCAAAGCGGCGGGCAGCTTCTAGTTGGAGGGCTGCTCGCCCTTCTCGGTCCTGCCGTCCTGCGACTCGAGCTCGTTGAGCGCCGCCCGGACGGCGGTGGCGTGGTCCCGCTCATGGCTCCGGTAGACGTCCTGGGTGCTGCTGCCCCGTACGACGCGATATTCGCGGGCGCCATTGCCGGTGGCGGCGGCGTATTCGCGCACGTCCCAGGGCTCCTTCCCGCGGAACCGCGGGTAGGACTCCCCGAGCTGGGATAACTCTTCCGCGGTAAGGCTGGCGCCTTGCAGCTCCACGTGCGCGCGTAGCCGACTGGGAATGTCGCTGGGCTCGGTGCTCATGTGATGGCCTCCAACCGCTTCAACCTGCTCCAACCACGGCCACCACGCACCGGCGCCGGCATTGCACTGCACATACTGCTCACCCCACACTAGCCCGTGGGCCGGCCAGCGGCAATGGCAGCCGCGAAATCCTCCGGCGTATCTACGTCCACGAGCAGCGCTTCCGGCCGATCGATATACATGGCTTCGTGCTTGTGCGCCTGTACGACGGCCTTGCCGCATCCTTCTCCCGTCCACGCCAGCAGCTCGGCGAACAGCGCCCGCCGGAACAACAACGGCGGCGCGATGACCTCCCCGTAGCGCGACACCACGAGCGGGGCCTCGGTCCCGCGCGCCGCCGCGATCAACATGGCGAGTGTCTGTGTGGTCACTCGCACCATGTCGCCCAACATGACGACCACGGCGTCGACATCCGAGCTGAGCGCGTTCAGGCCCTGATGCAATGAGCCGCTGGTGGGACCGGTGTAAGCGGGATTGGCCGCGAACACGAGGGGGAGATCCTTCAGCTCGGCGCGCAGCCGATCCGCCTCGTAGCCGACGACCACCACCAGCGGCGATAGCCCCGCCGCCAGGGCACGCTTGGCGGCTCGCCGGATCAGCGATTCGCCGTCGAGCTCGAGCAGCATCTTGTTCTTGCCCATGCGGCGCGACGCGCCCGCCGCCAGGATCACCCCCGCGACGCGAAGCGGCTCAGTCGGACGGCGCATGAATCGCCGCCTGCCGCTCCCTGAGCGACCGGGCCCGCCGCCCGGAGCGCACCGCGAGGATCTCCGCGATGACGGCGAGGGCCACCTGCTCCGCCCCATCGGTCCCGATGTCCAGGCCCACGGGCCCGTACACCCGCCCCTCGTCCATCGGGCCCTCGGCGGCCAGGTTCCGCAGGATACGCTCGGTGCGCTGCCGCGGGCCCAGCATCCCGACATAGCCGACGGGCGTCTTCAAGAGGGCGCGCACGTACGCCTGATCGTCCGCGAAGTTGTGGTTCATCACGACGGTGTAGCATTCCGCGTCCAGGGATAGCGCGCTGTCCAGCTCGTCGCCCGCGCTGTGAATCAGCGCCGCCGCGGCCGGGAAGCGGTCGACGGTGAGGTAGCCAGGCCGGCGATCGACCACCACCACGCGGAATCCCACATCGGCGGCAAACCGCACCAGCGGCCGGGCATCGTCGCCCGCGCCCAGGACGACCAGCTGCGGCGGCGGTACCAGCACATCAAAGAACACAGATCGGCCGGCGATCTCGTGGATTCCCGATTCGCCTGCCTCGAGCAGCTCTCGTGCCTTGCTCGCGATGGGTGGGTTCAGGTCTTGCGACTCGAGATCGCCTTCGGTGCGGTTTGCGGTGACGATGAGCCGTTCCCCCTTCCCCGGCATCAACCCGCAAGCCACGAACGGTTGGCGTTCATCGAGGAGCGCCCGTTCCCGCGCCCGGGGCTCCGCAGGCTCGAGGTAAACATCGACCTGCCCCTCGCACCCGACTCCCAAATCCCAGGCGGCGACCTCGTCGGCGCTCGAGCAATAGCTGCGGAGCTCCGGCTTTCCTGTGCGGATCACCTGCAGCGCCACCTCGCGCACGTCCTGCTCGAGGCAGCCGCCGCTGACGTTGCCGGCCGTGCTGCCGTCCTCGGCGACCGCGAGCTTGGCCCCTTCGTGACGATACGCCGAGCCGCGCACCCGTACGACGGTGGCGAGCCCCACCCGCTTTCCCGCGGTGCGGGCGGCGGACAGGAAGTCCAGGACGGCGCGCGTCTCAAGCCACTGTTTCATTCCCGGAAATCTAGCTAGCGCGCCTTTCGCCGACGCGCGCCGCGAACTTGTCCCAAAAGCTCTCGGTGAGCTTCTTGGCGGTGCCGGACAACAGGCGGGCCCCCACGCTCGCCACCGTACCGCGGACCTCGGAGCTGGCGCTCCACTTCAGGCGGGATCGATTCGGGGAGATGAGCTCGATCTCGATGGTGGTGCTCACGTCCACACCCGACCCGGGTGCCTTGCCGTGGGCGGACATCTTGAGGCTCTTGGGAGGGTTCACATCCGACAGCTCGACGTCGAGCTGAAACTTCAGCTTCACGGCACCCACGCCGAACCCGGAAATCACCTTGAAGTGCCGGTCGTCGATCGGCTCCACCGACTCCACTCCGGGGGCCACCGACGCCACGAACTCGTGATCGAGCAGGCGCTTCCACACCTCGTCGGGGGGCGCCGCGATTTCAGGTGCGCCGGAGAAATCGAGTCGCATCGCGGTAATATACGCCTTGCACCCCGCTGCACCGCGCGTAGCTTCGCTGGGACCAGCTCTGTGACTGAGGAGAGACCACTGTGAACCGTACCACCCGGCTGTTGCTGTCCGCCGCTCTGCCCGTAGGACTGCTGATGGCCCCCGCCCCCGCCCCGAGCGGCCCTGCAGATGAGTCGGTATTCGTGCGGGGCCTTCCCGCGGGCCAGCATGAGTCCGTGCTGTATGTCTGGACCAGCGACGCGGATCAGAAGGACCCCGACTTCCTGTCGGTGCTCGACGCCGACCCCGCGTCCCCCGGTTACGGCAAGGTGATCGCCACCGTGCCGACCGGGTCGCCGGGGAACGAAGCCCATCACTTCGGCTACACCGCGAACGCCGATCGCATTTTCGGAGGCGGCCTGTTCTCGAACCGGCTGTTCATTTATGACGTCGCCACCGACCCGAAGCACCCGAAGCTCATCGAGACAATCCCCGACCTCGCCGCCAGCACCGGCTACTCGGGGCCACACACCTTCTACGCCGTGCCGGGGGGTGTGATGGTCGCCATGCTCGGCGCAAAGGATGGCGGCGCGCCGGGCGCGCTGGTGAAGCTCGACAACGACGGCAAGTTCCTCGAGGCGCATCCCGCCCCCGACTACATGTACGACGTCGGGATCAAGCCGGAGCTGAACCTCATTGTCACGTCGAGCTGGGCGCATCCCCACGCCGTGAAAGCCGGCAATACGCCGATGGACCAGGTAGGGGATGAAGTCGTGGCATGGGATTGGAAGACCGGCAAGGTGCTGCAGGTGGAGCACCTCGACAAGTCGCCGCTCGAGGTGCGCTGGCTGCACGGTCCGACGGCGCGCGGTGGCTTCATCAACTGCGCGTTCGGCAACAGCGTGTGGCATTGGCAGGTGGGAACTGACGGCAAGCTTGCGTTCCACCGCGTGATCAAGCTGGCCGACGGCTCCCTGCCGGCCGACATGCGCATCTCGTACGACAACAAGTTCCTGTTCGTATCGCTGTTCGGCGGCGGCGCGGTGCAACAGTACGATGTCAGCGATGCGATGGCGCCGAAACTCGTGAGCACCGTGGCCATTCCGCAGGCGCAGATGATGAAGCTCACGCCCGACAACAAACGGCTGTACGTGAGCAACTCGCTGCTCTCGAACCTGGACGGCAAGGTGCCCTACCGGGTGCGGCTCGTGAACGTGACTCCCACGGGGATGACGCTCGACGCCAAGTTCGACGTGGACTTCGACCACTTCCCGACGGGGCAGGCGCGTCCGCATGACATGCTGTTGAAGTAGCGCTTCCGCGCGACCCCGGGGCATGGCCCCGGGGTCCGTCGACCCGGTATTACATTACCGGACGCATGCCCTCCGGTCCCGCTTTTCTGTTCGATCTCGACGGCACGCTGGTCGACAGCGTATACCAGCACGTGCTCGCCTGGCGCGTCGCGCTCGAGAGCGTCGGCATCGAGCTCTCGGTGTGGCGCATCCACCGCCGCATCGGCATGAGCGGCGGCTTATTCGTCAACGCGCTGTTCCGCGAGACCGGCCGAGAGCTGAAGCCCGAGCAGGCGGCCCAGATCCGGCGCGTGCACACCGAAGCCTACGCCCGCCAGGTCTCACAGGTGCGTCCCCTGCCGGGCGCACGCGAGCTGCTCGCCTACCTGACGAAGGTGGGCGTCCCGTGGGCGATCGGCACCAGCGGGCGAATGGAGAGCGCCAAGCCCAACCTCGATATGCTGGGCATTCCCGCCGGCGTGCCGATCGTGACCCGCGACCAGGTGGAGCACGCCAAGCCCGATCCCGACTTGTTCCTCGCGGGCGCCGAGCGGCTGGGGGTCCCGATCGACGAGTCGGTGGTGGTCGGGGACAGCGTGTGGGACCTGCTCGCGGCGCGCCGCGCCCGCGCGCTCGGCGTGGGACTCCTGTCGGGTGGTTACGGAGAGGAAGAGCTCGAGCGCGCGGGGGCATACCGCGTGTACCAGGATCCCGCCGACCTTCTGAACCACCTCGACGAGGTCGGAGTGCGCATCGGGAGCACGCCGCCGTGAAGTAGGGGCGCAGCATGCTGCGCCCCTACATCCGTCATTGGGTCACAGGCGCAAGCCCAGGGTGACCGGAAGTCAGAAGTGCTCCTCCTCACTACTCGCCGCCCGTCCCCGGGCCGGTAGCTTGACCACCCGGTCCCAGGCGCTCGTCTGCCAATTGTCGGGGCGTTCGACCTCGCGCACCCACGGCGGCAAAGGCACCGCGAGGTAATGCGCCAGCGCGACGACGTAGGGCTCGTACATGCGGCGCAGCTCGGTGAGCCGCTCCTCGAAGTCGGGCCGGTCCCGCAGACTGACGCCGCCCGCCGCCAGGCGCTCCCGCAGCCGCGCCAGCTGTTCAGAGGACAAGCGCTGCTGCGCCCGCTCGGGGGGCGTGCTGAACACCTGCGCCAGGTCCACCACCGCATGACGCGCCATGGCGAACGTCAGCTCTGCCTGCCGCGCGCACCATCCCTCGAGGCCGATCATCACCACCGCGCTCGCGTCGAGGATCGTAGTGAGTGCGGCGAGCCACGACTCGTTGTAGTGCTGCGACCGGAAATAGGCGAGCGGAGGGTAGGAGAGGTGGCTCTCGAGCACGTCGGCCGCCCAGCGCTCCCAGTCGCGCAGCAGGTCGATGAGCGCCGCCGTGCCCGGGTCGCCGCGGTGCCGCCACAACAGCTCTGACGCGCTCGGCGGAGAGCCGGCGCGGGCATCGAGCAGCGAGATGGCCACCTCGCGCCGCGAGAACGCCTGATAGATCACCGGGAAGTATCCGATGACCGCGGCGAGAAACGCGAAGCCGGTTCCGGCCTCGATCACGGTGAGCGTCTTTGCGAGCGCGGTGCGCGGGACCACGTCGCCCAGGCCGAGCGTGAAAAACGTCGTGCCGCTCATGTACACATCCGACCAGAAGCCGGGCGCTGCTCCGCCCCCGTCTCCCACAACCTTCATTGCCGAGCCGGCGGCCCATTGCAGCAGGCCGAAGGAAAGGACGCTCCCAACCGCCCAAAGGGCGAGCAGCAGAATCAACGAGAGTGGACCGAAAATCGAGAGGAATACGTCACGCCTACGGCCTGACAAAGCTCGAGCTGTGGCGCGCCACGGGATCCACGTCGAGCGGTAGAACAACCTCGTGAGCCGGATCCTCCCGCTGACCCGCCGCGGCAGAATGATCGTCTCGAACGCATCCCACAGCACCGTGGCGAGCAGCACGGCGCCCAGCACCCCGCCCAGCCATCGCATGGCTACCTCCACGACTGCGTGGGCACGTTCGCGGGCGGCTCGAGCGACTGGAGATAGGTCACGAGTTTCCAGATCGCATCGGGTGGCAGCAGGCCACCGTACGCCGGCATGCCGTGCGGCTGGCCGTAACAAATCGACTGGAAGATCTCCGCGTCGGAGCCCCCGTAGCGCCAGCGGCCGTCGCGCAGGCTGGGGCCCACCCAACCCACGGCCCCGCCGCCGTGACAGCCGTCGCAGTTCATCACGCCGAACGTCCGCTCGCCCTCCGCCGCCGACTGCCGGTCTCCTCTGAATGGATTCTTGTCCGCCTGCGGGGCGGCCGCCGGCGGCGCCACGCCGCCCGCCAAGACGCGCGCTTCCAGTCGCGCAGCCCCGGAAGGTCGCGCGGCTTCGCGTCCGCGGCACGCCGCGGTCACGAGCAGCAGGGCGACTACAGGGCGAAGATCCACACGATGCCTCCCTGGCTGGTGTGCCGGGCGATGTCCGACATGAAGTCCGCCGGCGGCCGCACATCCGCCGGGTCATCCGACCGGACGTCCCCCGCCAGCAGGAACCAGTCGCCGCCGATCCCGGCGTACACCGCCACGTACTGCTTGCCGTCCGGTCCCGTGTAGGTAATCGGGTTGCCCACCACTCCCGATCCGACCTTGAACTGCCACAGGACCTTGCCGGTCTTCGCGTCCGCCGCCTTGAACCAGCCGTCCAGCGTGCCGTAGAACGCGACATCGCCCGCGGTGACGAGGGCGCCGCTCCAGACGGGGTACCGCTCCGTCGTTTGCCACACCTTCTTCCCGGCGCCCGCATCCCAGGCGATGAACGCGCCGAGCTGCCCGCCGCGACCAGCGTGGTAGGGAGTGTTCGCGCCGATGAACGGTGTGCCGGCGATGCGGGTGGCCCGCGTCGCCTGGTAGTCCATGCACATGTTGTTGGTGGCGAGGTAGAAGAGCCCCGTGCGCGGTGAGTACGCCGCGGGCGACGCCGGGCTCTTGCCGCCTTCCAGCGACGGACAGACATCCTTGACGTTGCCGCGCGAGGCGCCCGTCAGTTTGGTGGAATCGATCACCGGGCGGCCGGTGGCCACGTCCACCCGCTTCGCCCAATTGAGGTCCACGAATGGCTGGGCTACCAGCACCTCACCCGTGGCTCGGTCCATGGTGTACGCAAAGCCGTTCTTGTCGAAATGGACCAAGACCTTCCGTGGCCGGCCATTCACGGACAGATCGGCAAGGATCATCTCCGAGGTCGCATCGTAGTCCCAGCTGTCGTGCGGCGTGAACTGGTATGCCCACACCAGCGTCCCGTCCTCCGGTCGGCGGGCCAGCACGCTGGCCGTCCATTTGTTGTCGCCGGCGCGCTGCTCGGGGTTATAGGGCGCCGGATTGCCGGTGCCGTAGTACAGCAGGTCGAGGCTGGGATCGTAGGACATCCATCCCCACACCGGCGCGCCGCCGTTCTTCCATACGTCGGCGGGCCACGTCGTGAGCGCCAGGTCGGCGCCGCGATCGTAGAACGGCTGGAACGTCCCCACTTTCGCCAGCACCTCGCTGTCGGGGCCGATGTTGTAGGCGGTCCAAACGATCCGGCCCGTCTCGAGATCGAGTCCCTTGAGCCAGCCGTGGATGCCGAACTCGCCGCCCGACGCGCCGACAATGACCCGATGCTTCACGACCAGGGGAGCGACGGGCGTGGTCTCGCCCTGAGCGAGATCCGCGATCCTGGTCTTCCACAGCTCCTTGCCCGTCGCCGCGGCGACGGCGACGGTGTGCCCATCCAGCAGGTTGTACACGATCTTGCCGTCGGCGTAGAAGGCGCCGCGGTTGATCGCATCGCAACAGGCGATGCCCAGGGCGTTGGGGTCCACCGCCGGGCGATACTTCCACTTGAGCGGGTAGCCCTCGCGGGTGAGGTCGAAGGCGTAGAGGACGTTCGGGTACGGCGTGACGACGTACATCGTGTTGTCGACCACGAGCGGCTGACCCTCGTGCCCACCCAGCACCCCGGTCGAGAAGGTCCAGACTGGGCGGAGCCGAGCGGCGTTGGCGCCCGTGATCTCGCTCAGGTCGCTGTAGCGCCTAGCCGCATAGTCCCTGGCCGGCATGGGCCAGTCACCGCGCTGCGCGGCAGCCCCGACCGGCAGGGCCGCGAGCATGGTCAACACCGTCATTCGGGTCATGCGCGCTTCCCCCTCCCCTTGAAGGGAATATGCAGACACGTAGACTTGCTGCGTGAGTCTAGACCGGGTGAAGCACCGCTGGGGGCGTGGGGCCGCGCTCACCGCCCTGGCGGCAATCTGCGCCGCACCCCACGCGGGCGCGATGCTCGAGGCGCAAGCGGTCGGCCAAGAGCCGCCCGACTCGACCGAGCCGAAGGTCCCTCGGCTGTTCGACGCGGCGGAGCCGCTCGCGCTCACGCTGACGGCGGACTTCGGGGCCGTCAGCAAGCAGCGCGGAACTGGGAAGAAGGACCAACCGGGCGTTCTCTCCTACGCCCCGCCCACGGGCGACTCGGTCAGGTTCGATGTGAAGCTTCGCACGCGCGGTCACTTCCGGCTCAAGATCTGTCAGTATCCGCCGCTCAAAGTCGTGTTCGACAAGGCACAGACGGCGCACACCGTTTTCGGCCACGCGGGCTCGAGCCTCAAGCTCACGGTGCAGTGCCGCGGCGGTCGCGGAAACGCGAACTATCTGCTCGAAGAGTACCTGATCTACCGTGTCTACAATTTGCTGACCGAGCGAAGCTTTCGGGCACGACTCGCGCGCGTCACGTATGTGGACGCCAAGGGCAAGAACCAGCCTGAGATGCGCTACGCGTTGTTCGTCGAGGACGACGACCGGATGGCGCGGCGCAACAAGGCCAAGGTGCTCGAGCAAAAGGGCGTGTCCCAGCTCGACGTGGACCCCGAGCAGATGACACTGGTGGCGGTGTTCCAGTACATGATCGGCAACACCGACTGGGCGGTGTCTGCGCTGCACAACATCGTGCTCATCGGCGATTCGACAGGGGTCATCTATCCGGTCCCCTACGACTTCGACTGGGCGGGGGTCATCATGCCTCCCTACGCCCAACCCGACCCGAGCCTCGGCACCGCCACCGTGCGCCAGCGCATCTATCGCGCCGTATGCCGCCGGCCCGAGGAGCTGGCGCCCGTGTTCGCGAAGTTCAATGCACAGAAAGAGGCGATTTACGCGTTGTACCGCGGTCTCGAGAGCGAGGGACTCGAACCCAAGCGCATCGCGCAGGCCCTCGAGTACTACGACAAGTTCTACAAGACCATCAACGACCCCGGCGCCACGCGTCGCGAATTCGCCCGGACCTGCCAGGGAGGCTGAGCTCAGGCACCGCCGTCGTACCGCATCTCGTTCGTGGGTCGGAACCCCAGCTTTTCGTACAGCGGTCGCCCGTCGTCCGACGCGTGCAGCACTACGCTCTCGATCCCGTGCCCGCGGCACCACTGCAGCAGCTCCCGCATCAACGCGTCGGCGACTCCTTTGCGCCGCCACGCCCGCTCGGTGTACACGTTGACGATCAACCCTTGCGGCCCGCGGACCAGCCGCTCGCGGGCGACGTCGGGTCGGGGCAACAGTTCCCTCAGCTGAAGTCCGGCGCCGCCGATGATTTCTCTTGATCCGGCGTCCAGCTGCGCGACCCAGCCCACGTAGCGGCCGTCCGTGACGGCCTGAGTGAGGTACGCTCGCGCGGCGTCGATCAGGGTATCGTACAGGCCGGCCGGCAGCTCCCCCATGTCGCGGAACATCTCGGCCCGATGGCGCGCGAGAGCGCCCGCGTCGGCGGCGGTGGCTCGGAGGATCCGGTACACCGCTAGTTCCGTTTTTCGAGGAGCTCCAGCGCGCGCCGCAGCCGAGCCACCGCGGCGGCGAACACCGACTCGCCGTCGAACGGCACCTGTGCGAGCAGCTGCAACGCGTTCCGGACGTGCTCGCCCGGTCCTTCCAGGGAAGGATCGCGCGGCGGGCGGCCGCGGCGCTCCAGGGTGCTGCGCCGCTCGGCGCCGCGACGCCGGTCGACCACGCGGCGGCGCTCGCGCGACGCTACGACCAGGGCCAGGCGCCGCGGTTCGGCACGCCGGTCGACGCCGTGGCGGCGGTCGGCAAGCAGACGGGAGATGGTCAAGATGCCGGGAATGTAGCCCCTGCCCGTAGGTCTATCCAGAACCCTGGTAGATTTCCTCCACACGCATGACATCCATCGTCGCGGCAGAGGGACTCAGTAAGACCTTTCAGGTCAAGGTGCGCGATCCGGGACTGCGCGGAGCCGTGCGGGCGCTGTTCCGGCCGCGCTATCGCGACGTGCTCGCCGTGCGCGACGTGACGTTCCGCATCGAGCCGGGCGAGATCGTCGCGTTCCTCGGTCCGAACGGCGCGGGCAAGACCACGACGCTCAAGATGCTCGCCGGGCTGCTGTACCCGACCAGCGGGCGGGTCGAGGCGGCGGGGTTCGTGCCCTGGACCGGCGGGCCGCCGTTCAAGCGGCGCATCGCCCTCGTGCTCGGCAACCGGCAGCAGCTCGTGTGGGATCTCCCTCCGGAGGAGACGTTCCTGCTCAACCGCGCGATCTACGACATCCCGGAGGTGGACTATCGCGCGCGCCTGGCCGAGCTCGTGACCCTGCTCGACCTGGGCGAGGTGCTCCAGAAGCCGGTGCGCCAGCTCTCGCTGGGCGAGCGCATGAAATGCGAGCTCGTGGCGTCCCTGCTGCATCGCCCGCCGCTGCTGTTTCTCGACGAGCCCACGCTGGGGCTCGACGTAACCGCCCAGGAGGCGATCCGCCGGTTCCTCATCGAGTACCGCGACCGGCACGGCGCGACGGTGCTGCTCACGTCGCATTACATGCAGGACGTGACCGCCCTCGCGTCGCGGGTGCTGATGATCAACCGCGGCCGCCTGCTGTACGACGGAGCGCTCGACGTCCTGGTGGCGCGGATCGCGCGCACCAAGCGGATCGAGCTGGTGCTCGGAGGAGACGGCGGCGACGGCCATCACGTCACCGCGGAGGCGCTGGCCGCGTTCGGCGAAGTGAAGAGCTTCCATTTTCCGAACGCGGTGCTCGAGGTCCGGCGCGAGGACGCGCCCGCGACGAGCGCCCGCCTCCTGGCCGCATTCCCCGTAGCCGATCTGTCGATCGAGGATCCGCCGATCGAGCAAGTGATCCGGGTGGCGTTCGCGCGCGGCATGGAGGAGGAGCAGTGATCAAGCGGTACGCGGCGTTGATTCGCAACGCCTGGCTGGTCGACCTTCAGTATCGCGCGTCCATCGTGCTCTGGTTGCTGTGGGGCGTGACCGAGCCGGCGATCGCGCTCGGCATCTGGTGGGCGATCGCGGGCGACGGCTCGGTCGCCGGGTACGCGCGCGCCGACTTCGCCCGTTACTTCTTCGCCGTCATGCTCATCAACCAGCTGACGATCGCCTGGGATTCCTGGTATCTGGACCGCTGGATCCGCGACGGCGAGCTCAACTACCGCCTGGCCCGGCCGCTGCACCCGGCACACGAGGCCGTGGCGGAGAACGTCGCGTACAAGGCACGCACCGCGAGCGTGATCCTCGTGGTCTGGCTGGTCGTCGCCGCGGCGTGGCCCGCGGTGCGCCTGCCGCTCGATCCCGGTCGGTGGGCGCTCACGCTCGTGGCCGTGCTGCTCGCGGCGGCGATGCGGTTCTTCATCAGCTTCACCACGGGCCTGCTGGCGTTCTGGACGACGCGCGCCACCGCGATCATGGAGTTGCACGCGGGGGTGTCCCTGTTCCTCGCGGGCCGCATCGCGCCGCTGGCGTTGCTGCCGCCGGCGGTGGCCGGTGTCGCGGGAGCCCTGTGGTTTCGTTCGATGCTCGCCTTCCCGGTGGACCTCCTCACGGGCGCGGTGCACGGCGCCGAGGCGATCGTGCGCGGGCTCGCCTCACAGGTCGTTTGGCTGGGCATTTGGATCGTGGCGTACCGGATCGCGTGGAGCCGGGGCATTCGTAAGTACGGCGCGGTGGGCGGATGAGGGGGCGCTGGATCCCCCTGCTCGGCGCCTTCTGGCGCCTGAACCTCGCCGAGGAGCTCCAGTACCGCGCCAACTTCGTGGCGAGCGTGCTGGGCACCCTGTTCTCCATGGCGACCGCACTGCTCACGCTCTCTCTCTTCTTTCACCACACTACCAGCCTCGGCGGCTGGGACTATTGGGAGATCGTGGTGCTACTCGGCGTCTTCAACGCGCTCAGCGGAGTGATCGAGGCGGTGCTGCGGCCGGGAATCGGCCAGCTGGCCGGCGAGGTGCGCAGCGGTGACCTGGATCTGGTGCTCGTGAAGCCGGTGGACGCCCAGGGCTTCGTCTCGTTCCGCCGGCTCGACATTTGGCGCTTCGCAGACGTCGTGCTGGGGCTCGCACTGGCGGGCTATGCGCTCACGCGCCTGGGGCGCATACCCTCGGCGGCGCAGCTTGTGGCTTTCGCCTTGGCGCTTGCGTCTGCCGCCGTCGTCGTCTACGCCATCTGGGTCGTGCTGATGAGCCTGGCGTTCTGGTTCGTGTCGGTCGAGAACATCGCCGTCCTGTTCGACGCGGTGTACGAGGGCGCGCGCTACCCCGTCTCGGCGTACCCGGGAGCGTTGCGGTTCCTGTTCGTGTACCTGATCCCGATCGCGTGGACCACGACCATCCCGGCGTCGGCGCTCACGGGCCGGCTGCGGCCGGAGGTCGCGCTCGCGGCCGCTCTGGTCGCGGCGCTGGCGTTCGTTTTGGCGCGCGCGTTGTGGCGCGCGGCGATCAGGCGATACGCCGGCGCGAGCGGGTGAGGGACCGGCCTACTTGTCCGTCCACACCGCTAGCTCGTTACCGCTGGGATCGGTGAAGTGGAATCGGCGGCCGCCCGGGAACGGGTAGGTCTTGCGGACGATCTTCCCGCCCGCCTGCTCGATCTTCGCTTCCATCGCTTCGAGCTGGACGGCGTAGATCACCACGAGTGGATTGGCGGGCCGGACGGGGGCGTCCTTCGTGAAGCCGCCGCTCAGACGACCATCCTGGAAGCTCGTGTAGTCCGGTCCGTAATCCTGGAACCGCCACCCGAACACCTGCTCATAGAATGTCCTGGTACGGCCCACGTCGGTCGCGCCGAATTCGATATAGTCGACCCGCCGGTCCTGATCGCTTTGCGCCATCGGGCTTCTCCTTCCGCTGAATGACGTCCAAGATAACTTCCTGTTTGACTTCCCTGGGACCGACCGCTAGCCTTCGACGTGCGTAGCACGTCAAGGCGGGGCTTGGCCAATGCGCCGGTCCCGCCTTTTCGTTTCCCCTTCACGCGGGCGGACCGATGGCGAAGGAAGAAGCGATCGAGATCAACGGCACCGTCGAGCAGGTGCTCCCCAACACCACGTTCCGCGTCCTGCTCGAGAACGGTCACTACGTGCTCGCGACCATCGCCGGCAAGATGCGCCGCTTCCGCATCCGGGTGCTCGCCGGCGATCGGGTCACGCTCGCAGTGTCCCCTTACGACCTCACGCGCGGGCGCATCACCTACCGGTACAAGTGAACCGGGCGCTGGCGCGGACGGGCCTCGTCAAGGACGGCGGGCCGCCCCGCTGCCCCCAATGCGCCGAGCGTCTCGTGTTCGGGACCGATCGGCACGGTCGCACGACCGAATCGTGCGGATGCGGGTACCGGGCGTACGTCCGGGTGCGCGGCAGCGAGCCGGGTATCTTGGTGCCTCCCGCTCTTGCGGACCCTCCCGTTTGAGGCCACTCTAGCCCGCCTTCTTCAGGATCGTCCGTTGCGTTTCGCTACTGTCCCCTCGCTCATCACCGCCGCCGCATTGGCTTCCCCCGCAGGCGCGCAAGGCTCGCAGGGCCCACGCGTGGAGATCACCGTGCCGACGACGCCGCGCGGCGCGCCGGTAACCGGACGCATGTACGTATTCGTGACGCGGCATGACGACGTCGAGCCACGCCTCCAGGTGCGACACGAGAGCGACTGCACCCCCTTCTTCGGCGTGGACGTGGCGCAGCTCGCGCCCGGCGCGCCCGGGGTGATCGACGGCACCACCCTCGGCTATCCGGTAGCGAGCCTGAAGGAGATCCCCGCGGGCGACTACTACGTGCAGGCGTTGCTCAACGTGTACTCGGAGTTCCACCGCGCGGACGGACATACGCTGTGGCTGCACGACGATCAATGGGAAGGCCAGCAGTTCAACAAGTCGCCGGGGAATCTGGTGAGCGCGGTCCGCAAGGTGCATCTCGATCCGGCCCGATCCGACACGATCCGGCTCGAGCTCACGCGCGCGCTCCCCCCGATGGATCTGCCGCCGGATACGAAGTGGGTCAAGCACATCAAGATTCAGAGCAAGCTGCTCACCGCCTGGTGGGGACGTCCCATCTACCTCGGCGCCACGGTGTTGCTGCCGCGCGGCTACGACGCTGATACGGCCCGTCGCTATCCCACCGTGTACCAGCAAGGGCACTTCACCCTCAATCCACCGTTCGGGTTTTCGACCGACAGCACTCCCGAGACCGCAGCGGAACGGGCGGCCCGACTCGCGCGCAGTGCGCGCGAGCCCGGGTTCGAGTTCTATCGGGCGTGGAGCGCTCCCAATTTCCCCCGCCTGATAGCCGTGACGTTCCAGCATCCGACGCCCTATTTCGACGATTCGTACGCCGTCAATTCGGCGAACAACGGCCCGTACGGAGATGCGCTGCTCCAGGAGCTGATTCCCTATCTCGAGGAGCACTTCCGGATGATCCGCGAGCCGTGGGCGCGCGGGCTCACCGGGGGCTCGACCGGCGGCTGGGAAGCCCTGGCGCTCCAGGTGTACCATCCGGATTTCTTCGGCGGGACGTGGGTGTTGTACCCGGACCCGGTGGACTTCCGCCATTACGAGATTCCCGACATCTACAGCGACACGAACGCGTTCGTGCATCAGGTGGCGGAATGGATGACGGCCGATGTGCCGGCCGAGCAGGAAGTCACCGGGCAGCCACGCATCAGCATCCGGCAGGAGAGCCAGTTCGAGGCGGTGCTCGGCAGCCGGGCGCGCTCAGGCGAGCAGTTCGCGATCTGGGAGGCGACGTACGGTCCGGTCGCGGCGGACGGCTACCCGGCCGAGCTGTGGGACCTGCGCAGCGGAGCGATCGACCGCAGCGTGGCCGAGTACTTCCGCACCCACGACTACGACCTGCGCGAGTATCTGGCGCGGAACTGGGCGAGGCTCGGGCCCAAGCTCAAGGGCCGGATCCATGTCTTCACAGGCGACATGGACACCTTCTATCTGAACCTCGCCGTGTACCGGCTGGAGGAGTTCCTCACCCGCGCGCAGCCCGCGGCCGACGCCGAATTCGTCTACGGGCGCCCCATGAAGCCGCACGGCTGGCAGCCGTGGACCAATGCCGAGCTGATGCGGATCATGGCCCGGCACATGGAGCGGCGTCGGCCGCGGCGCTGAGCCTACATCCCGCCGGGGGCCGACCGCCGCGCGTCGAGGCTAACGGGGCCCGCGCCAAAGTGCGTGATCAGCAGCGCGGCGCCCAGCATGGATACGTTCTTCCAGAACATCGCCAACTGCATCCCGTGCATCATTGGGTCGGGGACCGCCCAGAAGGCGTGCATCTTGAGCGTCACGGGCACGAGGAACAGCACGATCAGCCAGCCGCCGATTTTGGCCTTGTAGCCGAGCGTAATGCTCAAGCCTCCGAGGATGGCAATCACACCCGACAGCGGGACCAGCAACCCCGGGGCCGGCACCCCCGCCTGGGCGGCGTATCCGACGTATCCCGCGGAGAAATGCCCGAATGCCGTCATCAAGAAGATGGCGGAATAGAGGAGTCGACCGAGGGGAACGAGGTAGACCACGGGAATCCCCTTTCTGTGGTGAGAGAACGAATCAGGACGTCAGGGCGCTAAGCGCGTTCTGCAGACTCGCCGCCTCGCCCGCCTTGAGCGCGCCGACGATGGCGCGTTGCGCTTCGGCGAGCGCACGTACGCCCTTGGCATGCGCCTGCGTGCCTGCGGGTGTGAGCTCGGCCAGGACGCTGCGGCGGTCGTCGGGATCGGCCCGGCGGCGTACCAGGCCGTCTTTCTCGAGGCGATCCACCAGCTGGGTGATGTTGGAACGCACGCAGTGCTGACGCGCGGCCAGGTCGGACAGGGGTAACGGCTCCTCCGCCTCCGCCAGGAAGTGCAACACTGCGAGCTTCGCCAGGGACAACCCGGTCGGGCTCAGGGCCGCTTCGAGGCGCGCCTCCATGGCGTCCGCCGCGCTCAGGAACGAGAACACGAGGGACTCGGCCGTCGGGCGGCGCGCGCCCTTTCGGGGACGCTTGCGCACGCCTTCATTATGACTCACTCCTGGGCCGTCGGCCACCCGGCCCCCACGGCGCGATACAGCTGTACGGCGGCGACGAGCTGGTCCCGCGCCGCCTGGGTGAGGGCCAGCTCGGCGCCGAACAGGCCGCGCTGCGCGTCCAGCACATCGAGGTAGCTCGACACCCCGTTCCGATAGCGCATGTCCGCGAGCTCGAGCGCCCGGCGCAGCGCGATCACCTGGCGCTCCTGCGCGCCGCTCCGATCCTGGGCGGTCCGCAACCCCACGAGCGCGTCTTCCACTTCACGCAACGCCACGAGCACCGTCTGCTCGTAGCGCGACCGCGCCTGCGAGGCGCGCGCCCGGGCGATGTTCACCTGCTCCCCCGCCCCCGGCCGACCTTCTTTGAACAGCGGGATCGAGACTCCGGCGAAGGCCTGCCAGATGTTGGTGCCCGACCCGAACCACTTGGACCACTCCGTGCTCTGAGTGCCGTACTGTCCGGTGATGGTGAAGCTGGGCAGGAAGGCGGCCTGCGCCACGCCGATCCGGGCCGTGGCGGCGCGGAGCGT
>DATNOH010000295.1:0-12578 GCA_035601435.1 Gemmatimonadales bacterium | reverse complement strand
ACGATGAAGACGCCCATCAGCCCAGCGTGATGATGGGGCTCGCCGCCCCCTGCTTCATACCCTCGTAGATCCGCGCGTTCACCTTGGCCATGAGCTTCTCGAAATTAGCCTGCGCGGCCACGACCTGCTGATACACCGGATTCGCCTGGACGCTCTGGAGCGCACGGTCGTATTTCTCCACCTGATCTTTAGCGGGCTCGCGCCCCTCCTGTGTCGCCCGCTCGATATCCTGGGCGATACGCTCGACCTCGGCGAGCAGCTGCCGGCAGGTTGCGTCTTCCTTCATCCGCTCACTGGCCCGGAGCAGCGTCTTGTACTCTTCGCTCTGTCCCAAGAGCCGCCCCAGCTCGCTCGCCTTCTGGTCGATCACGTGCCCCCCTCCTCGTCGATACCAGCCAGCAGGAAGCGCGGCCGGCCGAACAGATCATCATACAGCGCCACCCGCGACCAGTGGTACCGCAGGGCGAGCGTCCGTACCGCATCGGCGCGCCGCTCGTCGATCTCCAGCGCCAGGAACCCACCCGGCTCGAGCAGCGCCCGGGCGCCCGCAAGCAGGGCCCGCGTCGCCGTGAGCCCGTCTCCCCCGCTCACCAGCGCTTCACGCGGCTCGAACAGCCGCACCGCGGGGTCGAGCGCCGCGTACTCCCCCTCCGTAAGGTATGGAGGATTGGATACGATGGCGCGGTAGCGCTGCCCCGCGAGCGGCGCGAGCAGGTCCCCCTCACGCATCTCGACCGGGACCGACGGCCGCACCAGCGCCACGTTCTCGCGCGCGAGCGCCGCGGCCTCGGCGGAGCGTTCGACCGCGATCACCCGCTCGAACCGTCCTTCGACAGCCAGCGCCAACGCAATGCAGCCACACCCGGTCCCAACGTCCGCCACCACCCCCCACCGCCCACCCCGTTGCACGTTCCAGGTTTCAGGTTGCACGCGCTGCGACCAGGCGAGCACGCGGTCCACGAGTCCTTCGGTTTCCGGTCGCGGAATGAGCGCCCGTGGGTCGAGCCGCAAATCGAGGGTGCGGAAGCCCGTGCGGCCCGCGGCGTACGCGAAGGGGACCCCGCTCGAACGCTGCTCCACCGCCCGACTGAACCGCTCCACCAGCTCGGCCGCTGGCTCTTGATCCTGCTGCAGCCACACATCGCCCGGCTTGGTTCCCCCACCGGCGACGGCGGCCCACAGCATGATGGCTTCGCGGCGCGGCCTGGGCAGGCCGGCGGCCCCCAGACGCTGGGCGGCGTCCGTGAGTGCGTCGCGAATGGTGGAGCCGTGCGCGGTGCGCTCAGGCACTGAGCCGCTCCTTCTCGCCCGCGAGCCGCAAGGCGTTGATGAGATCATCGAGGTTGCCGTCCAGCACTTCGGAGAGGTTGTGGACGGTGTAGTGGATGCGATGATCGGTCACACGATTCTGCGGAAAGTTGTAAGTGCGAATCTTGGCCGAGCGGTCGCCTGTGCCCACCTGGGCCCGGCGCTCGCGGGCCCGCGCCGCTTCCTGCTCGGCGATCATCTTGTCGAGCAGGCGCGAGCGCAGCACCTCGAGCGCACGGATCTTGTTCTGGAGTTGGCTCTTCTGGTCCTGGCACTGGACCACGACGTTCGTGGGCAGGTGGGTGATGCGCACGGCGCTGTCGGTCGTGTTGACGCTCTGGCCGCCCGGACCCTGCGAGCGGAACACGTCGATCCGGAGCTCTTTCTCTTCGATCTTTACGTCGACCTCCTCCGCCTCGGGAAGCACCGCGACGGTCGCGGCGGACGTGTGGATGCGCCCCTGCGCCTCGGTGACGGGAACGCGCTGCACCCGGTGGACGCCCGACTCGTACCGCAGCGTCCCGTAGACACCGGGGCCCCGGGCGGCGAAGATGGCCTCCTTCAAGCCCCCGAGATTTCCTTCCGAGAGCGAGACGACCTCCACCTTCCAGCCCCGCCGCTCGCAGAACCGCGTGTACATGCGAAACAGGGCAGCCGCGAACAGGGCCGCCTCGTCCCCTCCGGTGCCGGCGCGGATCTCCACGATCGCATCGCGGTCGTCGAGGGGGTCCGCGGGGGTCAGCAGATCGGCCAGCCGCCGCTCCAGCCGGTCGATCTCGGGCTGCAGCCGCTCAACGTCCGCCCGGGCCAGCTGCGACAGCTCGGGATCCCGGTCGTGGAGCACCTCGCGCGCCTGGGCGAGCTCCCCCATGAGGCGGTCCAAGCGCTCGTGCGTCTGGCGGATCTGATCGAGCCGGGCGTGCTCACGACCCAGCTGCTTGAGCTTGGCCGGATTCCGCGCGGTCTCGGGGTCGGCCAGCTCTCGGGCGACCTCCTCCGCCCGCGCGAGCGCCTGGCGGAGTCGGGCCTCCATACGTCAGCCTGAGGCCTTCTCGGTCCCGTATTTCTGGCGGAAACGCTCCACCCGCCCGGCCGTATCCATGAGCTTCTGCTTACCGGTGTAGTACGGGTGGCACTTGGCGCAAACCTCGACATGAATCAGGGGCACGGTGGAGCGCGTCACGAAGCTGTTGCCGCAGGCGCACTGCACGGTGGCCCGCCGATAGGCAGGGTGAATCCCGGGTTTCACAGCACTCGATCCTTGACTGAAAGTCGAACGGCACGAAGTGTGGAAATATAACTGGCGCCGCAAGTTGGCGGCAAGCAGCGAGGCCCCCGCCGAATTGACACCAGCGCGGCTTGTACGTAAGCTTGCCCGACCATTCACCCCACCACGCCCTCCAGGGGAAGCCTATCGTGTCGGTTACGGCGATCCTCCAAAAGGTCCCGCTGTTCAGCCAGCTAGCACCCGTCGAGCTCGAGCGGGTGGCCGAAATCACCCGTGAGCGGAGCTATCCGCGCAACTCGGTCATCCTGTTCGAGGACGACCCGGGCGACGCGCTCTATGTCGTCGCCACCGGGCAGGTGAAGGTCGTGCTCATCGGCGAGGACGGCCGTGAGGTCATCCTTTCCGTGCTGGGCGAGGGGGATTTCTTCGGGGAGATGTCGCTCATCGACGAGGAGCCTCGCTCGGCGCACGTGATCGCGATGGAGGACTCGAACCTGCTCGTGATCCGGCGGGAGGACTTCCAGGCCATCCTGCAGCAGTCGCCCGGCATCGCCATGGGGCTGTTGCGGGAGCTGTCGCGCCGCCTGCGGCGCGTGGACGAGAAGGTCGGGAGCCTGGTGCTGCTCGATGTAAACGGCCGCGTGGCGCAGCTGCTGCTCGACCTCGCCGACGAGGCGGGGTCCGACAAGATCACGCGCCGCCTCACGCACCACACCATCGCCCAGATGATCGGGTCGTCGCGCGAGACCGTGAGCCGCACGATGCGCGAGCTAGTGGACAAGGGCTACATCGAAATCAGTCGCCGCGAGATCCTGATTCGCGACCGCGCCGCGCTGGAAGCGTCTGCCGGACGGTCGTGAGGTGGGTCACTCGGGTCGGGTGAGGGCGCGGCTTGTCCTACCTCTCGAATTTTCCATAACTTAGCGCTAAAGGGTGCGGCGGTGCCGGGACCGATGGCCTACACGGTGACCTTTTGGGGGACGCGGGGTTCCATCCCTACCCCCGGAGCCCACACCGCGCGCTACGGCGGCAACACGCCGTGCGTCGCCGTGGAGGGCACCGGCGGGAGGAAGGGAGCCGGACAGCTCGTCATCCTCGACGCGGGCACGGGGATCCGGGCGCTGGGACGCGAGCTGGTGGAGCACCAGGAGGGCGCGGTGATGGCGGAGATCCTGCTGTCGCACGCCCACTGGGACCATATCCAGGGGCTGCCCCACTTCAAGCCGTTCTTCGCCCCCGGGAACGCGGTGCGGATCTGGGGCTCACGCCAGGGGACTACTTCGCTCGAGGCGATCCTACGTCAGCAAATGGACCCGGCCGTCTTTCCCGTCCCGTTGGACGCGCTGTCGGCGAAGCTCACGGTGCAGCAGGTAGAACCGGGCGAGTTCACGGTGGGGACGTTCAAGGTGCGGACGATTCGGCTGCGCCACCCCGGCACCACGCTCGGCTACCGGCTCACGCCGGCCGCGGGCGGTCCGAGCATGGCGTACGTGACCGACAACGAGCTCGGGCCGGGCGGGCACTACGAGACCCCGGCGTCATGGCGCAAGGATTTCGTGGCGTTTCTCACGGGTGTGGAACTGCTCATCCACGATGCGATGTATACCCCCGAAGAGCTGGAGGAGCACCGGGGGTGGGGCCACTCGACGTTCGAGGAGGCGGTCGCGCTGGCGGGCGAGGCCGGAGTGAAGCGCCTGGTGCTGTTCCACCATGAGCCCGAGCACGGCGACGAGGCAATCGACGCCCTGCTCGCGGCGGCCCGCCGTCAGGCACGGGCGAAGGGCCTGCCCGCCGAGGTTGTGGCAGCGCAAGAAGGCATGACCCTGACTCTCTGACGAGGACTGACTCTATGCGTTCGCGTTTCGTCCGCGCATTGCTGTCTGTCGCCCTGCTCGCCTTGGTTGGGCGCGTAGTGGGCGCGCAGGGCCGCGGCCAGGATGCCCGGCCGGGCATTGCCGTCCTGCCGTTCGACAATAGCGGCTCGTACGGACAGGACAAGGAGAACTTCGACGCCCTGCAGAAGGGCATCGCCGGGATGCTGATCTCGGAGCTCGCCGCCAACCCTGGGGCCCGCGTGGTCGAGCGCGACGCCATCGAGAAGCTGCTGGCCGAACAGAACCTCGGTGCGTCGGGCAAGGTGACCCCGGAAACCGCCGCGAAGGTCGGGAAGCTCGTCGGTGCGCGCTACGTCATCACCGGCGCGTTCATCGACTTCTACGGCGATTTCCGCCTGGACGCGCGGCTCGTCAACGTCGAAACGAGCGAGATCGTCAAGGTCGAGTCCGACCGCATGCAGCGGGACCACCTGTTCGACATCATCCGCACCGTCGCCTCACGCCTGATGAAGGATGCCAACCTGCCCCCCCTGCCACGGCAGTCCTCGGAGCAGCGGATGAATCGGCAGGTCCCGACGGAGGCGCTGACGTTCTACTCGAAGGCGCTCCTGTACCAGGATCGCGGGCAGAAGGACAAGGCCGCGGAGATGTACCAGCGCGCGCTGGCCGTTTTCCCGGAGTATACCGAGGCGCAGCAGGGCCTCCAGCGCGTGAAGAACTCGTGACGTGACGTCCCGGGACCATCCGGTCCCGGGCCTACGCCGTGAAATACCTCCTGCTGCACACGCCCGCCTGGAGTCCCACAGGCGTTCGACCGGCGCTCGAGAGTGCCCAGATCGAAGCGCGCGAAGCACGCGTGCCACGCGAGCTGTTGGTGGACGAGCGCCCGACGGTCTTCGTGCTCGACTCGGAGAGCCGCTCGATCTTCCCGGTCGACGCGTTGCGGGCGTTCGTGGACGCCGGGGGGGCCATCGTGGCACTCGGTCGCAGCGGCGAGCTCGATCTGCCCGCGGAGATGCCCTCCGAGCTGCTCTCCGGGTTCTTGAAGCAGCCGGTCGGGCCACGGCAGCTGCTGGTGGCGGTACGAGCGGGGTATCGCGAAGCCGCTGCCCGCCTGGAGACCGCCCGCGCGCGCTCCGAGGCCGCCAACCGCAGCCGCGAGATCGGCGAGCTGACGCGCATCGGCGTCGCGCTCGGCACCGAGCGGGATCTCAAGACGCTGCTCGAGCTGATCCTCACGCAGGCGCGGCGCATCACCAACTCGGACGCGGGCAGCCTGTACCTGGTCGAGACGGGGGGGCAGGGTCAGAGGCGCCTGCGCTTCCGGATCGCGCAGACGTATTCCAAGCCCGAAGCCCCGTTCGTCGAGTTTACGATCCCGGTGGACCGCTCGAGCCTGGCGGGCTACACGGCCGTGACGGGCGAGCCGCTGGTGATCGACGACGCCTACTTCCTGCCCCCGGACGTGGAATACAGCATCAACCGCTCGTTCGATGAGCGGCACGGCTACCGCACGAAGTCGATGCTCGTGATCCCCATGAAGGATCACAAAGAGGAAGTGATCGCCGTCCTGCAGCTCATCAACCGCAAACGCCAGGCCGAGGCCGTGCTGGTTACCCCGGCGGAAGTGGAGCACCAGGTGGTGCCGTACTCGCGGCGCACGGTGGATCTCGTGACCGCGCTCGCGGGCCAGGCGGCGGTCGCCATCGAGAACAGCCGGCTATACGAGGAGATCGAGCGCCTGTTCGAGGGGTTCGTGAAGGCCGCGGTGCACGCGATCGAGCAGCGGGACCCGACCACGTTCGGGCACTCGGGACGAGTGGCGAACATGACGGTGGGGCTCGCCGCCGTGGTCGATCGCGCCCAAGACGGCGCGTATCGCGGCGTGAAGTTCACCCGCGAACAGATCAAGGAGATCCGGTATGCCGGGCTGCTGCACGATTTCGGCAAGGTCGGCGTACGGGAGCAGGTGTTGGTCAAAGCCAAGAAGCTCTACCCGCTCCAGCTCGATCTCATCAAGCAACGCCACCACTACGTGCGACGCACCGCCGAGCGGGAATTCTGGAGAAAGCGGGCCGAGTTCCTCGAGACCCACGAGCGGAAGGACTACGAGCGCTTCCTGCGAGCGCTCGAGGAGGAGCACGCGCGGCAAATCCAGGCGCTGGACGGCTTCCTGGACGCCGTGCTGAGCGCGAACGAGCCGACGGTGCTCCCGGCGGGACAGTTCGAGGCGCTGCTCCACCTGTCCCGTCGCTCGTACGAGGACGCTACGGGCCGGCCGCACCCCTACCTCACCGAGGAGGAGATGCGCTACCTCACCATCCCCAAGGGCTCACTCGACGAGACGGAGCGCCTCGAGATCGAGAGCCACGTCACCCACACGTACCGCTTCCTGCAGCAGATTCCCTGGACGCGCGAGCTCCAGCACATCCCCATGATCGCGTATGGACACCACGAGAAGCTCGACGGCAAGGGATACCCGCGCCGGGTGACCGGCGAGGCCATCCCGATTCAGACGCGCATGATGACGATCAGCGACATCTACGACGCGCTGAGCGCGGCCGACCGTCCCTACAAGGTGGCCGTGGCGCCCGCGCGCGCCCTCGACATCATGGCCGACGAGGTACGCTCCGGGCAGCTCGACCAGGAGCTGTTCCGGCTGTTCGTGGAGGGAAAAGTGTTCGAGGCGACCGCCTAGCCGAGCAGCAGCTTTCCGGCAACGATCAGGAGGAGCCCGCCGAACGCCCGCCGCAGCGCCACGTCCGACACCTCGCCGGCCAGGTTCGCGCCGATGAATGCCCCGACGAACAGCCCGGCGGAAAGGATGACGGCATAGGGGATGTTGACCTGTCCGCGCCGATAGTACTCCATCGCTCCGAGCAGCCCTACCGGCAACAGCAGCGATGCCAGCGACGTGCCGCTGGCGGTGTGCGGCGGCAGCTTGACCAGCAGCACCAAAGCAGGCACGATCACGATCGCGCCCCCGACGCCGAACAACCCCGATACCACACCTCCCATCAGGCCGATGAGGGCCACGAGCACCCAAGTCATCCGTTGTCTCCGCGTTCGGGTTTGCCCCAACCGCCGCCACCCGGCGTCTCCACACGCAACACGTCGCCGGGGGCGAGCGACACGCTGACTTTAGGAGCCAGCGGCACATCGTTCAAGCAGGTGGACCCGCGCCCCCCGTCGCGTGCCCCCGCAGCGCCGCGGGGGGCGTGACGCCGCCGCTCGGCGAGAATGCTCGCCTCCATGGGAGCGAGCACCTCGAACTCGCGGATCACACCCTCCCCACCGGACCACCGGCCCACACCACCACTGCCCCGGCGCAAGGCGTACGTCTTGAGGCGCAAGGGGTACTCCATCTCGAGCACCTCGATAGGCGTGTTACGGGTGTTCGACATGCCGACGTGCACGCCCGACGGTCCGGGTGCACCGTGGCTCGCTCCCTGACCGCCCCCGATCGTCTCGTAGTACGTCCAGCCACTCGCCCCGAACGTGACATTGTTCATCGTCCCTTGGCCCTGGGCCGGCACCGCGATGCCGCCGGCGGCGAGCGCCAGAAACACCGTGTCGGCGATGCGCTGCGACGTCTCGACGTTGCCGGCCGCCACCGCGCTCGGGAAGCGCGCGTTCACGAGGCACCCCGGGGGCGCCGTGACGCGCACCGCGCGCTGCACGCCGCCGTTGGTGGGCACATCCTCGGCCAGGAGCGTGTGCACGACGAACAGCACCGCCGAGCGCGCCACCGCGAGCGGACAGTTCACGTTGCCACGTGCCGCCGCAGCGGTGCCCGTGAAGTCGACCTGGAAGACGCCGTCCGCGATGTCGACCCGCACGCTCACGCCCAAGTCCGCGTCGTCGACACCGTCTCCCTCGAGCCAATCAGTTGCCGTGAGGGCGGTCGCTTGCAACCGGCCGAGAGCATCGTGCGCGCGCCGCTCGGCGTAGTCCAGGAGGTCCGTAGCCGCCTCGCGCACGGCAGCCCAGCCGTACCGCGTCGCCAGGGCGCGCAACCCCTCAGCCCCTCGTGTCACGGCCGCCCGCTGGGCTGCCAGATCGGCGCGCCGCGTCTCGGGAGTCCGCACGTTGGCGAGCAGGAAGCGCTCCACGTCGGCCGTCAGGCGCAGCGGCGGCACGATCACGCCCTCTGCGAAGATCTCCCGCGCGCCCGCCGGCATGCTCCCGGCCTGCACACCGCCGACATCGGAGTGATGCGCCCGCACGACGCTGTAGCCGCCCACGGCGCCGTCGACTTCGATGGCGCCGATGAGTGTGATGTCGGGCAGGTGGGAGCCGCCGGTGTAGGGGTCGTTGAGGATGAAGATGTCGCCCGGGGCGGGAGGAGGGGCGAGCGCGCGCACCGCGGCGACCGATTCCTGCAAGGCGCCGAGATGCACCGGAATGTGGGCCGCCTGGGCGATCATTTCGCCAGCGGCGTCGAACAGTGCCGCCGAGCAATCGCGCCGCTCGCGAATATTTGGGGATACCGCGGAGTGAATCAGCACGAGGCCCATCTCTTCCGCGATCGACGCGAAGGCGTGCCCCATCACCTCGAGCCCGACGGCGTCGAGGGTCATGTACGCTGCACCAGCACGGCGCCGCATTGATGCACCGTGCCGCGCCACCCGGCCTCGACCAGGGCCGTCGCGTTCCGCCCCGCCAGGATTGCCGGCCCGGCGATCGTCACGCCCGCGGCTAGCTCGTCGAGCGCCCAGACCGACGCGCTGACCCGAGCGCCCCGCAACGTAATCGGGCGACTGGCGCCAGGTCTCTGGACCACCCGCCGCAGGTCCGCGAAGCGTGGTAGCGGCCCCTCGCGTAGCGCCACGACGCGCAGGTTGACGAGCTCCACCGGCTGATCGCTCGCCGCATGGCCGAACCGCGCGCGGTGCTCGACGAGAAAGGCCTCCCGGATCCGCCGCGGATCGTCGGCCGTCACCGGGACCGTCACCTCGAAGCCCTGCCCGGCGAATCGACAATCGGCGTAGCGGAGCAGCGCGCCGCCGGGTATCTGCCCCCGCCCCTCCTCGAGCAGCGGTGCGAAAGCCGACCCGAGGTCTCGGGACGGCACGTCGTCGAGCGGGCGATGAAACGATGCGATCAGATCCACGCGTTCCGCCGCGGAGGCCAGGCCCAGCGCCGAGAGGGCTCCGGGATGGGGTGGGATCACGATGGTACGCATCCCCAGCGCCTCGGCCAGCTGGCACCCGAAGAGCGGCCCTGCACCGCCGAACGGCAGCAGGGCCATCCGCCGGGGATCGAGCCCGCGGGCGACGCTGACCCGCTTGAGCGCGCGCGCCATCACCGCCGCGGCGACGGCCACGATGCCCGCCGCGATCGCACTTGCATCGCTCGCCACGCTGAGGGAGCTCAGCGCTTGCTCCGCGGCGTCGCGATCGAGCCGCACAGCGTCCGCGAGCGGATGCTGGGCATCGAGCCACCGCAGCACCAGGCACGCGTCGGTGACGGTGGGTCGTGCACCGCCCCGGCCGTAACACGCCGGGCCCGGGACCGCCCCGGCGCTCTCCGGCCCGACCTTGAGGGCGCCGCCCTCGTCGATGCGCGCAATGCTCCCACCCCCGGCGCTCACCGTCTCGATCAAGACGGCGGGCAGGGCGAGAGGGATGCCCGCCACCACACCACCACCGTCTCCCAGGGGGCTGCCGCCGCTGACGAGGCTCGCGTCGGCACTCGTGCCCCCCATGTCGAGGGTCAGGAGGTCCGGCAGGCCCACCGCCGCACCGACCAGGCGAGCGCCAATTACACCCCCCGCGGGCCCGGACAGCGCGAGCGAGGCTGCGCGCCCGGCCGCCGCACGCGGGGAGAGCGTTCCGCCGCTCGATGTCATGACCCGCAGCATCCCAATGCCGCGGGCCCGCACGTCGCGCTCCAGCCGTCCGAGATAGGCGGAGACCTTGGGACGGAGATACGCCTCGGCCGTGGTGGTGCTCGCGCGCTCGAACTCCCGGAACACGGGAAGGACTTCGTGGCTCGCGGCGATGGGGACGTTGGGGAGCGCGTCGCGCAGCGCCGCGACCAGGCGGCGCTCGTGCTCCGCGTGGCGGAAGGCGAACAGCAAGGCGACGGCCAGCGCATCGGGAGGGGGAACCAGCGCGCGCACCGCGGCCACCACCCGCTCGACCTCGTCCTCGCTGAGCGGCTCGAGCACGCCCCGGGGGCCGGTCCGCTCCGCGACCCCCACGACGTCGGACCGCGCGACCAGCGGGGGCGGGTGGTCGCGGGCCAGGTCGTACAACGCCGCCCGATCCTGGCGCCGCAGCCACAGAAGGTCTTCGAAGCCCTTGGTCGTCACGAGCGCGATGCGGGCTCCGCGGCGCTCGAGCAGGGCGTTGGTGGCAATCGTGGTACCGTGAACGAGCAGCTCGATGGCGGGAGGAGGCTTGAGCGGGTCCAGCGCGTGAAACAAGCCGACGGCGGGATCTTCCGGCGTCGTCACCACCTTGCGGACTTCGATCGTCCCATCATCGGCGAGCGCGACGAGATCGGTGAAGGTTCCGCCGACATCCACCCCCACCCTCACCACGGCCCCCCACCCACCCCGCACTCCGCACTCCGCATTTTCAGGCGCTCCGGTTCCAATGCTGCACCGCCAAGACGCCGGCGAAACCAAGGGTGGCGAGGACACAGAGCAGCCCCACCCAGTCGCCGAGCCGCACGTACAGCGGGATCACGTCGCTGGTGCGGACCTGGCCAGACACGACGGCCTCCTGCTCCAGGCCAGTCTCGGCGTAGGTGTGTCCCAAGGGATCGACAAACTCGGAGATACCGTCATTCGCCGCTCGGGCGATGCCCATTCGGGTTTCGATGGCGCGCATGACGAGATGCGCCGAGTGTTGGTACGGGCCCGCCGTGCGCCCATACCACGCATCGTTCGTGATGTTCGCCAGGAACTCCGCGCCGGCGCGCCGGTACCCGCGCGCCAACTCTTCGAACGCCGACTCGTAGCAAATCACCACGCCGACGCGACCTGGCGGAGTCGAGTACAAGGGAAGACCCCGGCCTCGCCCGAACCCACCGGACCAGCGCCCCACGCCGGGGACGCTCTGCATCAGCCGTGCGGGAACGAACGGCACCCGCTCGACGACCGGGACGAGAAAGTGCTTTTCGTAGACCGGATAGCGGCGCCAGCTGCCCGAGGAGTCGAAGTAGAACGCGGCGTTGTAATAGTCGTACGACCCGTCGGGATGGTTCTCGCCGTAGATCCCGCCGGTGAGGATGGGCGTCCGGCTCTCGCGCGCGAGCCCGACGATACTCGAGTCCCAGGCGGGCTGGAGGAAACCGGGGATCGCCGCCTCCGGCCAGATCATGAGCGCCACACGGCCGCGCGCCTCGAGCGCGCGCGTCATGGTCACGAGCTTCGTCACCACGCTATCCGCATGGCGCGGATCCCACTTCTCCCGGAACCCTTCGTTCGGTTGGATGAGTCCCACGGTGCCGAGCTCGCGGACCGGAAGCGTCCGCTCGCGCCATGCGCCGTAGCCCCACGCACAGAGGACAGTTGCGAGCACCGCAGCGAGCGGACGCCACCCGAAGGTACCGCTCCCCGGTCCCCGCTCCCGATTCCCGAGGAACCCTTCCACGACCATGACGTTGCACCACACAAGCCACAGCGTCACGCCGCGCGCGCCAGCCAGGTCGGCCCACTGCACGAGCGTCGCAGCGTCGGTCAGCGAGGTCCCCAGCCCCAGCCACGGGAACCGAATGTCCCCCTGATGGCCCACGGCCCACTCGACCGCCGTCCACGCGACCGGAAACACGATCGACAGCGGCACCACCGGGAAGCGGAGCCGCACGCGGACGACGAGCCAGAAGAGCAACGCGTGCCACAGGCCGAAGAGCACGATGGTCGCCAGGTAGCCGAGCGCCGACAGCGGCGTGAAGTGCCACAGGGCCACCACGAGCCAGTAGAGCACGGCGCCCTGGGTCACGAAGCCGTACCAGAATCCCCAGCGCAACGCGCCGCGCGGGTCGCGCTCGTGTTCGAACCGACGCACCAGCACGACCGCCGGTGCGAGGGCGAGAAAACTCACGACGGGGAGGCGGAACGGGGGGTAGCTGGCGGTGAGGAGAGCGGCGCCCAACGCGACGAGGGCCGCGGCGTGTCGGGTCGGCGTCGTCACAGCAGCACGTCGTGCCCTTCGTCGGCCGAGCGATAGATGGCATCCAGCACGCGGTGCAATGCG
>DATNOH010000294.1:0-7616 GCA_035601435.1 Gemmatimonadales bacterium | reverse complement strand
TCGCCCTACCGAGCGACGCATCAGTCAACCGGCGGCGGCAGGATGAAGAACGGAGGGAGCAATCCCCCGGCTCCGGGTAACCGATGTGCGGAGCCCCCGGGCGGCCTATCGTGCCGTCCCGGGGGCTTCGTGTTTATTATGCCCGCATGCTGCTCCCCATCGCCGCTACCGCCGGCGCCGCCATGGGCGCCTGGGCCTATGGCACGTACGAGCCCAACAGCCCCCTCTTCGGGCGCGCGGTGGGCCGGGGGCCCACCCGCGAGCGAGTAGCCTACCTCACCTTCGATGACGGCCCCAACCCCGCGGCTACGGAGCCGATTCTCGAGACCCTCGCGGCGTCGAATGTGCCCGCGGCCTTCTTCCTTGTGGGCGAGCACGTGCGCCGGTTTCCCGCAGCGGCCCGCCAGGTTGCCGCAGCGCGACACGAGATCGGCAACCACACCCTGCGACACCGCAAGTTGCACTTTCAGGGACCGCGCCGGATCCGCGAGGAGCTCGAGCGCACGCACGAGCTCATCGTCGACACGACGGGCCGAGTCCCGCGCAGCTTCCGCGCGCCCCACGGGTACCGCAATCCTTTCGTGGGCGTCGCTACCCGACGTCTCGGCTACACGGTGTTCGGTTGGACGTTCGGCGTGTGGGACTCGGATCCTGGCGTCTCCGCGGACGAGATCCGAGCGCGCGTGCGCCGTAAGCTCCGGCCGGGTGCCATCATTCTGCTGCATGACGGCGATGGCTACGATCCGCACGGCGACCGCAGCCGCACCGCGGCCGCCCTCCCGGGGATCATCGCGGATGCGCGGGCCGCGGGCTATGCCTTCCGCCCGCTCGGGGACCTGGTCGCGTGAAATCGCGGACCAGGCGATGGCTGACGTGGCTCGTCGTCCTGGTGGGCGTCGGCCTGGCGCTGAAGTTCCTCACCGGCTTCCCGTGGCAGGTCACCTTTGCGGCGCTGCTCGACGCCGATCGCTGGCTCCTGGCCATCGCGCTCGCCGTCAACCTCTCGTCTCTCGTGGCTAAGGGGTGGGGGTGGCACCTGATCTTGAGGACCGTCGCGCCCCACAGCTGGCGGGTGGCCCAGGAAGCGAACCTGGTGGGTGCCGCCGTGAACGATCTGTCGGTGGCGGTCGCGGGCGAGGCGGCCCGCGTGCACTGGATCGTGCAGCGGGGAGGGGTGCCGGCCGGCGCCACCGTGTCGTCCGTCGTGTGGGCGCGTGTGGCGGAAGGACTGGCGCTCGCGCTGTTTCTCGTGATGGCGCCGAGTGTGCTGCAGCTCGAGCCGTGGATGCGGGCCGTGCAAAGCGGCGTAGGGCTGGCGCTCGTGCTGGTACTGCTGCTCGGCTGGGGGCGCGGCTGGGCGTCGCTCGCCGACCGGCTGCCGGCGTCGGTCCAGTCGCGACTGGCCGTCTTGCGAACCATGGGAACGGGTGGCCGGCTGCTGTGGCCGACCGTCTTTGGGCTCTACAATTGGGCCGCCCAGTGGGCCACGTATCACCTCGTGTTGCGCGCCACCCACGTGCCGGTGTCGCTCGCCGCCTCCTTTACGGCTCTGATCGTGGTGAACCTGGGCGGCCTGCTGCGGCCCACACCGGCGAACGTGGGTGTTACCCAGGCGGCGTTGGTGGTGGGGTTGCTGCCGTTCGGCGTGGCGCCCGAGAATGCCGTCGCGGCCGGGCTGGCGCTGCAGGGGCTACAGGTGCTCCCCGTGCTGCTCCTGGGTGCGATGGTCACCGGGTGGCGCCTGCTCAAGCTCGAATCCGAGCTCGCCTAAAAGCGACTGGGGGCGGGGAAAAAGGGTGACTCGGTTGCACCGCCCGCGCCTACCTTCCGCGGCGTGTCTCCGACGTACCGGATGCTCGACGCGACCGCGCGGCGACGCGAGGCCGACATCGCGGAGGTGGCGCACGCTCTGGCCGCGGCTCGATGCGCCGCCCGCCTGGCGGGTCTGGGAACCCGCGAGTTCGTCGTGCGAGAGCTCCTGCTCAGCGTGATCGACGAGATCAATCGTGCCGAAAGGGCCGTGTCGCACCTATCTCGGCTTATCCCTTCGCAGAGCCGGTAGGTTCGGGTCGGTATCGTGCGTCTTGTGGAACGGGACCCGGGGTCCACGGATCGGCAGTAGGTGCGCAATCGAGTTGGCATAGAACTCGAGCAGCGGCCGGCCGCGGGGCAGCACGACCAGGCTGTCTCCCTCCTCGACCGCCAGCCGCCGCATCCGGAGCATCCGCCAGGCGCGGTCCCACACTTCCCGAATCCGAGCTCCGCCGCGCACCACCTTGGCGTTGACGGCTTCCAATCGGTCCCGCAACTGGTCCATCCGTTCGAGCACGGCGGACTTGGGGATCATCGTCTGTCCGAACGACAGCAACGCCGCGGCGGCGAGCGGCACCGGTGTGACCGGAATGATCGCGCCGATGCGCTCCATCAGGAGCGCCGCGAGCTTCTCGAGCTCCGGTAGCCGCTGCTCCTTGGGGAGCTCGAGCACGCCGGGCGCGCGCGCGAGCCACTCCCGCAGGGAGATCGGCGCCCCGAAGTTCACCGCCGCGCGGCCGTAGCGCTTGAGCCGCCCGGTAACGAGCCGCAGCGCGTTGCTCCCCAGGTAGGTCGCCACGGTCCAAAGCTGCGCCAGGCGGCCGGGCCGGTCGCGCTCGTCCACCAGCTCGCGGATGAGCGCGCGGTCCTCGAGTACCCGGTCGAAGTTGATGGCGACCGGCACGAACCAGATGTCCCGATCGAACGCCGGGTCGAGCAGCGTGCGGCAGACGTAGTCGAGCAGGCCGAGCTTCGGCGGGCCGAGCCGGCCGTCGCGCGACAGGCGCCCTTCGGGAAAAAAGCCCTGCGTCACGCCGTTGCGGGTGATCAGACGCACGTACTGCTCGAGCACGGTGTGATACAAGGGCTCCCGGAAGCCGCGTCGGATAAAATACGACCCGAATGACTTGAACACGTACTCCAGGGGCCAGACGCGCGCCCATTCGCCCACCGCGTAGCTCACGTGCGCGCCATAGGCCAGCACGTACGCCACCACGACATAGTCCACATTGGAGCGGTGGTTCATGGCATACACGACGACGTCCCGCTTGGGAATGCGCTCCAGCGCCGCCTCATCCTGGTAGTCGACGGTTACCCGGTACAGCAGGTTGAGGACGATCTTGGCGAGGTTGTAGCCGATTTTGTAATAGGACAGGACGTTGAGCTGCGGCACGATCTCGTCGACGTACTGCTCGACCCGCCGGCGCGCGGCGGCGTCGGTCAGCGAGTGCTCCCGTGCGTGACGCAGGACGGCCTGCTCGACCATCGGATCGGCGGTGAGAGCCACCTTGGCGGTGCGGCGTTGCTGAAGATGATAGCGCGCCAGGCGCGTGCGGAACTGGTGGATCGTGCGGAGGGCCCGACGTCCGAGCCACCCGGTCACACGACGCTCCCTCCCTCCTTCTTGATCTGGGCGTATCCCATGCCGCGCAGGATGGCGATGCGCTTCGCCATGGGCGGATGGGTCGCGAGCGCATCGGCGAAGAGCCCTTCGTGCGCCGTCAGGCGCCGCCCCAACGGGTCGGCGATGCAGAGGTGGGCCGCGCCCCACTTGATGGCCGTGGTTGGCGCGTCCGCGCCTTCGATTTTCTGGAGCGCGCTCGCCAGCGAGAGCGGATTGCGGGTGAACTGCGCGCTCATGGCGTCGGCCAGGTACTCGCGCTTGCGGCTCACGGCTAGCGCGAGGAGCTGCGTGATGATCGGCGCGAGGATCCACGAGAGGATCCACACGACCAGCAGGATGAGGAGCAGCGGGCCGGCGCCGCCCTTCTTCCCGCTTCCGCGCGAGCCTTCCCCGCCCCCGCCCCCCAGATTGATGCCCCCGCGCAGGATACGGCTCACGCCATCGTGCATCAGGGCGACCGCCCCCACGAGGGCCGCGAGCATCGTCATGAGTCGTACGTCCAGGTTCTTCACGTGCCCGAGCTCGTGCCCGACCACCGCCTGGAGCTCGTCGCGGCTACACAGCTCGACCAGGCCCCGCGTCACCGCGATGTGCGAGTGCAGTGGATCGGTGCCGGTCGCGAATGCATTGGGATCGGGGTCATCCACGATCCAGATCCGCGGCCGCGGCACGCCGGCCGCGATGGCCATCTCTTCGACCACGTTGACCAGCTGCTTCTCTTGTGGGTCAGTGGGATCGACGACTTCACGCGCCCCCGTGGACCAGAGCACCTTCTCGGGGCCCGTCGCGTACGCATACCACGCCGTCAGCAGGGCGACGACCGAGAGCGCGATCCCGAACCACGGGAAGACGTGGTGGTACGCCGTAACCGGGGCGTCGCGAGTGGACAGGTAGTAGATGTAATCCCCGCCGAACCCGAGCCATGCGAAAAATGCGACGAAGCCAATCACCAGCAGGACTGTGCGCCGGCGATTGGCTTCCTGTTGTTGAAAGAGGTTGAGCGAAGTGTCGTCGCTCACACTTTCGGCTTCATCGAGAGATCGACCTGGGGCACGGCCTTCTCGGCTTGATCCTCGATTTCCCACAGATCGGCGGGCTGCGCCTTGGCGAGCCCCGCCACCAGGTTGGTCGGGAATTGCTGCTGCTTGGTGTTGTACTGCGTGGCCGTGTCGTTATACAGCTGGCGCGCGAACGACACTTTGTTCTCCGTCGACGTGAGCTCCTCCTGCAGCTGGCCGATGTTGCCCGTGGCCTTCAGCTGGGGGTATTGCTCCACCACCACCATGAGGCGCTGCAGCGCCGACGACAGGACGTTCTCCGCCTTGCTGATCTGTTTGATGCCTTCCGGTCCGGTCGCGTTGACCTTTACCGCCTGGTTCCGGGCCTGGATCACCGCTTCGAGCGTCGATCGCTCGAAGTCCATGGCTCCCTTGACGGCGTTCACGAGGTTGGGAATCAGGTCGTGGCGCCGCTTGAGCTGGACGTCGATCTGTTTGAATGCATTCAGCGTCTGGTTCTTGAGAGAAATGAGCCCGTTATACGCACCGATCACCCACGCCACCACGACCACCACGAGAACCAGAAAAATGATCGAGCCCATGATTAACTCCGTTCCGAAGTGATCGACCCTACGCGTTGGCCGAGGGCAGGAGTTTCGCCAGCGCCTGCCGCACGGCTTCGGCGACCGTCGCGTCCTCGGGGCCGAGCCGCGCGAGGGGATGGGCCGTCTCGATGTGCAGCTCGACGCCCCGGCCTACCGGAATGCGGTGCCAGGAGCTCGGGCTCTCCGGGTCGCGCTCGGCGTCGCGCGCCAGCCACGCGGTCAGCGCCCGTCCCGACTTGCCGCGTGGTGGCGTGCCCTTGCTTTTGAGCGCCAGCCGGTCCGGCACCGGCAGCGAAGCGCCCAACGCCTGCGCCGCGCGGCGTTCCAGCACGTCACCGGTCTGGTCGTGCATCTCCTTGATGATCGTCGCCAGGGTCGTCCCCTCCATCTGCCGCAGCTTGATCCACAAGAGCTGGAGGAAATGGCGGTAGGAATACGTGGCCGCCGTGCCGCGCCCTTCGGGAGGACTGACGAGGCCCTTGGTGACGTAGAACCGGATGGTCCGCTCGCTCGGCTGCGCCCGTGCGGCGGCGTTGATCGGTGTGATCGCGGAGGCGTCGAGCACCGCTCCCACCAGCGCGGCCAGATCGCGCAGGTTCCACGGGGCGAGGTTGCGATACTCGCGCAGCGCGTGCAGCGGCTCGCCGTGCGACGCTCCCGTCACGCCTTGGCGCCTCCCCGCGCGCGCTCCTCCTCCATCCGGAACACCGTGGCCAGCCAATCCGTCACTTCGCGCAGGTTGAACGGCTTCCGAATCACGACGCACTGGTGCCGCTCGAGCCAAGTGCGCACCTCTTCCGCTTCTGCGTCCCCCGTCATGATCGCGATGCGGCCCTCGAATATCGGCCAGCGGTGCACGATGGCGAGATAGAGGGCGAGCCCCGACATCGTCGGCAGGTGGATGTCGAGCAGCAGGGCGTCGGGCTGCTCGGCCGCCAGCAGCTCGTAGGCGGTCTCGGCGCTGCCCGCGCCGATCACGCGAAGGCCGTGGCGCGAGAGCGAGCGCTCCAGCACCCGACGCAGCTGCGCCTCGTCGTCGACCACCAGGATGGTGCGGGGCGCCGCGTTCATGAGGCGGAGGCCTGTGACTGTTGCGGCGTCAGGAAGCGTTGGACCACACGGGCCAAAGCCTCGCTTGATCCCAGGGACAGGCGCATCTCCCCGGCCGTGAGCCCGAGGTACGCGCGCGCGTGCAGTTGCAGGGTCTTGGTCTGCGCGTAGCCCAGCCGCTTCGCCACGTCCTCGATCGTGAAGCCGGGGTCCTGCAGCAGACGGTGCGCGTACAGCACCCGCGCAGCGGAGAGGAAGTGCCGAGGCGACGGTAGCCCCACGCGCGTAAACCACCGCTCGCAGGTACGCCGGTCCACCCGGGCGCGCATCGCGACCTGCCCCACGGTTTGCACCTCGCCGGGCGAGCGGAGCGCTTCCTCCAGCACCCAGCGCAGTTCGCTCGGCAGCGGTGCGAGCGCGTCGCCCATCTGGTCCAGCAGTTGTCGGGACGAGGAGCGCGCTTCCTCCTGCCCCAGCACCTCCCGCAGCCGGGTCGGGTGGTCGTCGTAATTGACGAACACGGCGTGCTGGATGCCTCGCTGGCCCAACGCCAGGAGCACACCGGCGGTGCCGGGTGTGAGGGTGGTGTACAGCATCAGGGGGAGTGAGGGGAACAACACCCGCAGCCGCTCGATCTCCTGCGACCGCGCCTGGCCGGACAAGAGCGGGTCCACAACCGCCAGCTCGACGGGCCGGCCGCGGATGCCAGTCAGCACATCGTCCCAACTTGATACCTGCGCGACAATGAACCGGGAGCCCGCAGCCCGGCGGAGTTTGTGGAATTGGACGTCGGGAACGGCAGCTAATACGAGCATGAATCCCCCAAAACCCCTAAATGCCGCAAAATCGCCCTAAGGTGCCGCAAAAACGCCCTAAAATTCGGACGCCCCCGGACCCAGGTTGTGATGTCCCTGTTGCGTCGACACCACACCTGGTCTCGGAGGTCACATGTCTCGGATTCGCGCCCTGCTCGCCCTGCTCGTCGTCGCCTTCGCCCTCTCCACCGTCGCCTGTGCCGACGCTACCGGCCCCAGCCACGGCTGCGATATCAACAACAGCAACACCTGCCGCTAGGCATCTCAGCCACCGAGTTGCGCGAGGGACTCGGAAACCTCGCGCAGCTCGGCGGTTTGCAACACCGGCTCCGTCGCCAGCTGCGTTTCCCGCACAACCGCCTGCTGGCAGTCGGGCAGGCCAGCCAGAATCCGCTCGATCCGAAACTCGAACTCATGCAGTCCGGCCGCGGCCGCGATCGCGAGTGCCTCCTTCAACAGCACCTCGGCCCGGCGGTACCGCCCGAACCTTGCCTGGCCGATCCCCTGTTTCAGGTAGAAGTCCGCTCGAATGTTGGGTGGCATGTCCGCGAGCCGGTCCTCACAACGCTCGCGCCAGCGGGCGAACCCGACGTGATCCCGCCGATACGAGGCGCAGTGCATCAGCTCGACCACCGCGTTGCTGACCGTTTCCTGGGTGCGGCCGCGGCGGAACACCTCTGCCAGCGCTCGCTCCGCCCCGGTCGCGTCACCG
>DATNOH010000293.1:0-25303 GCA_035601435.1 Gemmatimonadales bacterium | reverse complement strand
GCAGCGGTGATGGCCGAGCGGGCAGGAGGCGGTCCCCGTCGCCGAACAGGGGCGACAATCGAGGGCGCGCTCCAGCACCGCCGCCGGCGCGCGGTAAGGAAAGAAGCCGAACCGCTCGACGGTGGGTCCGAACAGCGCGACCACGGGAGTCCCGACGCCGGTGGCCATGTGCATGACACCGGTATCGCCCGATACGAGGACCCGCGCCCGGGCGAGCAGCGCGCCGGTCTCCTGGAGCGAGAACTCGCCAGCCGCGCTGGCGAGCGGGTTTCCCCCTCCGGCTCCGTCGCCCACGAGCTGTTGCGCGAGCCCGCGGTCCTCGGACCCTCCCACGACGACGGGCCGGTACCCGGCCGCGGCCAGCCGCTCGGCGAGCGCGCTCCAGTGGGCGACGGGCCAGCGTTTGGTGGCGTGGGCGGCGCCCGGCGCGAGAGCCACGACCCGCTGCGCTGCGAGTCCGCGCTCCGCCAGCCATTGTGCCGCGCGGTCCTTGGCTCCGGGGCCGAGGCAGAACTCGGGCGGCCCGCCGTCTGGCTGCGCGTCGAGCCGACGCGCCGCCTCGAAGTAGCGCTCGGCGACCGGCCCGGGCGCGCGCCGGCGGTAGACGTCCAGCTTGGTGGCGATGAGCAGTGATCGGGCCAGTTTGCGCTTGCCGTACCCCGACCAGCGGCAGCGCACCAGCAATCGCAGGCCCGCGCTCCGGATGCTGCCGTGGAGATCGAGACCGTGCGTCGGGGCGAGGGCACGCAACCGACGGGCGAGGTCGCGGATCGGCTCGCCCGGCTCGAGCGCCACGACGTCGGACAGGTGGGGGTTGTCGGCCACGAGCGGCGCCATGGCGCGCTTCGTCACGTACACGAGCCTCGCCTCCGGGTGACGACGGGCGAGCGCGCGCACGAGCGGCGTGGTCAGCAGGATGTCGCCGATGGAGCTGAATCGGACCAGGAGAACGCACAGCACGCCGCAAAATAAGTCCTGCGTTGCCCGGCTTCGCCAGTCGCCATTAGCTTTGGCCTATGGTGCGGCCCAAGACCATCCTTTGGGTAGATGACGAAATCGAGGGCCTCGCGGCGCACCGGCGCTTCCTCGAGGGGCAGGGGTTCACGGTGGCCGCCGCCGCCCACGGCGACGACGCGCTCGCGCTGCTGCGGCGCCAGCCGTACAGCATCGTGCTGCTGGACGAGCAAATGCCCGGGCGACGCGGGCTCGAGCTGATCGGCGAGATCCGCGCGCTCGACCCCGCCATGCCGGTCGTGATGGTCACCCAGAGCGAGGAAGAGGGCACGCTGCGCGAGGCGATCGGGATCGAGGTGGACGACTACCTCGTGAAGCCGGTCCAGCCGCGCCAGATCCTCTCGGTGATCACGCGCCTGCTCGAGGGCGACCGTATCCGCCAGCAGCGCCTAGCGCGTGATTTCGTCACCCGGTTCCGCGAGCTCGAGGGGCGGCGGGGCGCGACCCTCGCCTGGCGCGAGTGGATCGAGCTGGTCGCGGAGCTGGCGCGCTGGGAGGTCCGCCTGGGCGCCGCCAACGAGCCCGGCCTCTCCGAAGCCCTCCGTAGTCTGCAGCGCTCGCTGCGCAAAGACTTCGCCGAGTACGTCGCCCGGCAGTACCCGCGCTGGCTCGCCGGTCCCGAGGGCGACCGGCCGCCGCTCTCCGTGGATGTAGGCGCCGAGTTTCTCGTCCCGGTGCTGCGCTCCACGGGACGAGTGCTGTTCGTGGTCATCGACTGCCTGCGGCTCGATCAGTGGGAGGTGCTGCGGGACCTCATCACGCCGCTGTTCGACGTGGAGGAATCGCACTATTACAGCATCCTGCCCACGGCGACGCCGTTCTCGCGCAACGCGATCTTTTCGGGGCTCTTCCCCATGGAGATCGCGGCGCGACACCCCGACTGGTGGGGTCAGCCATCGGACGAGGAGAGCCTCAACGCCCACGAGGGTGAGCTCCTGACGGAGCAGCTGCAGGAGCTGGTCGGCCGGCCCGTCCCCGTGCGCTACGAGAAAGTGTTCAGCTCGGGTGAGGGCGACCTGGTCCGGCGGCTGCCCGCCCACCTGGCGCAGGACGGCGTCACGGCGCTGGTGTTCAACTTCGTGGATCAGCTCACGCACGGCCGGTCGGAGAGCGCCATCCTGTACGAGGTGGCGCGGGACGAGGCGGCGTTGCGCAGCCTCACCCGTACGTGGTTCGAGCGCTCGCCGGTGCTCGCCGCGCTTCAGGAGGCCGAGCGGCGGGGCGTGACGGTGTTGCTCACCACCGACCACGGCTCCATTCACTGCGAGACCCCGGCGACGGTCTACGCCAAGCGCGACGCGACCGCGAACCTGCGCTACAAGTTCGGCGAAGATCTCAAGAGCGAGGACCCCGAGGCCGCCATTCTGGTCGAGGACCTGAAGGGCTTTGGCCTCCCGGGTATGGGGCTCGGCGTCCGGCTGTTGCTCGCGACCGCGGACCGCTTCTTCGTCTATCCGACGAAGCTGCGCGAGTATCAGGCCCGCTATCGCGGCTCGTTCCTGCACGGGGGCGTCACGCCGGAAGAAGTGATTCTCCCCGTCGCCCTGCTCACGCCCCGGCGCGCGGGCGGCAGCCCGGCGGGGAAGGGGGGGGCGCGCTGAATGGGTCGTAGCGGCCGGCTCTTCCTGCTGCTCCGTCCCTACGCATTCCTCTTCGGCGCCAATCTCGTGGCCACGTTCGTGGCCTCCGTGATGGACGGCGCCACGTTCGTGCTGCTGATCCCCTTCCTGCGGACCGTGTTCGGGCACGATCCCCTTCCTGTGGCCGGCGGGTCGGCCGTCGAACGGATGCTCGCCGTCGTCGTCGGGCCCCTGCTCGCGGCCGGGTCGCCGGGTGCAGCGTTGCGGAACGTCGTCCTGGTGCTGGTCGGTGCGATGGTGGTGAAAAACATCCTCGCGTACCTGGCGGCGCTGTGGAGCGTCGCGATCCAGGAAAACGTGGTGCGGGACCTGCGCGTGCGATTGTTCGGACACCTGCAGACGCTGCCACTCGACTTCTTCCAGCGGACCCGTGGTGGTCAGCTGCTGTCGCGGGTCATCAACGACACGGACGGGGTGAAGACGGTGGTCACCGCCGCGCTCGCATCGCTGGTCCAGAACGTCAGCCTCATCGTAGTGTATGTGGCGATCCTGGTGGGCCTGTCCTGGCGCCTGACGCTGGTGGCCCTGGTGTGCGCGCCGGTGCTGGTGTTCATCGTGCGCCCGCTCGTGGGGCGGGTGCGCTGGCGCTCGCGCGAGCAGGCCGACCAACGCGGTGAGCTCACGAGCTTGGTGAGCGAGCTGGTGGGATCGATCAAGCTGGTCCGGGCGTACGTGGCGGAAGCCTTCGAGGCCGATCGCTTCCGCCAGCTCGCCGACCGCTACCGCAAGGGGGTCTTGCGGGCGCAGCGCTACGCGCTGCTGACGAGTCCGGTGAGCGAGGTGTTCGCGGGCGCGGTGATCGTCGCGATCTTCGCGGTCGGCACGCGGCTCGCCCTCGGACAGGCCAGCACGCTGTCGCCCGAAGTGTTGATTGCGTTCATCGCGGTGGCGCTGCGGCTGATGTCGCCCGTGAAGTCGGTCGCCAATTACCCCACGGCGATGGCGGGGGCCCTCGCGGCGGCGGATCGGGTGTTCGAAGTGCTCGATCTCGCTTCCGAAGAGGGCGACCGGCCGGGCGAGGTGCCGGCGCGGTTCGAGCAGCGCATCGAGTACCAGGGGGTGTCGTTCTCGTACAACGGTCAGGCGCCGGTGCTCGAGGGCGTGGACTTCGAGGTGCGGCGTGGGCAGGTGGTGGCCGTGGTGGGCCCGTCCGGCGCCGGCAAGACGACGCTGGTGGACCTGCTGCCGCGGTTTTACGAGCCGAAGTGCGGTGCCATTCTGATGGACGGCGTTCCCATCACGCGGTTCACCCGTACCAGCCTGCGCGGCCTCATGGGCATCGTGTCGCAGGAGACCATCCTGCTGAACGACAGCGTGCTCGCGAACATCTCCTACGGGCGGAGCGACTTCACGCTGGAGCAGGTGCAGGCGGCCGCGCGCGCCGCCAACGCCCACGACTTCGTCTCCCAGCTCCCCGAGGGATATAACACCGTGCTGGGCGAGCGCGGCACGCGGCTCAGCGGGGGCGAGCGCCAGCGGATCGCGATCGCGCGCGCGCTGCTGCGCGATCCACCCATCCTGATCCTGGACGAGGCGACCAGCGCGCTCGACATGGAGTCCGAGCGGCTGGTGCAGGAAGCCATCGACCGGCTGATGGCGCGGCGCACGACGTTCGTGATCGCGCACCGCCTCGCCACCGTGCAACACGCCGATCTGATCGTGGTGCTGGCCGAGGGGCGGATCGTGGAGCGGGGAACCCACGCGACGCTGTACGCCGCGGGCGGGCTGTACCGCCGGCTGCACGACATGCAATTCCGCACCTGACGTGATCTCCGGCTTCACCATCGTCCGGAACGCGGTCAAGCTCGACTATCCGATCGTGCCGGCCATCCGCTCGATCCTCGACCTGTGCGACGAAGTCGTCGTGAACGTTGGAGCCTCAGAGGACGAGACCCGCGACGTGGTCGTCGCGATCGGCGATCCGCGGATTCGTGTGCTCGACACGGTGTGGGACTTTTCGCGCGGCGGCGGGACGCTCGCGTTCGAGACGAACCGCGCGATGGACGCCTGTCGCGGCGCCTGGGGCGTTTACATCCAGGCGGATGAAGTGCTGCATGAAACCGGCGTCGTGGCTGTGCGCGAGGCGCTGCGCCGCTGGGACGGGGATGCCCGGGTCGAAGGACTGCTCGTGGATTACCTGCACTTCTACGGTGCCTTCGACACACTGGCCACGGACCGGCACTGGTATCGCCGCGAGGTGCGCGTGGTGCGGCTCGGTCAGGAGATCCGCTCCTTTCAGGACGCCCAGGGCTTTCGGGTCGGCCCCGGCGAGCGACGCGTGCGGGCGCGCGTGACGGGCGCGCCGATGTTTCACTATGGCTGGGCGCGCCCGCCGCAGTCCATGCGCCAGAAGTTCGTCGCGTCGAAAGAAGTATTCCACGAACGCGCGGACCAGCTGGAAGCGCACGCCGAGCTCGAGGCGCTCTATTGGACGCCCCTGCTCCGTCCGTTCGGGGGCTCGCATCCGCGCGTTGCGCAAGCGTGGGTCGCGGCGCGGGCGGCGGGGACGGGGAGGGCCGCGGTGGGGCCGCGACGCTTCAAGCTGGCGCACCTCCGACTCTACCTGTCCGACTGGATCGAGCGGCTGACCGGCGCGCGCCTGTTCGAGTATCGGAACTACGTCGAAGTATGACGGCGCGCCCCGCCCCGTTTGCGGGTCTGCGCGTCGTGCTGGTAGCGGCATTCAATCGTCGCTATCACCGGAGTGGACTGGCCCTCGCCGCGGCGCTCGCCGCGCTGGGATGCGAGGTGCGCCGCTGCGAGGAGCGGCGGCGCGGCTGGAATGCTATCCTGCGACGTTCGCTCACTCCCCGACTCGCCGTTTTACTGCGAGACCAGCCCGCGGACGTCGTGCTCGTCTTCAAGGGCGCGAGCCTCGCACCGGCCGACGTGGGCGAGCTGCGCGGTCGGTTCGGCGGCCGCTGGGTCAACTGGTTTCCCGACGACCCCCACCAAGTCGATCTGTCAACGCGACTGGCCCCCGCGTACGACTGCTTCTTTACCCACGACAGCTCGAGCCTGGCGCGCCACCACGCGGCCGGTGCCCGGCCCCATTATCTCGCGTTCGGCTGCGACCCCGAGTACTTGCAGGCGCCGCCGCCCGGGCGCCGGGATGCCCACTGGGCGGCGCCGCTCGTGTTTGTCGGCTCCCGAGACGACGTGCGCGAGCCCGTGCTGCAAGCGCTCGCCGGCGCCGGCCTCGTGGCATGGGGGCCCGGCTGGCCGCGCGGGCCACTGTACGGCGCAAACTTCGTGAGGGCCCTGGCGGGTGCCAGGGTCGGGGTGAACGTCCATCAACAGTTCGGGGAGCGGGGCGACCCCGCGCGCTACGGCACGGGCGCGAACATGCGGGTGTTCGAGCTCGCCGCCGTGGGCACGCCGCAGCTCTCGGACGCGAAGGCCGACATCGCCCGCCACTTCACGCCCGACCGTGAGATCGTGTTGTACCGCAGTGTGGCCGAGCTCGTGGATCGCGCCCGTGCATTGCTCGCGGACGACGCTCGGCGGCGCCAACTCGCCGCCGCCGCGCGGGAGCGAGCGCTGCGGGAGCACACGTGGCGCCACCGAATGGAGGAGCTCCTGACCGTCACGCTGCGGTAGCGGCGTGCGTCAGGCCGTCGGCCGCCCCGGCGGCAAGGTGCCGGTCTCGAGCACCGCGCGGTACATGCGGACGTATTCGTTCGCCATAACGAGGTGCGAAAAGCTCCGCTCGGCGCGCGCCCGGCAGGCGCGCGGATCCCAATCGGCCAGACGACCGCGCAGCGCCACCAGCTCCTCCAGAGTCGTCCCGAGTCCGCCCGTGTCCGGGGAGATCAGCTCCGGCAGAGAGCCGCGCGGTGATCCGATGACCGGGGTGCCGCTGGCCAGCGCCTCGAGGATGTTCACCGGGCACGGGTCCTCCCATCGCACGGGCATCCAGAGGCAGCGGGCTGCCGCGAGCAGCTCGCGCTTCCGCACGCCGCCGACCTGACCGACGAATTTCACGTAGCGCGACAGGCTGGGCCGCCAACCGCCTGCCAGCGTGAGCCGTACGCGACACTGCTTCGCGGCGGCGATGGCGACCCGCCATCCTTTGATGCTGTGTAAACGCGCTAGGAACAGGTCGAAGTCGCTCTTCTCGGTCCTGAATTCGTACTCGTCCAGGCGGACGCCGTTGCGCACGAACGCGTGGGTCCCGTGGCGGCGCGCGTGGTCCTGGCTCACGCAGATCGTTCGTGAATCGGCCCGATGTCCGTCGCCCAGATTGCCGTGCAACGTCCACACGGACGGCACGCTCGGCGGCGCGTAACGGATCGGGCAGTGATAGTGCATGATGTCGACCGGCTCGGCGACGTGACGCCGCAGATCGAACCCCGGCGACAGTACTTCCTCTGGCGACACCTCTACCACCCGCACCCCCGCAACGCGACTTCCCTTGGGGGCGAGCAGCGTGACCTGATGACCCAGCTCGGTAAGACCCTGACTCAGCCACGCGACGATGCGCTCCGCGCCGCCGTACTTCGGCACGGGTAGCCGCACGTGGTGGAATTGGACGATGTGCATTTCCGAGCGGCGGTGTGCCCGTCCCCTAGGCCTTCGGCCGATCCGAGGGCGGGGCGCCCGCCTCCAGCACCCGCCGATACTCGCGCAGGTAGCCCTCGGCCATCGTCACGTGGGTGAAGTGGCGCTCGGCGTGCGCCCGGCACGCCGCCGGGCTGCGTGTATGAATCGACTCGGCCGCGGTGATCATCTCGTCCACGGTATCGCACAGGGTGCCCACTTCCGGCGTGATGAGCTCGGGGAGCGCGCCGCGATGGGTTCCGAGCACCGGTGTGCCCGAGAGCAGCGCCTCGATCGTCACCAAGCCGAACGGCTCGTCCCACGCGGCCGGGTTCCACAGGCAGCGCGCACGCGCGAGCAATGCCGCTTTCGTGCTGCCGTCGACTTCACCCACGAACTTGATCGACCCAGTGAAACTGGGCCGCCAGCCGCCCGCGACAATCAGACGATGACCGGTGCGCTTCGCGGCCTCCACCGCCCAGTGATAGCCCTTGGCGCTGTGCAGCGCTCCCAGGAACAGATCGTACTGCGACGCGCGCCTGGGAAAGCGCCGGAAGACGTAGTCCGCGGGGTCGAGGCCGTTATGGACGAAGACGTCGCTGTTGTGGCGCCGCGCGTGGTCGCGCGAGAGAAAAATGCTGTTGGGAAACGGGGCAGTGCCGGGCTTCAAGTTGCGGTGGATCGTCTGCACGAAGGGGAACGCGCCCGGTCCGCGAGCTAGCGGGAAGTGCGCGTGCACGATCTCGACGTCGCGGGGGATGTACGGCGCGAGCGTCGCGGGGTCGGCGAGCTTGCGGGGAGGCACGGCCACCACGGCTGCCTCGGGGACCCGCGTGCCTGGTGGTGCGAGCAACGTGATGCGGTGGCCGAGCGCCGCAAGCCCGCGCACCAGCGCCACGACGACGCGTTGCGGGCCGCCGTAACCCTTCGCCGGGAGCAGTTGCTGGCACGCGACGGCGATGTGCATGGCCGAAATAGTATAACTACCTTTGGGCCATGCCAGACCGGCCGCTCACCATCTTGCAACTCACACATGAAGGACACGGGGCCGGGTCGACGATGATGATCGCGAGCCTGAGCCGGCAGCTCGCCGGGCGTGGTCATCGTGTGCTGGTGGGATGCCGTGCCGGCAGCGTGCTCGCCACGATGGTAGCGGCCGCGGGGCTTCAACATGTGCCGCTCGAGTTCGGTCGACTGGCCCCGCTGGCCCGGGACTTGGACGCCCTGATGACGCGCGAGCGCGTCGATCTCGTGAACAGCCATGGAACAGGCGACCGCCGGGCGCTTACCTGGCTGCGGTGGCGCAGGCGCCTGGGACGGCCGTTTGTCGTGACTCGACACACGATGCCGCTCACCTCTCCCGCCGAGCTGGTCGCCGTGGGACTCTCCGCCGACCGCACCATTGCGGTGAGCCATGCGGTGGCCCGCGCGCTGCGCCGCCGCCTGTATCCCGCCGGGCGCCTGGGCGTCGTCCCGAACGGGATCGAGCTCGCGCGCGTGGACGCCGCGCCGTCCGAGGAAGACATGGCGGCCGCGCGCGCCGCCCTGGGCGACCTGGCGCGCCGACCCGTCATCCTGGTGCTGGCGCGTCGCAAGGACCAGCACGTGCTGCTGCGGGGACTCGCCGCCCTCGAGCGGCCCGTGGTCGTTGCCTGCGTCGGAATTGAAGCCGATCCCGAGCTGCGAAGCATCGAGCGCTCCCTTCCAGGGCGTCATCGCGTGGTGTACGTGCCGTTCACGGACCGTCCACTCGCGTTTTGTCGTCTGGCGGCGGTCTCGGCGCTGCCGTCGCGCATCGAGGGGCTTTCAATCGCGCTGCTCGAGACGATGGCGCTGGGGCTGCCGGTCGTCGCATCGGATGCCGGTGGAAACCCCGACCTGATCACCTCGGGCGAAACCGGCGTGCTCGTGCCGCCGCTCGACCCCGCGGCCTGGGCGCAGGCTCTGGCGCGCGTGCTGGGCGATCGGGAGTTCGCCGGGCGGATCGCACGGCAGGGCCGCGAGCTCGTCCGGAAGGAATTCACGCTGCAGCGCACGGCCGAGCGGACCGAAGCGGAGTACCGGGAAGCCCTCGAGCGGCGCCGCTCGCTCGACGGCGATCGATCGCACACGCGTTGAGCACGACGCTGCTCCTGGCCCTCAATTTCCCGCCGTTCGGCGGCGGGATCGCTCGCATGATGGGCGAGGTGGCGCTGCGCTACCCTGCGCACAGTCTCGTGGTCTCGACGGGGACCTGGCCCGGCAGCGCGGCCAGCGACCCGAGCTTCCCCCAGACGATTGACCGCGTGCCCATCGGCACCAAGCGGCTGCGGACGCTGAACGGTCTGTGCCTGTGGACCTGGCGCGCTGCTTCGCTGGTTCACCGGACCCGACCGGGGTTCGTCTGGTGCGACGAGATCAAGCCGGCGGGCTACCCGGCGGCGTGGCTGCACGCCCGGCGCGGCCCGCCGTTCGGCGTGATCGCGCACGGCGCCGACTTCTTGCTGCTCGAGGCAAAGATCCGGCGGTCGGCGTTCAAACGCTGGTCGGCCCGGCGCATCTTCTCGCGCTGCTCGGTTGTGGTGGCGAACAGCGGTTGGACGGGGGATCTCGCCCGATCGGTGCTCAGCTCACTGGGCTGCCACGCCCTGGCGGCCGATGTCCGCACCGTGCCACTCGGCACGACGCCCGGTCGCTTTCACGCCGGCGTCGACGCCGGGCCGGTGCGGCGGAAGTACGGTCTCGATGGCGGCCCCTGGCTCCTCACCGTGGCCCGCCTCGACTTTCACAAAGGAATCGACACCGTAATCCGCTCCCTGCCCGCCATCCGCGCCGCTTTTCCGTCCGCGCGCTATGCCGTCGCGGGGAGCGGAAGCCGGCGCGGCGCGCTCGAGGCGCTGGTCAGCGAGCTGGGGCTGGCCGACGCCGTGCGACTGCTCGGCTTCGTGCCGGACGATGACCTCCCCTCGCTGTACAACGCGGCCGATCTGTTCGTGCTGGCGTCCCGTCGATACGATCTGCTCGTCGAAGGATTCGGGATCGCTATCGTGGAAGCGTCCGCGAGCGGGCTCCCGGTCATCGCCAGCCGCTCGGGGGGGATCCCCGAAGCGGTACGAGAGGGCGAGACCGGGTTCCTCGTGGATCCCGACGATCCCGCGGCGATCGCGGCCACAGCCATTCGCCTGCTGGGCGACGACGCGCTGCGGCGACGCATGGGTGCCGCCGGGCGAGCGGCGGTGGAATCCCACTACAACTGGGATCGGGTCGCGGCCGACCTGATCCGCATCGACCAGGAGTTTCGCAGGCACTGACGCCGATTGCTCCGGGAGGATGCTTCCCGTTAGGATTGGGCACGCCCATGCACCAGCCTTCCGCGGGACCCTCACGATGACGACCATGCTGTTGGCGCAGGACTTCCCTCCCATGGGCGGGGGGATCGCGCGCCTGCATGACGAGCTCGCCCGGCGCTTTCCTCCGGGCGAGCTCATCGTCTCGACTCCGGCGAATCGCGACGCTTCCGATGTGGACGGCGCCTTTCCCGCCGTGATCGATCGACTCCCGATCTCCGCGCGCAGTACCAAGACGCTCCCGGGGTTGCTGTTCTGGTCGCGCCGAGCCGCGAGCCTCGCCCGCAAGCACCGCGTGCGCTTCGTGTATTGCGGTAACGTCAAGCCCGCCGGTTATCCGGCGCGCTGGGTGTACGAGCGGTTGCGCGTGCCGTACGGCTTGATCCTGTACGGCGGCGATCTCCTGAGCGAGCAGCACAAGATCCGCCAGTCGCGGTTCAAGCGTCGCACCGCGCGGGTGATCTTCGGCGGGGCGGCCGTCCTCGTAGCGATCAGCAACTGGACGCGGGACCTCACGCTCTCGGTGCTCGGCGAGCTGGGACTGGACGCGCACAGTCAGCGCCTGCGCGTGGTGAACATGGGCACCGATCCCACGCAGTTCCGCCCCGGCGTAGAGACCGCCGCGCTCCGCAAGCGCGCGGACCTGCCGGACGGCGGCACTCGCTGGCTGGTGACCGTCGCGCGGCTCGAGCAGATCAAGGGGATCGACACCGTGATTCAGGCACTCCCGGCGATTCTCGAACGGGAGCCCGACGTCGGCTACGTGATCGCCGGTCGCGGGCCCGATCGGGAGCGGCTGGAGAAGCTGGCGCACAAGCTCGGGGTCGCGGATCGCGTGCGGTTTCTTGGCCTCGTCGGCGACCAGGATTTGCCGGCGGTCTACAACCTGGGATCGGTGTACCTCGGCATGTCGCGGCGTGTGGGGCGGATGGACGTGGAGGGCTTCGGGATCTCGCTGGTGGAGGCGTCGGCCTGCGGGCTGCCGGTGGTAGCGGGAAACTCGGGGGGCATCCCCGACGCAGTGCGCGACGGCGAGACGGGCATTCTCGTGCCGCCGGAGGATCCGGCAGCGCTCGCGAATGCGGTCTGCCGGTTGCTCGGCGACCGCGGGCTCGCGACTCAGCTAGGACAGAACGGGCGGCGCGCGGTCGAGACGCACTTTAACTGGGACCGCGTCGTCCGGGACCTCCGAGCCATCGAATCCGAGGTCGTTTCCTAGCCCACTGTTCCCGCCACGTGATGGATGACGTCCGCTGGTTCGCGCCGAATCGATTCTGCACCCTCGTCGTCCCGCGGCTGCGCGAACGTGGGCTCGAGATCGCTTTGGATGGAGACCGGCCGGCGCGCCTCGCGATCGCGATGGACGCCCAGGTCGCGGCGGAGGCATGCCGCTACGCCGCCCGGCACCGCTGTCCGCTCATTCACTACGTGTGGGACCTGCCGCCCTGGTGGCTCGGGCGTGGCCGTCATGACTGGGTGTGGCTGGTGGCGGGTCGCTACGTCCGGCTTCCCCGCCTGGGCCGCCGTTATGCGGCCCGGCGCGGGTTTTATAGTCGCCTCCACTACGTCGCGGCGCATGCCGCGGCGGTTTGGGTACCGAGCGCGGCGACGGCCACGAGCGTGCGAGAGCGGTTCGGCCTCGACTGTCGCCAAGTGCCCTTCTGCTTCGATTCCGACCGGTTCACGCCCGCTCCCGCAGTTCGAAGACCAGGATTGCTCACCGTGTCGCATCTCACGCCGCACAAGAACCAAGCGGCGGTGATTCGCGCGGCCGCGCGCCTCGAACCGAAGCCCCCCGTGCGGATCATCGGGAAAGGTCCGGAGCGGACGTCCCTGGAGCGACTCGCTCTCACCCTGGGCGTACCCTGCACCTTTGAGTCCGAGCTTACGGAAGCCGAGATGGTGACCGCCTACCGGACTGCGGAGCTGGTGGTCTGCCCCAGCACGTTCGAGGGCTTGGGACTCACCCCCTTGGAAGCGATTGCGACCGCTACGCCCGTGGTCGCGTCCGACATCCCCCCACACCGTGAGTTTCTCGGCACGTCCCCCCATTTCTTCACGCTCGATGACGACGACAGCCTGGTAGCGGCGATCGTGGCCGCGCGCGCGGGTCCGCCACCCAGCCGGGACGGGCTCTCGGGGGTGACAATCAATGCGGCAGCCGAGCGGTTTTGGGTCGGCCTGACGCCGTATCTGCGCTGAGGAAGGTGCTTAACTGGCGGCGCCGGCGGCCTTCGGGGCCGCCGCCGGCCGCGCGCTGATGGCGTAGGTGGGGCAGTGCCGGATGAACTCGCCGTCGATGGGCGACCACTCCTGGTCCGGCCGCGTGACGACGGCCTTCCCTTGCGCGTCGAGCACGAACATGCCGGGTGGCGCCTGCACCAGACACGCCCCGCAACCGATGCAGCGCTCGCGCTGCACGCGGACGGTGACGGGGCGAAGCGGGTGAACGCCGACGTCGCCTGGGCCGGGCCATTCCGCCGGCCGGTCGAGCGCGGCGATGGTCGCCCGATAGCCTTCCTCCACCACTTCGCGCAGATGGTCGAAATCGAACGCCGAGATGTGCTCGACGCGGGGGTGGATATAGTAGATCGGGGGCGTCGTCCATTCGCGCAGCCGCAGCTCGAGGATGACCTGCATCGCGATCTCCGCCGCCCGGGCGAACACCGACGCGAAGCCTTCCTCCTGCGTGTCCGCCCGAAGGGCGTTCGAGGCGGACACGTCCACCGCGATGATCACCTCCGAGCCGAGGATGCGCGCCGTGCCCACGGGCAAATTGTCTACCGTGGCGCCGTCCATGTAGAAGCGCCCGCGAATCTCGCGGGGCGGAAGGTATCCCGGCAGCGCGCAGGAGGCGAACACGGCGTCTCTCACCAATACCTCGTCGAGTCCCTCGAGTCCCCAGAAGACCTGCATCCCGGAGTTCAAGTCCACGGTGTTGACGATCAGGCGGTTGCGCAGGTCCTGGAAGGTGACGTCGCCGACGAGGCGGTGGAGCAGCTGGTCGAGCGGCTCGCGGCGGAACAGCGCCGGGGAGCGCATCCGTTTGAACGCCATGTCGGCGTGCGCCACGGCGAAAATGTCCTTGCGTACGAGGCCGGTCGCAATCTCGCGCAGCTCGGCGATGCTCTTGCCGGCGGACCAGGCGGCGCCCACCAGGGCGCCCACGCTCGAGCCGACGATCTGCGACGGCACGAGCCCACGCTCGGTCAGTGCCTGGAGCACGCCGACGTGGGCGACACCTTTCATGCCCCCGCCGCCCAGCACGAGGGTGAACTGGGTTTGATTGTTCACGTGCCCGCCGCTTGCCCGGAAGGTGAGCCCCCGAGTAACGTAGTCGTGGCCCCCAGCACCGCGCTACTCATGCGTCATCACGTCGTACGGAACCGTTGGACACTGGCTGGTCTCGCCCTCGTGACGCTGCTCGGGCTGGCGGCGCTCGCCGCGCCATGGCTGGCTCCCGGCAATCCGACCAGCGGAGACCTCACTGCCGCGCTGCGCTCCCCATCCACTACCTACCTGCTCGGCACCGACGCCCAAGGACGCGACGTGTTGAGCCGCGTGCTGTTCGGAGCCCGGCTGTCGCTCGCGGTGGGCCTCGCGAGCCAGGTGATCGCCCTCGCGGCCGGGCTGGCCCTCGGCCTCACGGCCGGCTTCTACGGCCGCTGGGTGGACGCCGTGGTGATGCGCGCCGCCGACGTGACCCTCGCATTCCCGTCGCTGCTGCTCCTCATCGCGGTGGCCGCGGCGGTGCGGCCCTCGCTCCCAGTCGTGTGCGTCGTGATCGGCCTCGTGGGCTGGGCGGGGATGGCGCGGCTGGTGCGCGGGCAGGTCCTCGTGGCGCGGGGGCTCGACTATGTGCAGGCGGCCCGCGCGCTTGGTGCATCCGACGCGCGGCTCGTGGCGCGGCATGTGCTCCCCAACGTACTCGGGCCGGTGATCATCGCGGCGACCCTGGGTGTGGGCGGCGCGATCATGGCCGAGGCGGCCCTCTCGTTCGTGGGCCTGGGCGCGCAGCCGCCGACGCCGTCCTGGGGCGCCATGATCGCCGAGGGGCGGGACCTGCTGCGCGTCGCGCCGTGGGTGTCGCTCTTCCCCGGGCTCGCGATCGGCGTCACCGTGCTGGCCGTCAATCTCGTGGGCGACGGTCTGCGCGACGCGCTCGACGTCAGAGCATGACCGACATCGCGTACCATCCGACTCGGCTGCGCGCCCTGCGCGATCAGTTCCGCGCGCTGCGCGCCGCGGAGTTCCCGTGGACCGCGGACACCGTCTACCTGAACAACGCTTCCATCGGCCCCATCCCCGAGCGCACGCGCCGCGCCCTCGACGAATTCACGGCGAAACGGACCGCTCCCCACCTCCTCCCGGACCGCGAGCTGCAGGCGGGACTGCAGGCGGCGCGGGTGGCCGTGGCGCGACTCCTCAACGCCGACCCGAGCGAGATCGCGCTCGCCACCAACACCAGCCACGGCCTGAACCTCGCCGCTCGGGCGCTGCCGTTGCAGCGCGGCGACGTCGTCCTCATATCGGACCGCGAGTTCCCGGCGAACGTGTATCCCTGGATGCTGCTCAGGAAACAAGGCATCGAGGTCGAGCTCGCCCCCTGCGCCCCCGAAGGTTGGCCCGACGAGGACTACCTCGTCGAACGGCTGCACGACCCGCGGGTGCGCGCCCTCGCCGTCTCCTTCGTCCAGTTCTCCAACGGCTACCGCGCCGATCTCGGCCGGTTGGGCGCGGCCTGCCGTGCCAACGGCACGTTTCTCGTGGTGGACGGGATTCAGGGGGTGGGGAACTCGGTGCTCGATGTGCGCGAGACGCCGGTGGACATCCTGGCGTGCGGCGGGCAGAAGTGGCTGCTCGCGCCCTGGGGATCCGGGTTCGTCTACGTGCGTCGGGAGCTCATCCCCGCGCTCGAGCCCGCGGTCACCGGGTGGATGGCGTTCGAGGGGACCGACGACTTCTCGCGCCTGACCGAGTACAACCCCACGTTCCGCTCCGACGCCCGCCGCTTCGAGATGGTGACGCTCCCGTTCCAGGACTTCTATGGGATGACCGCCTCGGTCGGCATGCTGGCTGAGCTCGGCATCGACGACATAGCCCGGTATGTCCGCTCGCTGCACGAGTCGGTATTCCGCTGGGCGGACGAGACCGGCGTGCGCATCGTATCGCCGCGCGCGGACGCGCACCGCTCGGCGATCATTTGCCTCGCCCCCGCACACCCCGTCGAGGCGTACCACGCGCTGAAGCGGGCGCACGTGGTGTGCTCGCTGCGCGAGGGTGCCATCCGCCTCGCCCCGCATTGCTACAACACCGTAGAAGAGCTGGAGCGCGTGATGGATGTGATGGATCAACTGGAGTGAAGCGTTGCCGGGTGAGGCGCTACCCGATGATGCGTTGCCGGGAACGCCGTTTCCGACAACGCAGTATCCGGCCATGCCTTACCCGGCAACGCCGTATCCCTCGCGGTGCCTATCCCCCCACGCCGCCCACCATACGAACAGCCACCCGAAGACGATCCCGCCGATCTCGACTGCGCGCATGCTCGGCGGCGCGCCCCCCAGCAGCGAGCCAACGTAGGAGAGGACGAGCACGGTGAGGAGCGCCGCGAGCCCGTAACGTCCCACGGCATCGCGGGCCCGGGTCGCGCGGAGATACATCCACACCCCGAAAACGAACATCGCCGCTTCGACCACGATCGTACCCGCCACCGAGTGCCAGAGCCCCAGCCCAAGTTTCGGGCCCCCTGGATAGAGCGGCATATCCGGGCGATGGGTGACGAAGTCGAGGACCCAGTGGCTGACCACCGCCAGGGCGACCACGAGCGCGCCCCGCGCGTACCCGGTGTGCCAGTGATACAGTCCGGCGAACAGCGTGCCCCACGCGATCAGCGTGAGCAGGCTGTGGGAGATCGGGATGGAGTCGAGCCAGAGGACCAGGAAGGGGTTCGGTCCCGCCTCGAAGTGGGCGTGCTCCCATCCCAACAGCAGGAGAATGGGCCAGAGCATGTCGGCGAGCTCCACGGCGACGAACAGCGTGCCCAGCGACGTTCTCGGAGCGGCGCGTTTCGCCGCTAGAGCCAGGGCGTAATGGCCGATGAACATGCGACGCGTCCCTCAACCGTCCACCGTCAACAAGGCGTAATCCTTCTTCCCTTTACGCAGCAGCAGTTTTTTTCCATCAACCCAATCGTCCGACAGCAACTGCTGGTCCACGTCGGTGACTCGGCGATTGTTCACGTAGACCCCGCCCTGCTTTATGAGCCTGCGCGCTTCGCTCTTCGATTTGGTCAAGCCCGATTGTACCAACGCGTCTACTACCGTATCGGGTCTTACCTCGACTTTCCTCGTAGGCGCGTGTTCCTCCAAAGCGGTAGAGATGGCAATCTCACCGAACAACGCGGCCGACGCTTGAACGACGCCGGCTAGCGCCTTGTCGCCGTGCACGAGTGAAGTGATGTCCTTCGCGAGCGCCTCCTGGGCTGCGCGAGCTCCTGGATTACTCGAGTGTGCCGACATCAAGGCCCGGATCTCGTCGGCCGTCTTGAGGGTGAAAAGCTTCAGGTACCGCTCCACGTCTCGGTCGTCCGCATTCCTCCAAAACTGGTAGAACTCGTACGGCGACGTGAGCGCCGGATCGAGGTAGATCGCGCCCGCCTCCGTCTTTCCGAACTTCGCGCCCGACGCCATCGTCACCAGTGGCGCCACCAGCCCGTGCGCTTCCCCTCCCTCCACGCGGCGAATGAGATCGATCCCCGCGGTGATGTTCCCCCACTGATCACTGCCTCCGACCTGGATGGTGCAGTGCCGCTCGCGAAACAGGTGCAGGAAGTCGTACGCCTGCAGCAACATGTAGCTGAATTCGGTGTAGGAAATGCCCGTGTCGAGCCGCGCTTTCACGGACTCCTTCTGCAGCATGATGTTCACGCTGAAGTGCTTGCCCACGTCCCGCAGGAAGTCGACCAGGCTCTGCTTCACGAGCCAGTCGGCGTTGTTGAGGACGAGGGCCTGAGCCGGTCCGTCGAAGTCGAGGAGCCGCGCCATCTGGTCGCGCTGCCGTTGCAGGTGCTCGCGGATCTGCTCCTTCGAGAGCAGCGGCCGCTCGCTCCGTTTGCCGCTCGGATCGCCGATCAAGCCGGTACCGCCGCCCATCAGCACGATGGGCTTGTGGCCGGCGAGCTGGAAATGCCGCAGCAGCATGATCGGCATGAGATTGCCGAGCTGCAGGCTGGGCGCGGTCGGATCGAAGCCGCAGTATACGGTGCGGGGCGCCGCGGCGAGGTGCGCCCCGATCTCCTGAGTGGCGTGGTGGACGAAACCGCGCCACGTGAGCTCAGTGAAGAGGTCCGGCATGGCGCGGAATCGTACGAGATGCCTCCACCGCTGGCAAGCGCCGAGCGGCCTTACTAGGTTGTAACGCGATGGCGTCCATTCCAGCGCCGCCCCCCGTGACGCTCCCGGGGTCCATCTCCTGGTGGCAGAAACCCAAGGTCCGCCGCCGCGTGATCGCGGTCGCGGTGCTCGCCGGCGCGTACGTGCTGGGCCTCTCGTATGGCGCGTGGACCCGGGTGTGCGCGGGCGAGCACTGCCCGAGCATCTCACGCCTCTATCCCCAGGGAGCCGGCGGCAAGGTCCAGGTCCAGACGTCCAAGATGTACGCGGCGGACGGACGGCTCATCAGCGAGCTCGGCGCCGAGCGGCGCACGGTGCTGCCGCTCAGCGGGATTCCCACGCCGGTGCGTCAGGCGTTCATCGCGACGGAAGACAAGCGCTTCTACGATCACCACGGGATCGATTACTGGCGTATCGTCGGCGCGATCAAGAACGACCTGCTGACGATGAGTTTCGCGCAGGGGTTTTCGACGATCACGATGCAGCTGGCGCGTAACATCTTTCCCGAGGAGATCAGTCGTGAGAAGACGCTTACCCGCAAGCTCAAGGAGGCGCGGGTGGCGGTGGAGATCGAGAGCAACTTTCCCAAGGACACGATCCTCCAGCTCTATCTGAATCAGATCAACCTCGGGGCAGGGGCCCACGGTGTGGAGGCCGCCGCCCAGATCTACTTCGGGAAACACGCGCAGCAGCTGAACGTCGCCGAGGCGGCGACGCTGGCGGCGCTCCCCAAGCTGCCGGCGTTCTACAACCCGCGGACCCATCCGGAGCGCGCCGTGCGCCGGCGCAACGTGGTGCTCGGCCTGATGCGCGACCAGGGCTTCCTCACACCCGAGGAAACGGAGCTGTGGCAGGCGTACCCCCTGGTCCTCACCGGGAACCGCACCAACTACGGCGACGTCGCCCCCTACTTCGTCGAGTGGCTGCGCGTGCAGCTCGACGCGCGCTTCGGGCGGGACCTGTACGAGGGCGGCCTCCGCATTTACACGACGCTCGACCTCGACATGCAGGAAGCGGCGGAGCGGGCCGTGCAATCCCAGCTCGACGCCATCGAAGCCGGCGTGTACTCGAACGGGAAGTTCCCGGGGCGTACCACATATCGCGAATACCTCGAGTCGTCCAAGGCCTCGGGTGAGGACCATGGACCGTTCACGCCCTACATCCAGGGCGCGCTGGTCTCGCTCGAGGCGAACACCGGATACATCCGCGCGATGATCGGCGGCCGGGACTTCGACGACTCCAAGTACAACCGCGCCACCCAGGCGGTGCGCCAACCGGGCTCGACCTTCAAGCCGTTCGTGTACTCGGCGGCCGTGCGAGCGGGCCATCCGGTGACCGAGATCGTCGACGACACACCGCTCAACCCGCCGGTGATCCAGCTCGACTCCACGCTGTGGCAGCCGAAGGACGACGACGACACGACCCTCGGCCTGATCCCCATGCGCGAAGGCCTGTACCTGTCGCGCAACCTCGCGACGATCAAGCTCGGCATGGCGCTGGGCGAGCAGACGGTGATCGGCGAAGCGCGTCGCTACGGCATTACCACGCCGCTGCCGCCCTATCCCTCGATCCATATCGGCGCCCGGGGCGTGCGTCCGATCGAGATCATCGCCGCCTATACCGCCTTCGCCACACTCGGCACGCGCGCGGAGCCGGTCGGCATCCTGCGGGTCGAAGACCGGCAGGGCAACATCCTGTGGCAGCCCGCGATCCGCCGCGAGCCGGTCATGGATCCCGAGCACACGTGGCTCATGGTGGACATGATGAAGGACGTGATCCGCCGCGGCACCGCGTTCACTGCCGTCTGGAAAGCCGGGTTCACGCTCCCGGCGGCCGGCAAGACCGGGACGACCGACGACTATACCGACGCCTGGTTCATCGGGTACACGCCCGAGCTCGTGACGGGCATCTGGGTGGGCTACGACATCCAGCAGCGCATCCTCGAGCACAACGCGGGAGGAGGAAAGATCGTCGCGCCCGCGTGGACCGCGTTCATGCGCGATGTGTACGACCGCCGGCCCGCGCCGCCCGACTGGGAGCGACCCGACTCGCTCATCACCCGCGAGGTGGACTGGTCCAACGGCTATCTCGCCACGCCGTTCTGTCCCCAGGAAGTGCGGCACTGGGACTGGTTCTATCCGGGCACCGAGCCGACTCAGGCCTGTCCCGTGCACGCGCCGTTCGGCATTGGCGTGTCGCCGTGAATGGGGCTCGGGGTTCGGGGCTCGGGGTTTGGGCGTCCAGCCCCTAGCCCCTAGCCCCGAGCCCCTAACCCCGATGTTACGCATCCGTGCAGGCTCCGTGCACCCCGTCACGGCGCCGCCCATCGAGGACGGCGCCGTTCTCGTTAACGACCGCGGGATCATCGACGCCGTAGGACCGCAGGGACTCGTTCCCACGCCCCCGGGAGTGCGGGAGCTCGCTTTCCCGGAAGCCAGCCTCGTTCCCGGACTCGTCAACACCCACACGCACCTCGAGCTGACCCACCTCGCCGGCCGGAATGCCGAACACGAGTTCGCCGGCTGGATCCGCGCGCTGCGCGCCCTCAAGGACGCCACGACGCCGGACGAGTTTTCCCGCTCGGCGGAGCGGGGCGTGCGCGACGCGTGGGCCGCCGGCGTCACGTGTGTCGCCGACACGGGGAGCACCGGCGCTCCGCTCGAGGCGCTCGCGCGCCTCGGAGGGAGGGGGGTCTACTATCAGGAGGTCTTCGGCCCCGACCCCGCGAAGTGCGCCGCGAGCATGGAGGAGCTGCGGCGGGCGCTCGATCGGCTTAGCCCCTTAGCCTCTTCGCGCCTTAGCCTCGGTGTTTCGCCTCACGCGCCGTACACCGTTAGTGACCGGCTCTATCGCGCCGTGGATGATCTCGCCCGGGGCGCGGGACTTCCCGTAGCTGTACACCTCGCCGAGTCGGGCGCCGAAACGCAGCTGGTGCGCGAGGGCAGCGGACCGTTCGCGGATGCACTGCGTGCCCGGGGCATTGCGGTGGCCCGCGTGGCGCGGTCGCCCGTCGAGTACCTGTTACAACTTGGCGTCTTAGAACGTGCAACGGAGTGGCTCTGCATCCATTGTGTGCAAGTGGACGAACGGGACGTGGCGATTCTACGGGACTCGGGGGCGGCGGTGGCTCATTGTCCACGCTCGAACCGCGCGCACGGCCACGGCGCCGCCCCGCTCGCGGCCTTCCGGCGGGCCGGCTTGCGCGTCGGCCTCGGCACCGATTCGGTGGTGAGCGTGGGGGACTCGAGTCTCTTGGCCGAGGCTGCGGCCGCCGGGCTCGAGGGAGCGGACGCGTTGCGAATGCTGACGCTCGAAGGCGCCCGGGCGCTCGGACTCGAGGATGAGATCGGCTCGCTCGAGGTAGGGAAGCAGGCGGATCTCGCGGTGTTTCCCTCCACCATCCTCCACCGCCTTCCACCGCCCTCCACCGCCCTGCTCACCGTCGTCGCCGGACGAGTGGTTCACGGCTAGATTCTGGCCCCATGAAAACCCAACGCCATGCGGCCATCCTGAGGATCGTACGCTCGGAGACGGTCGCGAGTCAGGAGCAGCTGCGAGAGCTGCTCAAGGCGGAGGGGTTCGGCGTCACCCAGGCGACCCTCTCCCGGGACATCCGCGAGCTGGGCCTCGCCAAGGTGGCCGCGCCGGACGGCGGCTCGCACTACGCGCCGCCGCCCGAGGCCGGGGCGGCCATCCGGCCGCATCTCGGGCAGCTGCTCCCCGCGGTGCTGGTCTCGGTCGATGGAGTTGGTCCGCTGCTCGTGGTCAAGACGCCCGCGGGCGGCGCTCAGGGGCTCGGGCTCGCCATCGACGGCGCCGGGTGGACGGAGATCATCGGAACGATTGCGGGCGACGACGCCGTGCTTGTGATTACCAAGAGCGAGCGCGCTCGTCGCGCCGTGCAGACGCGGATCAAGGAGCTGGCCGGCATTCCCGACTAAACGAGGAGGCGACGTGAACCCCGTGACGATTCCCGTGACCCCTATCCGGCTGCTGCTGGCCTGCGCCGCGGGGGCCCTGATGGTCGCTCCGCGAGCGAGCCTCGCCCAACAAGCCATGGCGAGCGGTCCTGCGGCCCCCAACACGTTGACCGCCGCCGAGCGCTCCGGCGGCTGGCGCCTGTTGTTTGACGGAAAGACCACCGCTGGGTGGCGGGGCTTCAAGCAGGACTCTGTTCCGGCCGGCTGGCAAGTCGTGGACGGCGCGCTGACCCGGGTGAACTCCGGGGGCGACATTGTCACGCGGGACAAGTTTCGGAATTTCGAGCTGACGCTCGAGTGGAACATCGCTCCCGGCGGGAACAGCGGGATCTTTTACCGGGGCAGCGAAGACGACGACGCCATCTACTGGAACGCGCCCGAGATGCAGGTGCTGGATGACGCGGGACACGTGGACGGCAAGTCGCGTCTCACGGCGGCGGGCGCCGCGTACGACGTGTATCCCTCGCCGGCCGGCGTCGTTAAGCCGGCGGGCCAGTGGAACCAGGTGCGTCTCGTCGTGAAGGGAAAGCACGTCGAGCACTGGTTGAACGGCGTGAAGATGGTCGAGTACGAGTTCGGGAGTCCCGATTGGACGACGAAGGTCAAGGCGAGCAAGTTCGCCAGTCACCCGCACTACGGGCGTAATGCCGCCGGCTACATCGGCCTCCAGGACCATGGCGACAAGGTCGCCTACCGGAACATCAAGATCCGGGTGCTGCCGTGAGCGTGCGCTTCAGGCTGTCGGCGATGATGTTCCTGCAGTTCTTCGTCTGGGGCGCCTGGTATACCTCGATCGCCGTGTATATGACGAACCACGGGATGGAGAAGCTGACGCACTGGCCCTACACGGTAAACCCGATCGCGGCCATCGTTGCGCCGTTCTTCCTGGGGCTCGTGGCCGACCGCTACTTCGCGACCGAAAAAGTGCTCGGTGTGCTCCACCTGCTGGGCGGTGTCGTGATGTTCGCCGTGCCCCAGGCGACCGGTGCGCCAGCGACTTTCATTCTGCTGCTGCTGGTCTACAACCTGTGCTACATGCCGACCCTCGGCCTCGCCAATAGCCTGGCGTTCCATCACATCCAGTCGCAGGAGCGGCAGTTTCCCCTGATCCGCGTGTTCGGTACGATCGGGTGGATCGTGGCTGGACTGGCGATCGACTTCGTGCTGGGGCCAATGATCGGGAGCGGGCCCGTTCCGGAGCAAACGGCTCTGCCGATATACACGACGGCCACCGCGAGCGTGGTACTTGGGCTCTTCGCTTTTTCGCTCCCGCACACGCCTCCGCCGGGCGCCGGGCAGCGGGTGTCCCTACGCAGCATCGTCGGGCTCGACGCGCTGAGGCAGCTCGGCGATCGCCCATTCTACGTTTTCATCGCCGCCTCGTTGTTGCTGTGCATCCCGCTCGCTGCCTACTACAACTTCACCCAGATCTTCCTGGGGAACGCCGGCATCACGAAGATTCAGGCGACGCAGTCTCTCGGTCAGATGTCCGAGGTGATCTTCATGCTGCTCATGCCGCTCTTCTTCGTGCGGCTCGGCGTGAAGTGGATGCTGATGGTGGGCATGGGCGCATGGACGCTGCGCTACGCATTGTTCGCGCTCGCGGCTCCACACGCGATCTTCTGGTTGATCGCTATCGGTATTCTGCTCCACGGCGTGTGCTACGACTTCTTCTTTGTGACCGGGCAGATTTACGTGGACAAGAAATCGACGCCCGCCGTGCGCGGCCAGGCGCAGGGATTCCTCGTGCTCGTGACCTACGGCATCGGCATGCTCATCGGCGCCCAGGTCGCCGGCAACGTGTACAACCGGATCCTCGGCGGCGCGACCAGCCTTACGCTGGACCAGTGGCCGAGGTTCTGGGTGCTGCCGGCCGGGTTCGCCGCCGTGGTCCTCATCCTGTTCGCCGCGCTGTTCCGGCCGCCCGCGACGGCCCCCGGCGCCGCGCGCGCCCCGGGGCAGGGGTCATGACGACGATACCGCGACGGCAGTTCGTGGGCAGCGTGGCGGCGGCGGCATTCACCATCGTGCCGCGGCACGTCCTTGGGCGCGGCTACCGCGCTCCCAGCGACAAGCTCAACGTCGCTTGCGTCGGCGTGGGCGGCATGGGCCGCAACGACGTGAAGGGCATGGAAGGCGAGAACATCTACGCGCTGTGCGACGTCGACTGGAAGTCCGCCGAGGACGCCTTTCAGAGCTACCCCAAAGCGAAACGCTACAAGGACTACCGCGAGCTGCTCGACAAAGAGTCGAAGAGCATCGACGCCGTCACGGTCTCCACGCCCGATCACTCGCACACGGCCGCCGGCCTGCTCGCCATGAAGGCCGGCAAGCACACCTACATCCAGAAGCCGCTGGCGCGGACCATGGGGGAGGTGCGGGTGTTGGGCGAGTACGCCCGTAGCCACCCCAAGCTCATGACCCAGATGGGAAATCAGGGCCATGCGCGCGAGGGGACGCGCCTGATCCGCGAATGGGTGGAGGCGGGCGCGATCGGCACGGTGCGCGAAGTGCATTTCTGGACGAACCGACCGATCTGGCCCCAGGCGATCGATCGGCCGCTCGAGGAGTACTACGTCCCGGCGACGCTCGACTGGAATCTCTGGCTCGGGCCCGCTCCGGAGCGACCCTATCACCCCGCCTACGCCCCGTTCAAGTGGCGCGGCTGGTGGGACTTCGGAACCGGCGCGCTGGGCGACATGGCGTGCCACATCATGGACGCCGCCTACTGGGCCCTCGATCTCGGCCTTCCCGTGCGCGTCGAGCCCGAGTCGACGCCGCTGTTCAAGGAAACGGCGCCGGCCGGCTCGCGGATTACGTACACGTTCCGCGCCAAGGGTGCGCGCCCCGAGCTCCGGGCGGTGTGGCACGACGGCAGTCTATATCCCCCGCGCCCGCCCGAGGTGACCGACGACGCGCCTTGGCCGTTCGACCGGGGTGGCGGCCAGTTGTGGATCGGCACCGACGGTAAGCTGGTCGCCGGCACGTACGGCGACGACCCGAAGCTACTCGACCCGGCGAAGCAGGCTGACCTCGTCGCCCACCCGCCCGCGCAAAAATACCCCCGGTCGCCGGGCGTCTACCCGGAGTGGATCGCCGCCTGCAAGGGCGGCGCGCCGGCCGGCTCGACGTTCGATGGCCACGCCGGCGGGCTGACGTCCATGGTACTGCTCGGCTGTCTCGCAGTGCGGTCGGGCCGGACGCTGGAGATCAATCCGGAGACCGGGCAGGTGACAAACCTCCGGGTCCCGGAGGAATACGTGCGGCCGATCTATCGGTCGGGGTGGGTATTTTAACGGATGGTCGATGGGCTGTCCGCTACCCTCAGTCATAACCCCCTGATCGCGCTGGTCACGCTGTTCGGCGCCGGACTCGTCACGAGTCTGACGCCGTGCATCTACCCGATGATCCCC
>DATNOH010000292.1:0-2642 GCA_035601435.1 Gemmatimonadales bacterium | reverse complement strand
CGACTTGGGAAATGCGACACCATACGCCGCCTTCGGCCCATCCCCGGGCTTGCGCCCGGGGTCAGAACCCCGCACTTGAGCCCCACTAACCCTGGGCGCGAGCCCGACGATCGGTCTGCACCACCCCAGCCCCAGCCGCTCCAGATTCGGCAGCCGCAACCCGCCCACCGCCCGCGCCACGTTCCCCAGCGTATCCGACCCGGCGTCCCCGTACGTCCCCTGGTCGGGACACGGTCCAATCCCGAGCCCGTCCAGCACGATGATCGCGGCCCGCTTCAATGGTAGACGCGCGGCAGGCGCGGACCGAGCCCGGTCAGGAGCTCGTGGGGCAACGTCCCGCTCCAGGCGGCGAACTGGTCCAGCGTGTTGACCAGCCCGTCCGCCTCACCGATCAGCGTGGCGACATCACCCACGGCGGCGCGTCCCTCGCCCACGTCCACCATTGTCAGATCCATCGTCACGCGCCCGACCACCGGGCAGCGCACACCACTCAGGAGCACGCTCGCCTTGGACTCGCGACCCAGCAAACGGCGCACTCCGTCGGCGTAGCCGATCCCGAGCGTCGCGACCGTGGTGTCGCGCGGCGCGGTCCAGGAGGCGCCATAACTGACGCCCTCGCCCTGCCGCACCGTGCGAACGCTCACCACACGCGCGCGCAGAGCAATGGCCTGACGGCCGGCCGGCAACCCCTCGCCGGGAGACGCCCCGTACAAACAGATCCCGGGGCGGATCATGTCCAGTGCGAACGCCGTGCCCCGAAGCGCGGCGGCGCTGTTCGCCGCATGCAGTAACTCCGGCCGGCGCGCCAACCGTCCCACGGCGGCCTTGAAGCGCTCCAGCTGCGCCTCGGCCGAGCCGTCCCGCCGGTCGGCCGAGTGAAAATGGGTGTAACAGCCTTCGAGGTACGGCGTGTCGACCAGATCCGCGATCGGCTCGATCTCATCCCAGCGGACGCCCGAGCGATTCATCCCGGTGTCGATCTCCAGGTGGAACGCGCCACCTTCCGCTCCCCGCGCGATCCAGGCGTGGATGCTCGCCTCGTCACCCAGCGCCGGCGTCAACCGGTGCGCCCGGTAGGCGCCGAACAAGTCCGGCCGGGCAGGCATGAACACGAGCACCGGTCGTGTGATGCCCGCTACCCGCAGCTCGGCGCCTTCGTCGACCGTGGCGACCCCGTAGCCCCAGGGCGCGAGCGGCTCCAGCGCCCTGGAAACGGCAACGGCTCCCACCCCGTATGCATTCGCCTTGACCACCGGGAGGAGCCGTGTACCCGCCACGCGTCCGACGGTGCGGGCATTTTCCACGATCGCGGCGAGGTCCACTTCGACCCAGGCGCGCGCGTCGCGCCCGCTCGGAGACGCGTTCACAGGCGCGCGAAAGCTACGCGCCGTAGTTTGTAAATGCAAGGCGAAAAAGGGGTTAAACTCCAGGTACCATGCCCGACCCCGCCCTCGCTCGCGCCCTCGCGCTGGTGCGCGACCTGCGCGCCCGCTGCCCCTGGGACCACACCCAGACCCGCGCGACGCTGCGCCCGTATCTCGTGGAAGAAGCACTCGAGCTGGACCAAGCCCTCCGCTCCGACAATCCCGTCGCGTTACGCGACGAACTGGGTGACCTGCTGCTGCACCTCGCGTTTCAGATCGTGATCGGGGAAGAACGGCACGAATTCGATGCTGAGTCCGTGACGCACGCACTCGAACAGAAAATGTGGCGGCGACACCCGAAGCTATTCGGAGACTCGGCGACACCGGATCCTGAAGGGTGGGAACGCGTCAAGAAAAGGGAGCGGGGCGCGGGGAGCGGGACGCTCCGTGGCTTGCCACCTTCCCTGCCCCCACTCCTCATGGCGTATCGCCTACAGGAACGCGCGGCGGGGGTCGGATTCGACTGGCGGGATGCGCAGGGTCCGGCGGCGAAAGTGAAGGAAGAGCTGGACGAGGTCGAACGTGCAACGGGCAACGGGCAACGTGGAACCATCGAGGAGGAGGTCGGCGATCTCCTGTTCGCGGTGGTCAACCTGGCGCGGAAGCTCGACGTCGACCCGCGCGCCGCGCTCGAGCAAGCGAACGACAAGTTCCGGCGGCGCTTCGAAGCGATGGAACGGCTCGCCGAGCAGCGCGGCGTGGAGATCGGCCGCGCGAGCCTCGACGAGCTCGACAAACTGTGGGACGAGGTGAAGGCTCAGTCCTTGTAGGGATCGAACTCCTCGGCCCCCGCCATCACCACGATGAGCGGATGCAGGACGTGCAGCACTTCCACGGTCGGCCCCTGCGCCGCGAGGACCTCGGGCAGCCGGCGGTACACGTGGGGACTCTCGTCGGCGCCGCCGCCGCGCAGCGCGACGCCCTTCTGCTGCACCCACTCGAGCATCATCTCGCGCGAAATGGCGCCGGGCTTCGAGACCTTGCCACGGCGCGTGCGCTTCCCGGCCGCGGCCGTGCGGCTCATGACTCGACCCGCACCGTGCACGGTCGAGTACAGCGCGCGCGCCTGCAGGTCCTGCACGTCGGCGCGGTCCGACGCGACACCCCGGATGATCACGGCGTCGTCACCCATGGAGCCGCCCACGAACCCCTTCTGGCCGGGAAACGCGGGCGTCGCACCCTTGCGCACCACGTAGAAGGACTCGCCGCCGTGTTCCT
>DATNOH010000291.1:0-2178 GCA_035601435.1 Gemmatimonadales bacterium | reverse complement strand
CCGGCGCCGGAGCACTACAAGATCCTGCGCACCGAGGCCGTCGGCCCCAAGGTCGGCCGCGAGCTCCAGAGCAAGGCCTTCCTGGCGATCCTGCTGTCCTTCCTGGTCACGCTCGCCTATCTCGCGATCCGCTTCGAGTGGCGCTTCGGCCTCGCCGCGGTGCTCGCGACCGGTCACGACATCCTCAGCACGATCGCGTTCATCCGCTACCTTGACCTCGAGGTGAGCCTCGTCGTCGTCGGCGCGGTACTCACGATGGTCGGGTACTCGTTGAACGACACGATCATCATCTTCGATCGCGTGCGGGAGAACCTGCGCAAGTTCCGGCGCCAGAACCTGTACGAGATCCTGAATCTCTCGATCAACGAGACGCTGCCGCGCTCCGTGCTGACCCACGGGACCACCATGGCCACGACGATCGCGCTGGTGCTGCTGGCGGGCGAGGTGCTGCGGCCCTTCGCGCTGGTGATGACCTTCGCGATCTTCACGGGCACCTTCTCGTCGATCTACATCGCGGCCCCGCTGCTGATGTACATCGAGAAACGCTGGCCCGGCGAAGACGCGCGCGGCGCCCGGGCGCTCCGGCCCACGGGGTCCGTTCCGCTCAACCCGCCCCCCGCGGCGCCCGAGGGTGGCTCCGGGGTCCGCTCCAAAGCGGCCGTGTGACGTGCTGGTCGACGCCCACTGCCATCTCGGCGATGCGGCGTTCGACCCCGACCGCGATGGGGTCCTGGCACGCGCGCGGGAGGCCGGTGTCGGGCACGTCGTGGTCATCGGTGCCACGCTGGCAGAGAGCGAGCGGGCGGCAGCGCTTGCCCAGGCGCACCCCGGCCTCTCCGCCACGGCCGGCGTCCACCCCCATGAGGCGCGGCACTGGTCGGCCGCCGCCGCCGTCCGCCTGAGAGACCTGCTTGCCCTACCCGAAGTGGTGGCGCTGGGAGAAACGGGGCTCGACTACCATTACGACCATTCGCCGCGCGACGCACAGCGTCGCGCCTTCGAGGCCCAGCTCATCCTCGCCAGTGAGGCTCGGAAGCCGGTCGTCGTGCATGCGCGCGAGGCCGACGACGACGTGGTCGCCCTGCTCCGGGGTGCCGACACGCCGGTCATGCTGCACTCCTTCAGCTCCGGTCCGGGTGTGTTCGAGGCGGGGATGGCGATCGCCGCCTACTTTTCCTTCAGCGGCATGATCACGTTCAAGAGCTGGAGCATGACCGACCCCCTCACCACCTGCCCGCCCGACCGACTGCTCGTCGAGACCGACGGCCCATATCTTGCGCCCGTTCCTCACCGCGGGAAGCGCAACGAGCCGGCTTTCGTGCGCTTCGTTGCGGCGGCACTCGCCCGGGCCCGGGGCGATGCGCTCGAGACCATCGAACAACGAACGACGGACAACGCCTGCCGGCTCTTCGGGGCGCGGCTCGCCACGACCCTCTAGCCAAGAGCATCCGTGACCACGACGGCCAAGGTACCCACCGACATCGCCATCGCGCAGGCGGCCGAGCTGCGGCCGGTGGCCGACATCGCCGCGGAGCTGGGGCTCGACGACGAGGAAATCGAGCTGTACGGCAAGTACAAGGCGAAGGTGCGGCTTGCCGCGCTGGCGCGCCGTAAGCCCAAGGGACGGCTCGTGCTGGTCACCGGAATCAATCCCACGCCCGCGGGCGAGGGGAAATCCACTGTCACCGTCGGCGTGACCCAGGCGCTGCGCAAGATCGGGCGGAACGCGGCGCTCTGCATTCGCGAGCCGTCGCTTGGGCCGGTCTTCGGCGTAAAGGGGGGAGCCGCGGGGGGCGGCTACGCCCAGGTCGTCCCGATGGAAGACATCAACCTCCACTTCACGGGTGACTTCCACGCCATCGCGAGCGCGCACAACCTGCTATCGGCCATGCTGGACTCGCATCTCCATCACGGCAACGCGCTCGGTCTCGACACGCGTCGCATCACCTGGCCCCGCACCATCGACATGAACGACCGCGCCCTGCGCAACATCATCGTGGGGCTCGGGGGTTTGAACGCCGGCCCGGCGCGCGAGGAGCGGTTCGTGATCATCCCGGGCTCGGAGATCATGGCCATCATGGCGCTGGCGACGGGCATCGAGGACCTGGAGCAGCGCCTCGCACGCATCATCGTGGGGCTGACGCCCGACAAGAAGGCCGTGCGCGCGAGCGACCTGAA
>DATNOH010000290.1:0-7980 GCA_035601435.1 Gemmatimonadales bacterium | reverse complement strand
GCGGGGTGGGTGCCGTGCTTGATGGTCATGACGCGGAATTTCCGGCGCGAGAGCTCGGCCGCGAGTGCGACGAGGAGCGTCGTCTTGCCGGCGTTCTTGCGCCCGATGATCGACATCATCCGCGTTGCCGCCACGCCGCCTCCGCCCGTTCGAGGTCCGCCGGAGTGTTCACGTTGAAGAACAGCAGGTCCGGATCGCCGAGTGCGCGCACCCGCTCGAGCGGTAGTGTACCGACCTTCACATCGGCGTGGAAGCCGATCGCCCGCAGGTCGCCGCGCGCGAGCTGCCGCTCGATGGCGGAACCGCAGGCCGGCCCGTACACGGCGCACAGCGGCTCCACCCCGCGGCGGCCATCGCTCTCGGGAAGGAAGGCGTCCCAGCCCGTCGAACCCTCGAGCAGCGCCCGCAGCAACTCAACGGTGAGGAACGGCATGTCCCAAGCAACGCACAGCACCGGTCCTACGCCCGACACGACGGCGGTGTAGATCCCTCCCAGGCTCCCCTGGCCGGGGCGCACGTCGGGGATGGTCCGGAGATCGCGTCGCCAGGTGGGGCCGTCGGGGGCGTTGGCGACGAGCAGCGGGGCCTCGCCTGTAACCGTAGCTACGGCGTCCACCACGCGGTCGAGGATGCGTCGCCCGCCGAGCTCGACCAGCCCTTTGGGATGCCCGCCGTAGCGGCGGGCGGCGCCGCCGGCCAGGACGGCGCCGCGCACCCTCAGACTCCGAGCGCCCGGTGCTCGACCATCAGGCAGCGATCCATCACGCAGGGAATGCCCGCCGCCTGCGCCCGCGTTTGCGCCGCGTCGTCCACCACCGCAAGCTGCAGCCAGATCATTCGCGGGGGCGATTGCAGCGCGATGGCCTCGTCCACGATCGCCCCGACGAATTCGCTGCGCCGGAATACGTCTACGATGTCGATCGTGTGGTCCGCCGCAGCGACGGTGAGGGTAGGGTAGCTCTTCTCGCCCAGAATTGTGGAGTGGCCCGGGTTCACCGGGACGATCTGGTAGCCCGCGTCCCGCAGGTAGCGGGCGACGCCGTGGCTCGGGCGCGTCGGCTTGGGCGACAGCCCCACGACGGCGATGGTGCGCGCCGCCCGGAGGATGTCGCGCAGCGCCTCCTCTGTCACGTGTCGGGCCGGTGGACGTGCGGAGTGCCGCTCACCGCCCGCCCGACCAGCACGATCCCCGTGCGCTGCGCGATGGTCACCGCCAGCGTCGAGGGTACGCTCGGCGTGGCGACCCAGGCGAGCCCGGCGCGCGCCGCCTTGTACGCGAGCTCCGCCGAGATGCGGCCGGTGACGAGAAGCCCGCGCCCCGCGATCGGTTCCCGCGCGATCACCGCCGCGCCCACTACTTTATCCACGGCGTTGTGTCGCCCGATGTCCTCGGCGTGAAACAGCAGACGCTCGTCGTCCGTGAGCGCGGCGGCGTGGATGCCGCCGGTCTCGTTGTAACGTTCCCCCCGCCCGAACAGCTCCTTGAAGAGCGCGCGCAACCGGTCCGGTGCGGGCGGCTCGCCCCGCGCCGGCGCGTGCGCCACCTGGTGCGGATCGGCGAGGAACGTGGACACGGCGCCGCACCCCGACGCGAGCACTCGCTTGCGGTTTTCACTTTTGACGGCGGCCACCCGCTCCGGCTTCACCTCGGCCCAGAACCCCAAGTCCGGGGCGCAGGGCCGCAGCTTCACCAGGTCGTCGAGCGACTCGATGTAGCCCTCGCCATGGAGCCACCCCGTCGCGAGCTCCTCGAGCTGGTCGGGTGTGCACATCCACGTCACCGCCGGCGCGCCGTTCACTTCCAGCCAGACCGGCATCTCTTCGACGACGGCCGATTCAGCGAGCATGCGGCCGCGGCGGCTGCCGGGGGCGTGAGGGTTCCCCGACGGTGAGTCCTCACCTCCTGACCCCCTCTCCGTTCCGGAGAGGGGGGACGTCCTGAACTCCCCCTCTCCCGAAGGGAGAGGGGGCCGGGGGGTGAGGTCCGGGATCGGGTCCGGGGTTCGTGGCTTACGCTTCACCGAAATATTCCGAATAAATGTGTGGCCCCTCCTGCACGCGCACCGCATGCAGCGTGATGCCGCGCGGCAACTGCGGCGCGATGCGTTCCCACAGGTACACCGTGAGCGCCTCCCCCGTGGCGAGCCGGCGCCCGGGGCTGAACTCGGGCAGCGCTTCGTTGATGCTGCGGCCGTCGAGCCGCCGGGTGATTTCTTCGGCCAGCAGTCGATCCAGCGTTTCGAGGCTCATGACGCCCCCCGCTTCCGCCGTGAGCGGGCCTTTCACCGTGACCCGGCACTGGTAGCGATGGCCATGCTCAGTCGCCGCTCGGCCGAACTCGCGAGCGTTCCGCTCCTCGGGCCAGTCGGCCCGCCGGATGTAATGCGTGGCGCTAAACTCAACGATGCGCGTAAGATAGCTGATCGGCATTGCTAGAACACCCGCACCGCGCTGGCCTTGAACGAGAACACCACGGGGCCTCCCGGCGTGAGCCCCAGGTCGCGGGCCGCCTCCTCTGTGACCACCGCGACCAGCTCTACGCCCACATCCGCCGTGACGTGCACCGCTCCCGGCCGCTGGTGCGCTAGTCGGGTCACGCGTCCGACGAATACGTTGCGCGCCGAGGACGCGAGCGGCTCGCGACTCACGAAAATGTCCGTGGGCGGCACTGCGAGAATTGCGGGGCCCGTCTTGTCGGTGGTCGCGGCGATCTCAATCGGGCCGACGCACACATGCTTCAGATCGCCACCGCTTCCGCTCGCGGGCAGCTCCACGCGAAACAGGTTCTCGGGCGTGACCGGTGACAGTCTACCCTCCGCGAGGGCGCGCACGTCGTCCGCCCAGCGATAGGCATCCTCCAGCTGATGCGACGCGAGGCAGACGGCGAGCGGGCGGCGGGCCCGCTCTTCGGCGAGCGCGCGGTACAGCGTCTGCGCCGCCGCGCGGTCGGCCGAGCTGGCGGGCTCGTCGAGCAGCAGCACGTCGGGTTCGACCGCGAGTGCGCGCGCCACCGCCACCCGCTGCACCTCGCCGTCGGACAACTCGTGCCGCCTGCGCTGAAGCAGCGGACTGATCCCGAGCTGCGCTGCGGTACTCTCTACTCTTCTATTCACCTCTATGCGTCTGACCCCTCGCACCTGAAGTCCGAACTCCAGATTTTCACGGACTGTGCCGCGTAACAACACCGGTCGCTGCTCCACCAGCGTGATGCGCCGCCGCACACCGGCCCCCGCCCGCGCTGCCTTGCCTCCGGCCACTACCACGCCGCCCAGCCGCACTTCCCCCTCGGAGGGGCGCTCGAGCAGGGCGAGCAGGCGCAGCAGAGTGCTCTTGCCCGATCCGTTCGGTCCCACTATCGCCACGCCCGCCCCCGGTGCCACGGCAAACCGCTCGATGTCGAGTACCACGCGTCCGTCGTAGCGGTGACGCACGGCCACCAGCTCAAGCATGACCGCGGCCCTGAAGCGCCTGCAACGCGACGTTCACGAGCAGGGCGAGGAGCAGGAGGATGAGCCCGAGGGCAAGCGCCAGACCGAAGTCGCCCTGGCTCGTGTACAGCGCAACCGCCGTCGTGAGAGTGCGTGTCTGCCCACGGATGTTGCCGCCCACCGTCATGGCGGATCCGATCTCCGCGACGACGTGGCCGAAGGCTGTGGTGATCACCGCCGCCAGGGCGAACCGGGCCTCGCGCGCCACGGTCCACGCCGTACGCCAGCGGCCGGCGCCGAGCGTCTCGGCGGTGCGGCGGATGCGGGGATCCACACCCTGGACGGCAGCGGCGGCGAGCGCGGCGGCAATCGGGAGCGCGAGCAAGACGTCGCCCACTACGATCGCCTGCCAGGTGTACAGCCATTCGAGCCCCCCCAGCGGGCCGCGGCGGGACAGCACCCCGTAGAGCAGCAGGCCTACCACCACGGTCGGAAACGCCAGGGCGGTGTTGACGACCGTGAGCGCGGCGCGGCGCCCCCAGAAGGGCCGCGTGGCGAGCACGAAGCCGACGGGGATCCCGAGCCCGCAGGCGAGCACGGTGGCGATGAGACCGATCTTGAGGGTGAGGAGCGCGATGCCGTACACTTCCGCGTCGCCGGAGAACAGCAACGCGACCGCCCGCCGCAATCCTTCTCCTAGAAAGTCCATCCCACGCCGATCGTCGCCCAGGGATGAGACGTCCACTCGGTGAGCGACGCAGTCAGGGGCAGCACGCGGCTGCCGTCGCCGGGCGCCGGCTGCTTGTAGGAGATGGGGTAGTTGAGCTTCCACAGCACCAGGCGGAAGTCGCCGCGCAGGGAGAGCCGCCGGGCGGGATACCACCGCAAGCCGGCGTTGGGCGCGAGCATGAACTTGGTGCCGAACTTGTAGCCGCTCGCGTCGCGCGGCGACGAGCCGCTGATCGCCACCCCCAGGGCTCCGCCCACATATGGGGCGAACCCGCGCCATGTCTTGCGGCCGGTGAGGACGAGCTGTAACCCGGCATCTGCCAGGACGACGTCGTTGGGGAATGGGCCGGTCTTGCGTTGCGGGGACAGGGAATCCTGCGTCGGATCGACGACGAAGCGGTCCGTTCGCCCGTAAGCGAGGCCGAGCGATGCGCCGATCGCGCCGAACGAGGGCTCGTAGCGGATGCCGCCGGCCTTCCCGCTCGAGAGCCCTACGCCTACGCTGCCCCGGCTGCCGCCGAGGTATCCGAACGTGAGGACCCAGGCCGCGCCGCGACGGACGTCCCTGTAGGGAGAGTGACCGGGGTCGTGACCGACTTGGGCGGCGGTCACGTTGTACGACGCTAGGACGCTAAGCCACACGATCGCAGCGATGGCGGGGCGGACCAGACATACAGCGTAACGTCGTAGCGTCATAGCATGTCTTTCATCAGTCCGTCTCCCTCAAGTCTCTGCCGGTCATTTCCGGCGGCGGTTGGATATCGAGCAGTCGGAGCACCGTGGGGCCGACATCGCGCAGCGCGCCGCCGTGGCGCAGCGGCCCTCGCGCCTCGTCGTCCACCAGCAGGAACGGCACTGGGTTCGTGGTGTGCGCCGTGTGCGGGCCGTCCGTCATGGGGTCGATCATCAGCTCGCAGTTGCCGTGGTCGGCCGTAATGAGCAGGGTGGCGCCGCGCCGCTCGGCGCTCTTCACGACGCGCTCGAGACATTGATCCACCGTTTCCACGGCCTTCACGGTCGCGCTTAGTACCCCCGAATGCCCGACCATGTCCCCATTCGCGTAGTTGCAGAGGACGAAGTCGTGGTGTCCCGCCTCGATGGCCTTGCACAGGACGTCCGTCACCCCGGGCGCGCTCATTTCCGGCATCAGATCGTAGGTGGCGACCTTCTGCGACGGCACCAGCAGCCGCTCCTCCCCGGGGTAGGGTGTCTCCACGCCGCCGTTGAAGAAGTACGTAACATGCGCGTACTTCTCCGTCTCCGCCGTGCGGAACATGGTCTTGCCGTGGTCCGACAACACCTGTGCCACGATCTCCGAGAGCACCATCGGTCCGAACGCCATCGGAAAGGGGAACGTCTCGTCGTATTGGGTCATGGTGACGAGATCGACGGCCGGTCGGGTGCCGGTATCGAAGCCGTCGAACCCTTCCACTGCCAGCGCGCGCACCATCTGGCGCATGCGATCGGCTCGGTAGTTGAAGCAGAAGATTCCGTCACCGGGTCGGATGCGCGGCGTCCCCGCGATGACGCGAGGCTTCACGAACTCGTCGGTCTCGCCCGCGTCGTAGGCGCGGCGGATCGCCGTCACCGGATCGGCGACGACCTCGCCCACGCCGTGCACCATGGCGTCGTAGGCGATCTTGGTGCGCTCCCACCGCTTGTCGCGGTCCATCGCGTAGTAGCGCCCCACCACGGTGGAGACGACGGGGGCTAGGGGTTCGGGGTTCGGGGCTCGGGCCCCGCCACCCCCGATCCCCGAATCCCGAATCCCGAGTCCCTCGACCAGCTCCTGCATGAACGCGAGGCCCGACTGCGGGGGGGTGTCTCGCCCGTCGAGCCAGGCATGAATCGCGACGGGCAGCTCGTGCTGGTGCGCGAGCGTCACCGCGGCCGCGAGGTGCTCATCGAGTGCATGCACGCCGCCGTTGCCGATCAGCCCCAGCAAGTGCAGCGTGGCTCCGCGGCGTTTCACTCGTGTGCACAGCTCGACGAGCGGCGCCAACCGGAAGAACTCGCCTGATTCGATGGTCTGCGAGATCCGCACGATGTCCTGCGGCACCACGCGGCCTGCGCCGAGGTTCAGGTGCCCGACTTCGCTGTTGCCGATCTGTCCCTCGGGGAGACCTACGGCCAGCCCCGACGCGTTGAGCAACGTACGGGGGACTTTCGCCCAGAGGCGATGCCACACAGGGGTCCGGCCGAGCTCGACGGCGTTGCCCTCGCGGCCGGGACGGAAGCCCCAGCCGTCGAGCACGATCAGGACGACCGGGGTGCGCGGCCCACGCCTCTTTGCCATATTGGAGGGGATGCAATCTAGCCGGGCCCTCCGCGCCCTACCAGTTGTGCTGGGGCTCGTCACACCCCTGTCGCTCACCGCCCAAGCGCGCTACCGCGTCACCACCGACGGCGCCTGGTTCTACCAGGAGCCGGGTGGAAAGCGCCTGGCGCGTCTGGCTCGCGGTGCCGTCCTCACGGGCGGGGAGACGCAAGGCGACTGGCAGGGCGTCATGCTCGAGGGCTGGATCTTCACCACCTCGGTGGGTCCGACGCCGCGCGCCGGCTATGACCTCACGGTCACCCGCGCGCCGGAGGAAAACCTGCGCTCCGCCGCCGCGGGCGCGCTCATCGGCAAGCTCCCTCAGGGGTTCCTTCTCAACAAAGTCGCGGAAGGGACGTCGGGTCGCTGGGTCCACGTGACGCGCGCGGGTTGGGTGGAAAAGACGGATCTCGAGTCGATCGCACAGGTAGTGAGCGAGCGTACCGCGAGCCCGGATAGCGCTTCGGGTGGACCGACCCCGGGCCCCCGGCCCACGGCTCCCGTCACCCCGGCGCGCGGCCCCGGGGTCGGTCCGCCCGACACGACTTCCAACCCGTCGGCGCCGGTCGACCCCTCGCGCGTCGCCTCGGCGCGGCGCACGATTCTGTACCGGGCGCCGGAAGGACAGCCGACGGGAACGCTCGCGCCGTCGGCGCCGCTGCGCGTGCTGGGGCGCTCGGGCGAGTGGACGCGCGTGGAGCTCGAGGGGTGGGTGAAGAGCGCGGACCTGGAGATGGCGCCGCCGGGCGTGCTCGTGGGCATCACCGCCGCCGAACTGCGCACCGACCCGCAGCGCTATGCCGGACAAGTGCTCCGCTGGACCCTGCAGTTCATCTCGACACAGAAGGCCGACGAGCTGCGGCCCGAGATCCCGAACGGCGCGACCTACTTCCTGGCGCGGGGGCCGCTCCCCGAACGGGGCTTCGTGTACGTCGTGGTCCCCGAGGCCAAACGCGCGCAGCTCGAGACGCTCACGCCCCTCGCCACCATTCAGGTCACCGCGCGCGTGCGCACCGGCCGCACGCGGTTCCTCGGCAACCCGGTGCTCGACATGATCAGCCTCGAGACCCTGCCATGAACGAGATCCTGCGGGACCGCCTGCTGCGGAAGCTCGACGCGCTTCCCGACGACAAGGCGTATCAGGTGCTGGACTACGTCGAGTTCCTCGAGTCGAAGTACGCCGAGCGCCCGGCCGGCGCGCCGCCGTTCCAACGTGTCGCGGAGACGCTCGAGGACACGCTGCGGGCGGGTCGCGTCCCGCTCAACATCATCAAGGGGACGATGGACGCGGTGGGAAAGGCGGGAAAGCTGCTCGAGAAAGTGGCGGCGGCGGGGAAGGCGGCGGTGGAGGAGGCGGCGAAAAAGTCCGCGGACAAGGACAAGGTTGAGGAAACGCCCCCCGCCCAGTAACTTTCGCCATGGGAACCTTCCGGCCCGCTTCCGCTCTCACTTTCGACGACGTTTTACTCGTTCCGCGGCTCTCGAGCGTGCATCCGCGGAACGTCG
>DATNOH010000289.1:0-2815 GCA_035601435.1 Gemmatimonadales bacterium | reverse complement strand
ACCGCGACGCCAACGCTGCATACTGACGTACAGGCGATCGCCTGGGCGTTGTCACAACGGGTCGGCCTATCGTTGGCGCAGGTGTAGCACCGCGCGGGGCCCGTGTTGTCGGTCGGAAGAACACAGGTCCCGCCTGAGCCGCAGTCCTGGTTCTTGCGGCAGCCCAGGAATTGGTTGTTGGAGCATTTGCCCGCCATCTGCGCCGCGCCGAAAACCGTCACGCAGACGGCCCGGTCTGCCAGCCCGTCCTGGTTGAGGTCGATGAGGGCACAGGCGTCCCCGGTGTTACCGCCTGTCCAATTCACGTCGTCGAATTGCCACAGGAGAGAGAGCGTAGTAGCGGAAGAGGAACACGTCGGGCCCGGCTCGCACAGCCCGCTCAAGTCCTTCTGACCCGGCTGGTCGTCGGGGCCTTGTCCGTCGTTGATGCAAACGGCCCGCACCGGAGCGGCGGCCAGAAGGCCGAACGCCAGCGTCACCGCCGATAGCCACCATACCCAGACCACGTTCTGCGTTGTGGCTGTCGCTCCGCCGCAACGGAACCATCCGCGTACGGACTTCGTGGTCTTTCTCGAGTTCGTCATTTTCTGTCCCCTTCGTTCAGATCGCGCCGTTCTACGTCAAACGTTTCTTCGAGAATTCCGTGAGCGTGCACTGCGGGACCGCGGAGAAGGCCGTCCGGTCGGGCCCGGCCACACCCGCTACGAGGTCGCGCGTGAACTGCGTGCCGAGAAAATCGGTCGGGAGCGACGACTTCGGGATACCCTGTCGTCGAAGGGATACGTGCGGTCGCTGGTCGGTCTGGGGCAGAAGTCGGTGTTGGTCGGCATGTCGCCCTCGAAGGGAATCAGGTGCGGAGCGCGAGGCACCCCCCCCAGTCTGCATGGCCGGTAGCAAGCGCAGTACCACGGGGGCCTCAGAAGCACATGAGACAGCAGAAGTAAGGCAGGGCGTAAAGCTAGCAGACATGCATGACGTCGTGACTTTCGTGCGACTATGCCACGCCGCTTGAGCGGAGCGACTCCGATGTATGCGATCGCGCGCCGCAAAGCCTTCGACACGGCGAGTGCCAGGCTGGCGGCGTTCCGCCGACGACGTGTCCCGCCGCCCTATGGCAAAGCGCGAAGCGGCGAAGATCGGCACCATTCGGCCCGCGGCGAGGACGCCTCCAAGCGGGCGCGGCGGAGCGTGGTGATCTGCCACGACCAGCGCGGCCGCCGCGCCCGGCGCGTTGGGAACCAATCAGAACTTGGCGAGGCTTCGAGCAGGAGACGGGTCAGCGTCGGGTAAAGCGGCGCCCTACGCCGCCACCGATCGCCGCGCGGTCGCGACGGCGGCTGCACACGTGAAGGCCCCGAAGGCGAGCGCCACGCCGAGCGAGAACACGAACGGCGGCAGCCCCATCGCCGCCGGATCGAGGCATTCGCGCAGCGCGGCGAGCCCGTAGGTGAGCGGGTCGAGGCGCATCAGCCAGGCGAGCGGCGCGGGCACCCCGGCGGGCGGGAAGAATGCTCCCGAGAGCAGCCAAATCGGGATCAGGAGCAGGTTCATGATGGCGTGGAACCCCTGCGTCGACTCCATCCGCCACGCGATCAGCAGCCCCAGGTTCGTGAGCCCGAAGGCGACCACGACCATCACGCCGACGGCGCCGAGCACGCCGAGCGGCGCGAGGCGGAGCCCGGCGAGCGGCGCGAGCGCCAGGAACGCGAGCCCCTGCCCCACCGCCAGCGTCGTCCCGCCGAGCGCCTGGCCGACGACGATCGCGGTGCGCGACACGGGCGCCACCAGCACGCCCTGGAGGAAGCCCGAGTGCCGGTCCTCGACCGTCGAGATGGTGGCGAAGATCGCCGTGAAGAGCAGGACGAGCGCGAGGATTCCGGGGTAGAGATAGGCGAGATAGCTCGCGCCTGCCGGCGCACCCGGCGGCCGGAAGGAGGGCGAGAGCCCGCCCCCGAGCAGCAGCCAGAAGACGAGCGGCTGCGCCAGCGCGCCCAGCAGCCGGCTTCGCTGGCGCACGAAGCGGATCACCTCCCGGTGCCAGAGCGCGGCGACGGCCAGCATCAGGCCTCCGCCAGGCGGTGGCCGGTGAGCCGGATGAACACGTCGTCGAGGGTCGGCTTCCCGTAGCTCACCGTGCGCACCTCCTCCGGGAAGGCCTCGATCAGGTCGCGCACCAGCTCGTGGCCGCGCGCGCGCTCCAGGCGGAGCGTGCCGTCGACCAGCCGCCCGGCGAGGCCGAAGCGTGCGCGCACCCGCTCGGCGAGGCGCGCCGGGTCGGGCCCCACGACCACGAGCACGTCGCCGCCGACCTGGGCCTTCAGGGCCTCCGGAGCGCCGAGCGCGACCAGCCGGCCTCGATCGAGGATGGCGACGCGATCGCAGCGTTCCGCCTCCTCCATGTCATGGGTGGTGAGCACGATCGTGATCCCGTCCGCCGCGCGCAGCTCCGCCAAGAAGCCCAGGAACTCGCGGCGCGCCCCGGGGTCGAGCCCGCTGGTCGGCTCGTCGAGGAGGAGGAGCTCCGCGCGCACGAGGAGCGCCTTCGCGAGCTCGGTGCGCCGCTGGAGCCCGCCCGAGAGCGTGCCCACCCGCTCGCGCCGGCGCTCGGCCAAGCCGAGGCGTCCCGTCACCGCCTCGACGGCGGCGCGGAGGGACGCGCCGGAGAGTCCGTAGAGATGCCCGTGGTGGACCAGGTTCTCCTCCACGGTGAGCGTGCGGTCGACGCTCGCGTGCTGGAAGACGACGCCCAGGCGGCGGCGGACCCGGTCGGGCTCGCGCGCCACGTCGTGCCCGAGCACGCGCGCGGCGCCGCCGC
>DATNOH010000288.1:0-4279 GCA_035601435.1 Gemmatimonadales bacterium | reverse complement strand
TGGGTGAAGCTCTCCGCCGCGTACGAAGTGTCGAAGAGCGGACCGCCGCGGTACGAGGACGTCGGCATTCTCGCGAAAGCGCTGGTAAAGGCGGCGCCGCAGCGCATGCTCTGGGCGAGCAACTGGCCGCATCCGACGGCGCCCAAGGACGCCTTCCCGGACGACGCCAACCTGCTCGACCTCTTGCTCGAGTGGGCGCCCGACGAAGCCGTTCGCCGCAGGATCCTCGTGGACAATCCGGCCGAGCTGTACGGGTTCTAAAGCGCGCAGCGAAGAAGAAAAAGAAAGGCACGAGCGTCGCGCGGCGCTAGTGGCGTTCCGACTTGGCCTGACTATCTCTCCGACGACCTCAAAGTACATCCGCCGCTAAAACTGCTGGCGGCTGAAAGCTGACCGCTGAAAGCTGAGAACTGACAACTGATAACTGATAACTGATAACTGATATATTGTGGCCCCCTCGCCACCCGCTGCGTGTCGATGCCGGAATCGCCAACCGTTCTGCCCCTGCCCACCCCGCCAGCCGAGGACGTCTGGTCTGTAGACGAGCACTCCCTCGAGGCGTTCGCGAAACGGCTCCAAGCGCCCCCGACCGACCGCGCCTGGCACGAGCTGCGGCGTGAGGCGGAACGGATCGCCCTGGTCCCGGGCTTCGAACGGTTGATCACACTCGACGCGAACGCGATCAAGGCGCTGCCGCACCAGATCGACGTCGCCCAGCGGGTGCTGCGCCACATGAGCGGCCGCGCCATCCTGGCCGACGAGGTGGGCCTCGGCAAGACGATCGAGGCGAGCATCATCTACAAGGAGCTCGCGATTCGCGGGCTCGCCCGCCGCGTGCTGATCCTGACGCCGGCCTCGCTCGTGGGGCAGTGGCAGGGCGAGCTCGAGGAGAAGTTCTTCGAGCGCTTCGACACGCCGAGCGAGCCCGACGACTGGCTGAACGTCACCAAGGCGATCGTGTCGCACGACCGCGCGCGCTCGCGCCGGCATGCCGAGGAGATCCTGCGGCACCGCTGGGACCTCGTGATCGTGGACGAGGCGCACAAGGTCAAGAGCCAGCGCGGCGCGACCTACCAGTTCATTGAGAAAATCGAACGCGACTTCATCCTGCTGCTCACGGCGACGCCACTGCAGAACGACCTGCGCGAGCTGTACAACCTCGTCACGCTGCTGCGGCCGGGACAGCTCGGCACCTGGCCGGAGTTCCGCAAGGTGCATCTCGTGGCCGGCGACCACCGCATGCCCAAGGACCCCGCCGCCCTGCGGGCGCTGACGCACGAGGTGATGATCCGCACGCGGCGCACGAGCGTGATCGACGACCTGAACTTGCCGCCGCGCCGCGCGCGCCACCCCGAGGTCCGCCTGACCAAGGCCGAGGCGGACCTGTACCAGGGCACCACCGAGTTCCTGCGCCGGCTTTATCGGGAAGGCTTCGTCCAGCGGGCGGCGCAGGAGGAGGGGGATGACGGGACGCGAACCCGGAAGCGGACCCGGAGGGGGATCATCCAGCTCGCGGTCATCCACCTGCGCCAGCGGCTGTGCTCCTCCGCGCGCGCACTCGCCGAGTCGCTCGAGCACCTGGCGCAGGGCGAGCGCATCAACCCCGCGTACCGCACGATCGCGAAGCAGCTCGCCAAGCGGGCGAAGGGCATCAAGACGCACGCCAAGCTCACCGTGCTCACCGACCTGTTGAAAGAGACCCCCGACCGGGTGGTGGTCTTCAGCGATCACCGCCCCACCATTGAACTGATCGAAGAGCGCGTCACCAAGCTCGGTCGCAAGGCGATCGTCTACTGGGGCGCGCACTCGACGCCCGAGCGGGACAAACGCATCCGCGCGTTCCACGACGACGAGCGCAGCGTGCTGATCGCCAGCCGCGCCGGCAGCGAAGGACGGAACCTCCAGTTCTGCAACGTGCTCGTGAACTACGACCTGCCCTGGAACCCGATGGTGGTGGAGCAGCGCATCGGACGGCTGCACCGGATCGGGCAGACGCGCGAGGTACACATCGTGAATCTCGCCGCCGCCGGGACGATCGAGGCGTACATCCTCCAGCTGCTCGACCGCAAGATCAAGCTGTTCGAGCTGGTGGTGGGCGAGCTGGACCTGATCCTCGGCGAGTTCGGCGGCGCGCATACGTTCGAGGGCCGGCTCGCGGACGAGTGGCTCGCCTCCGAGAACGAAGAGGACTTCGCGCGACGAGTGGAGGCGATCGGCGCCGACATCGAGAAGAGCAGCGCGGTCGGCAAGGAGCAAGAGCAGCTGAACTCCCTCATCGCGCCGGACGACAACGCCGTACGCCTCGAGCACCGGTTCCAGGAGCTGTCCGCCCCGGGTCGCCTGCGACTCGGCTACGGGACGAGCCACCTCGTCCGCGCCGCCGGCTGGGACGCCAAGCGCCAGCGGCTCGGCGTCCACGTGACGGAGGTGCTCGAGGCACTCAAGTCGATCGAGCGCATCGGAGGCGTCACGACGCACCAGCCAGCCGGTAGCCATCCCCAGTACGGGGAGCTGGTAAGGCTGAGCGGCGTGAGCAGCTCCGGACGCGCGATCGCGCTCGTGGCGCAGGTGGACCGTCTTCCCCTGTTCCTCGCCGACATCGAGGCCGACGCCGAGTGACCCAGCGCCCCAAGCCTAAGCCCAAGCCTAGGCCTAAGTCCAAGCCTCGGCGCGAGCGTGCTCTGCCGGCGCCGCAGCCGATCGGCGACAGCGATCCGCTCGCCGACGCGCGCATCCGGCCGCTGCTCCAGCGCTACTGCCGGCTCGCTGGTGTGAAACAGGCCGCGCTCGGCCCGGATCATTCCGAGCTGCGCTTGCCCCAGGCCGAACGCCCGTTTTTCAGGGACCGCGAATCCTTGCGCCTGGCGTTCTCGGTCGACGCGCTGGAGCGCGACCCGGATGCCGAGATCGCGGTGCTTGGCAGCCCCTTCCTCTCCCAGCTGCTCGAGGCCATTCGCGCGCGGGCGTCGCGCCTGTCGTTGGGTCTGATCGCGCCGGCCGGCGCGGGCGATCCGCGGCGCGTCGAGCTCGCGATTCCCGTACGGGACGGCACGGCGCGGGCGAGCGAGAAGCGCTTGGCCGTGCATCCCATAGGGCGGCTGTTCGCGCGCGTCGTGCTACGCGCCGGCGCCGGGGTCGAGGAAGCGGTGGTGGAAAGCGACGTGTACGACTTGTCGACCGGCGCCAGGGTAGATGACGACCTGGCCGGCGCGTTCCAGGATCTCGAAGCGGGCCGGGTCGAGCCCGCCGATGAAGCGTTGGCAGCCGCGGCAAAGCCGGTTGCCGCTCGGGAGCCCGGGGACTTGCTCCGGCTCCTCTTGAGCCATCTCCGTGACAAGTCGACGGAGCGGGTAGCCGCGCGACGCGCCGCGGCCGCGGGCGAGCTTGCCGCCGAGCTCGCCAGGCTCGAGCGGTACTTCGAGTCGATCCTCAAGGAGCAGTCCAGCGAGGAGGCCATCGGCACGGTCTCGGCTCTCGCCGCGCGGCGCCGGACCGAAGAGATCCGGCGCAGTGAGGTGCGGGCGACCGTGCATCCCGTGCAGCTCGTCGAGGCCACCGTCGTGATGCAGCGGGCGGAGTGGCAGCTCGAGTCAGCGCGGGGGCGGCGGGGGACGTTCAGCGCGCAGCGGTCCCTGAGCGGTGCCGCCGCGTGGGCCATGACGTGTCCGCATTGCGGCCGCCCGCCGGCGGCCCTGGTCGTCTGCCGGCACGACCACTGCGGCTGTGACGCCTGCTCGCACCGCTGCTCAGTCTGCGCCGAGGACTTCTGCGCGGAGCACGGCCTCGCCGAGTGTCGCGTGGACGGGCAGCCGGCGTGTGACGAGCACGCCCGCGTATGCCCCTCGTGCCGGTTGCAGTACTGCACGGCGCACGAGGGTGTGTGCGCCGAGGACGGGCACGCGGCCTGCGCCACGTGCCTGGAGCCGTGCGGCAGCTGCGGCCGGGTCGTCTGCAACCGGCACGCCGAGCAGAGCCACGCGGACGCGCCAAAGGGACGCCGTCGTCTCTGCACGGCGTGCCTGCGCTACTGTGAGGGCGGGTCCAGGGAGCGGGTGGGTGTGGACGAGGTGACGGAATGCGCGAGCTGCGGCAAGCTGGTCTGCGCGGCGCATAGCGCCGTGTGCGCCGTGGATGGACAGGTGCACTGCTCGCCACACCTGCGCCGTACCGACACGTCCCGCCGCCTGGTCTGCGGGCAGCATCGGGCGGGCTGCGCGCAGGAGGAGGCAGCGATCTTCGCGTCCGATGAAGTGGGTGCGTGCGGGTCGTGCGGGAAGCT
>DATNOH010000287.1:0-2955 GCA_035601435.1 Gemmatimonadales bacterium | reverse complement strand
CGGGATCGCGACGAACCAGAACTTCCCGAAGTTGAGGGCCCGGCCCAGGTCATGGCCCGCGCGGGCAAGGACCTCGCGGTCCTTCGGCCCCACGTAGACGGCGAACTTCGCCTTTCGACGCACGACCGCCGCGTCCACCCTGACGACCGGCAGCCCCGCTGCGCCTGTCAGCACGGCGGGCAGCGTGCCGGACGCCGGCATCGCAACCGAGATGAAGTACTGCGTAGCGAATCCGGCCCACGCGCTGGCGTCGAACGGGGCGTCGATCGTTGGAGCGTCCTTGACCGGCTTCTCGATCAGGCTATCGCCGACCAGGGCGACGGCCCTTGCCGCGGCCGTCGGGCTGTCAGCCTGAAGCGGCGTCACGATGAGTCCGAGCGGCGACGGCGCGGGAGCATCACCCGACACACTCGCGGCGAGCTTGAAGAGATAGCGGTCCCCGGTGAACCGGTACCGTTTCTCGAGGTGCATCCCGGCAGCTGAGCCGCCCTCGAACACCACCTCTGCACTGTCACCGCCGTGCACCACCACGTCCGTCCGGGACGGTCGGTACGCCAAGCGCGCGTCACTGCCGCCGGGACCGAGCTGCAAGGTGAGGGGCAGGATGGGGCCCGCCTCCACAAGATCCAGAGGGCTGTCGTTTGCGACCGAGCGCCGATAGCCCTTGAGCTCGAGTCCGACGACGCGCCCACCGACCGGCGTGAGAGTGATCCGGCACAGATCCGTCTCCACGCTGACCAAACCGCCGACCCCCGGGTCCGCCGCCAGGTCGCTCGCGAGCTCTGGGAGTGGCTCACGCGAAGGCGCTGCCTTCGACGCCGCGGGTGTCGGGGTGGCCGCTTGCCGCTTCTGGTACCGGCTCAACACCAGCTCCTGGTAGGCGAAGATCAGGAGTAGCGAGATCGCAGACGCGATCAGGAGTCTCCGCTGGTCCACGACTCACGTTCTCCGCGCGGGGACCGGATCGTAGCCGCCGTCGTGCCACGGGTGGCAGCGTGCGACCCGCCGCGCGGCGAGCCAGGTGCCGCGCACCGCACCGTGCTCCTCGATCGCCCCGATGGCGAACGCCGAGCAGCTTGGAGCGAACCGACACGTGGCCGGTAACCCCGGCGCCAGCACGAGGCGATACGTCCTGAGCAGCGTGATCAGCGCCCGCGCAATCGGCCGCGGGCGTGGTCTGTCACCCGCCGGCGGACAGCTCGAGGGTTCGCACGAACTCGGTAGCCGCTTGGGCATAGGTGAGGGTGTCCGCGCCGGGCTTCGCGATCACGAGCACGTCGCTCGGCGGCTTGATGTCGCCGCGGCACGCGCGAAAAACCTCGCGCAGCAGCCGCTTGACGCGGCTGCGGACCACCGCGTTCCCGACCCGCTTGCTCACCGTGACGCCGAGACGGGAGCACAGCCCAGGGGCCGGGCGGCGGATCACCACCAGGTGTTCGCTGTGCCGACGGCGCCCCTCGCGCTGCACGGCGAGGAACTCGGCACGCCGACGCAGGCGAACCGCCTTCGGGTAGCTGTGCGAGGCGGCCACGGTTCACCCGGGCTGCTTCGGTGGAATCGCGACCGTCAGGCGCCGGCGCCGCTTGTCGCGCCGCCGCTTCAAGACGCGGCGTCCGCCGGGCGTAGCCATCCGGGCGCGGAAGCCATGCGTTCGTTTACGGCGGCGGTTGCTCGGCTGATAGGTCCTCTTCATCGCTCACCGGGCTGGGCGCGGGAACCAGCGATACGAACACAGCACTGCGGGAATGTCAATTTCGCCGCGACGAAGGTGCTGGCATCTTTTGACCGAATGACGCCCCTCGCGTTGTCAAAGTAAGCCACTCAGCTCATCTCAGTCGCGGGTACTGCCGCCGCGCCCGACGTCGCCGCCGTCGCCACACGCCGATCCCGATGTAGGCAGCGACCATGACGAGAACAAGCCCAATCGCATTCTGCCGTAGGAGCGTAACGACATCCACGAGCGCTCCGTATCACGGGGGCAGTTCGGCGGCGAACGTGGAGGCTCCTCGTCATGCGAGCCCACCCTTGATTACGCGCAGGCCGCGACGGCGACGTGTCCACTCACTCATGTTCCCGCCTGTTTCGCGCTCATCCCGACGGCTATGGGCTCAGGGTCGTGCGTCGGGGTGAGGGGCGCGGCCGGCGCCGGGGGGCAGAAGACGCCAGTACCGCGAGGAAAGACGCCACTCGGCGGCCAAAGAAGGGAGCCGCCAGGATAAGCGACGCCGAATTAGGACCACACTTCCGCCCCAGAACCTACCGCGCTCCGGAATCGTCATCGTCCCTCCACTACTACGGACGAGTGGGACCGTTGCCAATTTGGGCCACTCCGCGTGGCCCGCCCGCACGGCGGTTCCCGTGGGGCGCCGACGGACCAGCTCTTGAGCTTGGCCGCTGCCCTCAGCCGGAGGTCTGCGTCTCCGCAGCCTGTGGGACGCGCTTCCCGGGGTAGTCCCGCGCGAAGTGCTCCTCGCACCGCCCGCGCGCGATGATCCGCTTGCGACAGCTCTCGACGCGGCAGGTCTTGTAGCGACTCTTGGGCAGGGCGCCGCGTTTCCAGCCGGCATAATGCCGGCGGCAGTAGCCCTTCCCACCGTCGGCGGGCTGCTTACATCCCTCGTGCTTGCACCCTGCTGAGCGGTTCGGCATACGCCTTCCTTCCCTCAGTCCGTCTCTCGCTTGAGGCCGCGGGTCATCAAGTCGACGACTACCTGACGCGGCGGCTTGTCCTCGTAGAGCCAGCTGGGCGGAGAACTCGGGATTGCGCGCCCAGAGCGCGACCTCGTGCCCCAGGCGGGCGAGGTGCGTCCCCAAGGCAGTGCCCCAGCTTCCGGCTCCGAGGATGGTGACCACCGCCATGGCTGGGGCGGGGACGCTCGCACGAATGGACGCCGGCGCGCAAGCGCGGCGGGCGGTTCGACATCGAACCGTCGGCGTCTACGCGCCGGCCGCCGG
>DATNOH010000286.1:0-10511 GCA_035601435.1 Gemmatimonadales bacterium | reverse complement strand
GCGGTGCTGGCGGTGGACGCCGAGTCGCGCACCTTCGTGAATGTGCTGGACGTGGCGACGACGACCGTGCGCCTGAAGAAAGACGTGAAGATCAAGGGCCAGCTGGCCTACGCCGAGCTCCTGCCCGGCGCAGCCGGCCTGCTCTACATCTCGCGTCCCGATGCGGCCACCAACGCCGAGGTGAACGTCATCGACCTCGCTTCGGGCGAGCCCAAATTCAAGGACGCCATCGAAAGTGGGAAGCCGCTCAGCTCGGGTGAGTACAATACCGCGCGGTATGCGCTGCACCACGCCGTCGAGGGCTCGACGCTGTACGTGTTCGCGAGCCACGACCACCGGCTGTACGCGGTAGATCGCACCGCCGGCACCTTCCGGCCCATCGGTGGCGAGATCAAGCTGCAAGGCGGCGAGGATCCGACCGACATGGAGATCCGGCCCGCGGGGCTGGTCCTCATCTCGCCGCAAAACCTGGTGGTCGTGGCGCGCGACGGGCAGGTGAAGCAGCAGGTCTATTATCCCGCGCCGCAGCTACCCGGGCTGCTGCGCGCGCTCTACCGGATCAACTCCATACGCGCCGGCCTGTACGGCGCCGCCGCCTCGGCGTACGGCGACGCCTTCGCGCAAGCCTCGCGCAACGCGACCGATTCCAACGCGCGCCGTATCACCGGGCAGATCGCGACCGCGTATTCGCAGGGCGGGGCACAACTCACCGGCTATTCGCAGCAGGCTGCCGCGCTCGCGACCAAGCGCTTCAAGGCCTCGCTCACGGTCCCGGGGGCGGTCTTCATGTTGACCCGCGCGCCCGAGGGGAACGGGAACGTGCTGTTGCAGATCGACAAGGACAGCGGGCAGCCGCGCTCGCGCGTCGATCTCGGCAAGGAGCGCGAGCCGGTGTACGCGGTGGACGACGTCGCCAACATGCTGTTCTTACGGACTACGGCGGGCACGCTCGTCGGCTACAGACTCTGATCGACGATGCGCGCATCGAGATGGACCACGAACGTCGTGTGCGCCGGCCTGCTGGGCGCGGTGCTCTCGGGCTGCAAGTCTCGCGAGGACGCGTTTCGCGCCGCCAAGGTCCCGGTGATCCGGTTCGACTCCGTTCTCAAGGCCGCCGACAGCGTCCGGCTCCCGCTCGCTGATGCGCGCCTCCTCCTGGACGTGGCGGCCGACAGCGCGTTTGCCCTGAAGGCGCCGCACGACACCATGACGGTGAAGGATATCCTGGCGTGGGCGCGGGCGGAGCAGGCCCGCAAGGCCCAAGTCAACGCGGCGGCGCTCGTGGCGGAGCGGGCGCGCCGGGACAGCGTCCGGAAGCTGCTCGAGCCGCTGGTCGTGGTCACGGTGGTCAAGAAGACCTACCTGCCGAGAGATCCGGACTCGGAGCAATACGAAGACTACATCTCGCTGGCCTTCGCGTATCAAAACAAGGGAGAGAAAGCGATCCGCGCGTTCCAGGGTGACGCGACCTTCCTCGACACGTTCGGTGATTCGATCTACAGCGCCCACCTCAAGGTGGACTTGCCTCTCACTGCCGGACAAACGCGACGCGAGCCGGCACGGATCGTTCGGGTCAATCCCTTCCGGCTCGCGCACCAGCGGCTGCGGGATACCCCGCTGGACAAGATGAAGCTGGTGTGGGAGACCAGCGACGTGGTGTTTGCCGACGGTAGTCGGCTCAGCCTCACCGCTCCCTAGATACCCCAGCCCGTTTTCAACGCGGCCTCGCCCAGCGGGTCCCAGTGCGGGCCGCCGCCGGTAGCCACGAAGGCCGGGTTCACCGGGCACACCGCCCCGGTCACGGCGGGCACGGAGTAGACGGACGCGTCGAACTGCGGCCGTCCGAAGTCCAACTCCTGTGCGAGATTGTTCGCCGTCCGGTCCCGGACGGTAAGCGGCTGGAGATTCCAGCGCCACTCGATCATCCGCAACACCGACGTGTGGTCGTACACCACGTGCGACGTGTGTTGGCGGCGCGCGAACGGTGAAACGAGCAGGGTGGGGGTACGGAAGCCCCGGAGCCCGTCGGCGTCTCCCGCGGCTCGGGTGGCCTCCGGGATGGGCGCGGCCGGTGGAGGGACGTGGTCGAAGAACCCGCCCCATTCGTCGAAGTTGATGATCAGGACCGTGTGCTCCCACGCCGGGCTTGCGGTCACGGCCGCGTAAATCCGATTCATGAACGCCTCTCCCGCGCGGATGTCGCTGAAGGGATGATCGTCCGGCCCGGTCCCGGTCGCTTCCGTGAGGAAGGGCCCGTCGACGAATGCCACATGCGGCAACGACCCCGCCTGGCAGTCGGCGAAGAACTCGTCCAGCGGTCTGCTGATCGGGACGTACTTGGCGCCCCAGAGCCCGAGAAACGGCACATCGCCGTAGTAGTAGCGGCCCCGCAGGCCGCGCGCAGCCAACCGATCCCAGATGGTCGGCAGGGTCGACAGGGCCGGCGTGTTGCTCAGCCGGTCGGTCTGACCGGCATGCTGGTAGATCCGATTCGGAAAGGTCGGCCCGAGGATCGCGCAGAAGTAACGGTCAAACGATGTCCACTGCGGCACTGCGCGGCCCAGGAAGGGGAGATCTTCCTGCCGGTAATAGCCTATCGAGAACGTATCGTTGACGCGGAGCCAGCCGTCGCACGCACCGGCGTTGTATTGCACTCGGCCACCGGCATAGGAGTGGTCGGGATCCTGGTGGCCGCATCCCTGGAAATCCGGCGCCAGCGGGTAGGTGGCGTGGCTCGTGCCGGCCGAATCGAGATAGCTGAGCCCCGCTTGCCGCCCATCGGCATCGGGCAGCCATCCCAGAAAGTGATCGAACGACCGGTTCTCCATCATCATGACTACGATATGGTCGATCCCACACGACTGCGGATCGATGGTGAGCCAGCTCGCCATTCGGGACAACACCGGCACGCCGACGGTGCGGTCCGCGCACGCGACCGCGAGGCCACCGGTCGCGGCGGCGGCGGCTGAGAGGAACGAACGGCGCGGCAGGGCAGCCATGAGCATCGCCTCCGAGAATTTTGGGGTCGCCGCACGCTCGCCTGTTGTAGTAAACGCTCCGTCACACGTTGGTCCGTATCCTGTAAGCGCAGGGCCTGTCGCGTGCGCGCCACACAACACAGGCGCCATTGGATGTTCCTTGCCGTCGCGCGCGCCAGGGTCCATGTTCGTGCCATCCCCGCGAACAGGAACCCGCCCACATGCGCTGCCCGCTCCCAACGCTCCTGACCCTCCTTACCCTCGCGACACCGCTCGCCGGGCAGGCAGCGTCCGGGCACATCTATTGGGTCGGCTTCTACCAGGCGCTCCCCGGGAAAGCGGCGGCGTACAACAAGGCGCTCAGCGACATCGCCGATCCAGTCTTGGACGAGCTGGTGCGGCGCAAGCAGATGGTGTCCCACGTGCAGCTCGCGCAGTACAGTGGCGCCGGGGAGAACACCAATCTTGTGATCCTGGAATTCCCGAACTGGACGGCGCTCGACACGTACGAAGCGAACCTCGACGAGGCCTCGCGGGCCGTGCTCCACAAGCCGTGGAGTGAGGCGACCGCCGGGTTCCCCGAGCTGCGACGCCTAGTGCGCATCGAGATCTATCGGCGCTCATGATCCCGCTGGGCGGGGAGAACCTCCGGGGCGAGCCCCTGGATTTCCGGATCCCCCGCACCGGCGATCGGGACCTGGCGTTCCGCGGTTGGCTCTTGAGCCACGCCGAGGAGCGCGGCGGCTCCCCCGCGCTCACGCGCGGCGTGGACATCGACATCTACCTGACGATCCGGCTGCGGCTCGTGGCGCACCTGTGCCGCTGGTCGCTGCGGGACGGCGAGGGCCTGAGAGAGGAGCACCGTGTCGCCGTGCACGACTCGGCGGCCAGGTTACTCGACTGGTTGAAGCAGGAGAGCTCCGGTCGGCTGGATGCGACCGGCAAGCGCGCCTGGGTCCGGGCGTGCGCGGCGTGGCCCGGCCTCAAGCGCGAGGCGGTGGAGCGCGTGGATTGACGCCCCGCGCGCCGCGTACCAGCGTATGGGCATGCCGGCGGCGTTCCACTGGGCCCGTCTGAAGGCGGATGTGAAGTGCGCGCTCCGCAAGGGCGCCTGGTACCGTATCCTGAAGCTGACGTCCAGCGAGGTCGTGCTCGACGTCAAGGGAAAGCCGCTCTCCGTGCCGCGAGGACAGCTGCAGCTCTCGCCCGAGCCGGCCCTTCGCTGGTCCGTCGTGACGAGCCCCAAGCAGACCGCGCGCTTCCCCGCCAGCTGGGGCCCGAGCTACGCCGTCTGTCCCAACTGTCGCAACCGCGCGAAACTCGAAGGCCACGCCGCCAGCATGCGCTGCCAGCGGTGTAACGGATCCTTCGAGATCGCCTGGAACGAGTCGGCCGCGCCGCGGGGTGGCTAGGGAGTGAAAATCGTGAAGGGGGTACTCGTCTTCGACAATGCGCCCGACCCCGACACCTGGAGGATGAAGCCGGCGGCGGACTTGTCGACGACGAGGTCGCCGAAGGAGGCGACCCCGTTAACGGGAACCACACTCAACGTACCCGACAACCTGGCGCCGACGTTGTTCACGGCGAAGGTCATCGCAAGTGCATTGGTGTAGGCCGAGTCGGGACGTCGCAGGCTGTCCAGTACCACGACCTGCACGGCGGGCGTGATGATATTGCCCGCCGTCGCGTCGCTGGGCTGGACCAGGAAGAAGAGCGCGTCGGGACCGCTCCCGCCCCCCCCGCCGCCCCCGATCGCGATGCCCCGGTTGCTCGTGAGCCGACCGTCGTAGGGACACGCGATCGTCACCAGGGCCGTCAGCAGGACGGTCGCACGCCAGAGTCTCATGTTCATATCCAAGCCTCCTCTCCTACGGCTTCACATGATTGTAAAACGAGCCGTAAGACGCAAGAGCGCGCGCCACCCCTTTGTCGACTTCTCCGGCCACGTAGGCCGCCAGATTCCCGGCGCGACCCGCGATCGCGGCACTTCCCGCCGGTGCCGCGCCACCGGGCTTGAGCCCGCGATACTGATCCGTGAACCCGGCCGCGACGGCTTCGAGCACCCATGGCTTCATCTCGACCGTCGCCTTGGTGACGACCACGCCGCGCACCGCGCCCTGCGGCGTGAAGCCCACCGCCACCTCGATCGGACCGTGGGGCGTGTCCACGCGCACGAACTCGAGTGCGCCCATCGACGTAGACCCGGCCATGCCCCCGTAGAACACCAGCACGCCGTCCTCGGGACTCCAGTCCACGGCTTCGTGCAACCGGTGCGCATCCGCGGCGCTCAGATGTACCTCGCGAGCCACGTATGCATCGGCCCCCGGCAGCAGCGCCTGCACTGCGTCCGGACGTTTGACCAGCACGACCACGGGTGTGATGTGCAGCAGGGCGGCGATCGCCGCCGCGCGAATCAGAAAGTTCATCGGTCAACTCCTCTCACGTGACAACCACATCTGGTGGACCGCCAGCGCCGCGACGATGAAATAGGCGATGCCCATCGCCCAACCACCGGCGAGGGTCACGATCGCAAAGCGCGGCGAGGCGAACTTGGTGAGCCACATGCCGGCGAAGTCGAGCCACGGAGCGGCGAACAGGAGCCCGATCAGCCCGAGCGCCCAACGGCGTGACAGCGAGAGCCCGGCGACCACGACGCCCAAGGCAGCCGCGATGAGACCGTACATCGGAACGTGCACGTGGGTGTCCTGGATCAGGAGGCCGGTGTCGACGGTGTGGACCTCGGGTTTGGCGAAGTCGGCCATCGCCATGGGACGCTGCACGACCACTGTGGTCTCGGGCGGCATCGTCATGGACATTTCCGGACCGGCGTAGGTCGCCGCGACGCGCTGCGGCGTAAATCCCGCGTACAGCGCGACCATCACCGCCCCGAACACGTAGGAGAGCCCCAACGTGGCGAGCAGCCCCGTGACGAGCCACTTGATCCGGATGTCCGCACGTCGCAAGTCGTACAGCATGGATAGCCTTTCCCTCCCTAGAACACGTAGACGAGCTCGAGCACGCCCTTGCTGTTGGAGCTCTGCAGCGCCCCCGTGGCATCGGTGAAGAACGGCGCGGACGACCAGTCCGCGCGGACGGCGGCGCGGAGCGCGACTTGCGGGACGTGGAACCGCGTGTGTTCGATGTTGCTGAAGATGCCTTCGCGCGCGCTCGAGAAGTACCACATCGGACCGACCGTGACCGAGCGCAGGATCTGCGGCGTCCCCGTGAGCAAGCCGTCGCTGTCTTCCAGCTGGTCGTACCGCGCGGTCAGGCCGACATGGCGGCTCATCTTCAGGAATGCGGTGACCGCAGCTCCGCGCCACGAAGGATTGCCGCCGCTCTGCTGCTCCCGCCCGATGTTGGCTTCGGCACCCACGATCACGCGTCCCCGGTCAATGGTGAGGTCGCTCGAGAACAGCGATCGCTGGTTCGCATCGCTCGAGTCCCGTTCGGGTCCGTACACACCGGTGAAGCCCAGCGTGACCCACGGGATCGGAATCCACTGGATCCTGGCGAGCCCTGTCTTGCCGCGATTGTTGTCCACCGTGACGTCCCAGCCGTTGGCGACCACTCCCCACACGTCGACCCGCGACGACGCGGTGTAGTGGACCTGCACGCCCGTGAGCTTGCCGGGGCGGGCATACGTGAAGTTGAACGAATTGGTGGGAATCAGGTTGAGGGGCTCGTCATCGCGTTCGAAGCCGATGGGTGCGTCGAACCGGCCTAACGCCAAGGACCACTTGTTCGCAGTGTGCGGCGTCCAGCTCACGAGCAGGTTGTCGATGTCGGTGGTCGTGGCGCCGTCTTCGAGGGCGGTCGTGAGCTGCGCAAACAGGTAGGCATCGCCCACCGGCTTGAAGAAGCTCACGCCGACCTTCCCGGCCGTAAACGTGTTGCTGCGGGTCACGCGATCGTAGTCAGCCCGTCCGACCGCGAATCCCGTGATGGCGACGGGCGACGGCTCTTCGAATGTCACGGACCGCTCCTGCGCGGCGGCGTTGATCGCAACGCCGCAGAGCAGAGCGCACCAACGCGCACTGCGCATACAATCCTCCGAGTTGTGGGTGGCTAACGCGTCAGGTCAGCCGAGCCCGTTCGGAGGCGGAGGAGTGGGGCTGAAACAGGGAGAAGGGGGAAGCGGGAAGAGAGAGCGGTCGATCAGGACCTGCTCCGGCGTCGCAATCGCGGGCGCCGCCGGCAGGGGCGCCGGCACGGCTGCGGATAGGGCGAGGTCCACGCTACCGATCATCTCACCGCAGAAGCACGGGCCATCGGCCGGCGCCCCGCCATGGCCCGGGTGGGAGTGGTGCGTGGCGTGATGCCGGCACGCCAGCGTACCCTGGAGGGTCGCGCCACCCGGCCCCGCGGCCAGCCAGCAGACGGCCGCGAGGGTGAACAGGATGAGCCGTGGTGTGCCGCGCATCGCCTCAAGTGTACGGCCGGCGTTTCGCCTGGCGCAACCCCGCCCGGCCCGTGTAGACTGCCTGGCCATGAGCGAGCGCATCGAGTACCGCGACGGGCGGTGGGTGGTGCCGAATCACCCCATCATTCCTTTTATCGAAGGCGACGGCACCGGGCCCGACATTTGGCGCGCCGCGCGGCGCGTGTTTGACGCCACTGTCCGGAAAGTGTCCGGCGGTAAACGCCAGATCGATTGGCTCGAGGTCCTGGCCGGCGAGAAGGCCTTCAAGCAGGTGGGGAACTGGCTTCCCGAGGCCACGCTGGACGCCATCCGGACGCACCGGGTGGCCATCAAGGGTCCGCTGACGACGCCCGTGGGCGGCGGCATCCGCTCCCTCAACGTCTCGCTGCGGCAGCTGCTGGACCTGTACGCCTGTGTCCGGCCGGTGCGCTACTTCGAGGGCGTGCCCAGCCCGATGCGCGAGCCGCAGAAGCTCGACGTGGTGATCTTCCGCGAGAACATCGAGGATGTGTACTCCGGCGTGGAATACCGCGCGGGCAGTCCCGAGGCCGATGCCGTGATCGGGTTCCTCACCGAGCGGTTCGGCGCCAAGATCCGCCCCGGGAGCGCGATCGGGATCAAGCCGATGTCCAAGTTCGGCTCCCAGCGTCTGGTCGTGAAGGCCATCGAGTACGCCCTGCGCGCCGGTCGCCGCTCGGTCACGCTCGTTCACAAAGGCAACATCATGAAGTTCACCGAGGGCGGGTTCCGGGAGTGGGGGTACGAGGTGGCGAGAGACCGGTTCGGCGACAAGACCATTCCGGAGGCCGACGCGGGAGACGGGAAGCGGGACACGGACAAGGTGATCATGAAGGACCGGATCACCGACGCGATGTTCGCGCAGCTGGTGCTGCGCCCCGACGAGTACTCGGTGATCGCCGCCCCCAACTTGAACGGCGACCTGCTCTCGGATGCCGCGGCGGCCCAGGTGGGCGGGCTCGGGCTCGCGCCGGGGGGCAACCTGGGCGACGGGTACGCCGTGTTCGAGGCGACGCACGGCACCGCACCGAAATACGCGGGGCAGGACAAGGTCAACCCCGGGAGCGTCATCCTGTCGGGGGCGATGATGTTCGAGGAGCTCGGATGGAACGACGTGGCCGACGCCATCGTGCGCGGGCTGGGTGGCGCGATCCGGGCGCGGCGCGTCACCTACGATCTCGCGCGACTGATGCCCGCCGCGACCGAGGTCTCGACCTCGGCTTTTGCCGAGTGCATAATCGAGCATGTCTAGGATGACCAGCGGCGTCGTCGGCACGCCGCTTTCCCAGGTCGATACGCCGCTCCTCGCCGTCGCCCTCGCGCAGGGGAGCGCCGTGCCCGCCTCGCTCACCGACCTGGACGGCGCCGCGGGGGGGGTGGTGGCCCGCGCCATCACCAGCGGCGACTTCAAAGGAAAGCGTGACGAGGCCACGCTGCTCTACCCGAGCGGCGTCAAGCCGGAGCGCATCCTGCTCGTGGGCCTGGGGAAGCCGGGCGAGGTAACCCGCAACTCCATCCGGCGGGCGGCCGCCGTCGCCGCCAAGCGGGCGCGGGCGCTCGGCACGAAACAGCTCGCCTTCGCCGTCGCCCCCGAAGCGCGCAACGGCGTGTCGGCGCGCGATCTGGGCCAGGCGGTGGTCGAAGGGGCCGCGCAAGGCGCCTGGGCGTTCACCCAGCTCAAGGCCGCGCCCGACGAGCCGAAGCCCGAGGTCGAGGGCGTCACGCTGGTGGGCGATCAGAAGGAGATGAAAGAGATCGCGGCCGGGCAGCGCGTGGGCGACGCCGTCGCGGCAGGGCACCGGCTCACCCGCTACCTCCAGATGTTGCCCGGGAATGTGTGCACGCCCACCTACCTCTCGGAGCGGGCGAAACAGCTCGCCGATCAGCACGGCTTCACGCTGACGGTGCTCGACCGGGCCAAGCTGCAGCAGGAAGGGATGGGCGCGCTGCTCGCCGTGGCGCAGGGCAGCGACCAGGAGCCGCGCTTCATCGTGCTGGAGCATCGCGGCGCCGGTGAAGCAGCTCCCGTGGCGCTCGTCGGCAAGGGCGTCACATTCGATTCGGGCGGCATTTCGATCAAGCCGGCGCAAAACATGGAGGACATGAAGTTCGACATGTCCGGCGCCGCGGCCGTACTCGGCACGTTCGAAACGCTGGGGCAGCTCAAGCCGAAGCTGAATGTCGTTGGCCTCATCCCGGCCACCGAAAACCTCCCCTCCGGCCACGCCGTCAAACCGGGCGATGTCGTGAAAAGCCATTTCGGCAAGACGATCGAGATTATCAACACCGACGCCGAGGGACGCCTGATCCTGTGCGACGCGCTGTCGTACGTCCGGCGCTTCAAGCCGGCGGCCGTGATCGACATCGCGACGCTCACCGGCGCCGTGGTGGTCGCCCTCGGCCAGGTGGCAATCGGCGAGATGGGGAACGACGAAGCTCTGCTGGCCGAAGTGCGCGAGGCGGGGGAGCGCGCCGGGGAGCGCTGTTGGCCCCTGCCGCTGTGGGATGAGTACCGCGACCTGCTCAAGTCCGACATTGCGGACGTCAAGAACTCGGGCGGGCGGGGCGCGGGGTCGATCGCCGGCGGGTGGTTCCTGAAGGAATTCGTAGAAGGGTATCCCTGGGTGCACCTCGACATCGCGGGCACCGCATACACCGACGGCGAGGTGCCGCACCAGGCCAAGGGCCCGACGGCGGTCGGCGTCCGGCTCTTCACCGAGTTCATCCTCAAGCGCGCGGGGGCGTGACCCGCGGCCTCACGGGCGCCGCCGCGTTGCTGTTGGTCGCGGCCGGGGCCGCCGCTCAGGTCGACAGCACGGCGCGCCGCGACACCCTGCGGCGCGACTCCACGGCCGCTACCCCCGCAGACACGACGCCGCGCGATACGACCGCCCGCGACACCCTGCCGCGCTACCTGCCCGTACTCCCCCAGGCGGTGCCCGCAGGGCCGCTGCCGCGCGGCACGCGCTACACGTTCAACGCCGATTCGCTGGTACTCTCGAACGTCCAGACGCTGTCGGACCTGCTCGCGCACATCCCGGGCGTCTACGTCGCGCGCGGCGGCATCTACGGCGCCGGGGAGATCGTGTTCT
>DATNOH010000285.1:0-7906 GCA_035601435.1 Gemmatimonadales bacterium | reverse complement strand
GGCACCGCCACCTCGCCCTCTTCCACCGCGAGCCGCGTCACCCGCCCGGTCATGGGCGCGATGAGCGTCGTCTTGCGGAGATTGTCGCGCGCCGACTGCACCGCGGCGCGCGCCTGATCGACCTGGTGTTGCGCGGCGTTCAGGTTGGCTTCGGCGACGTCGTAGGCCGTCTGCGCCTGCTCCAGCTGCTCCTGGGAGATCAGGTTGGGGCTCTGCGTGTGGAGCTCCTTGGTGCGCCGCAGCGCGCGCTCGGACTGGTCCTGGTTGGCCTTGGCTTGCACCACTGCCGCCTGCGCCGAGGCCATGGTGGCCGACGCCTGCTGCAGGTTCGCCTCGTAGATCGTCGGGTCGATCTGGATCAGGAACTGGCCCTGCTTCACCAGATCGCCTTCGCGCACCGCGATCCGCGTGATGCGTCCCGTGATGTCGGCCGAGACGTCGACTTTCTTCTTGGGCTGGATCTTGCCGCTCGCAGTCACGGCGGCGACGAGGTCGCGCCGGCCCGTGGTCTCGAACCGCACTTCCTGCCCGCGGTCTCGCCGCGCGGCGGCGCTGATCGCCACGATCGCGACGATGAGGATCGCGGCACCCGCACCCACCAGCACTTTACTCCGTTTGGACATGGCGGTCGGATCCTCCGGTTACCGCAGCGACCGGCCGACCGCGGCTTCGAGCGCGGCCACGGCCTTGTGATAGTCGTATACGGCGTTGATGTAATCGGTCTCGGCGCGCAGCGCTGCCACCTGGGCGTCCAGCAGCTCGAAGAACGTCCCCGAGCCGACGCGGTACCGCTCCGTGGCGAGCTGCAGCTGCTCGCGCGCCGCGGTACGGTTCGTATCCTGAATGGCAATCGTCTGAAACGCCGTCTCGAGCGTAAGGTACGCCTGGCTGACGTCGGTCTGCACCTGGAGCCCGCGTGCCCGCACCGATTCCTGCAGATCCTGCTGTTGCGCCTTGGCTTGCGACACCTGGAGCGGCTGCTGAAAGTTGCCCCATAGCGGGATCGTGACGGTGAGCCGCGCCTGGAACGGCTGCGGCGTGAAATGGAACGGATAGCGGCTGTTGCGGTCGCTGAGCGCCTGCTCCTGCGCGAGCGTGTTGGTGAGCACCGCGCAGTTGAGCGGGGTCTGACCCGCGTTCAGCCACGCGGCGTTCTCGTAGGCACACGCCAGCGAATCGGTTTGGGCGCTCGCCCGTATGGCCCCGATGGTCGGATTGATGTCCGACAGCTTCTGCGTGAACCCGGACCAGCCGGCCGACAGCGACACCGACGGACCCCAGCTCGAGGAGGCCGCCTTCACGCCCCACCCGGCGGCACGCTCCCGCTCCCGCAATGCCTTGAGCGACGGGTTCTGCTGCTCGGCCATTCCGAGCAAGTCGGTCAACTGCCAGCCCGGGGTCTGGACACTGAACGTGTCGGTGAGCTGTACGGTCCCGAGGTCTACCGGTGCCGACACGCCGATCTGCTGGAACAGCCGCAGCTTCTCGACTTGGACCGCCGTGCGCGCGCGCAGCAGCGCCACCTCGGCCGCACCGCGCGCCACCTGCGCCTGCCGCACGTCGATCAGCGACGCGCGACCGACGTCGTAGCGCGCCTGCGCCAGCTTCAGGAACTGCTCGTCGTGATCGCGCTGCTGTCGCGCCACTTCGGCGTTGTCCCGCGCCTGGAGCACCGTCAGGTACTGCTGGGTCACTGCGGTCACGAGGCTCGTTTCGGCGCCGCGCACGTCCGCGTCCGCCGCGTTCAGCTGTGCCTTCTTGAGTCCGGGTTGGCTGAGCGTCTGCCCGTTCAGTGTCCAGTCGAGCAGGAAGCTGTAGTTCGAGGACCAGGTCGAGACACCTTGCGAGAAGCTCGAGGTGAGGAAGTTCTGCTCGCCCGGGCCCGCATAGCCTACGCCGCCCGAGGCCGTCACGCTCGGCAGCCACAGGCTCGACCAGGCGTTCCGCACGCCCCACGCCGCCGGCGACCGATCGTGGATCGTCTGTCGGTAGGCGGGGTTGTTCTGCCGCGCGAGCGCGATGGCGTCGGCAAGCGAGAGGGTCGCGGGAACGGGTTGTTGGCAGATGGCGAGGGCTGGGCAGACGGCGAGCCCGACGGACAAAAGAAAAGGCCTCATGAGCTTCCTCATACGCGGCGCGCCCGCGACAGGTTTCGAGACGCGACGAATCTAACCTCAGGACGCGGGTGCCCGCTCGGCGACCAGACGGCGCGACGGCACCTCGACTTTCGCGAGCCGGCCGTCGGCGGCGAGCCAGAGGTGGATCACGCGGTTCTCCCCCCCCGTCACCGTGATGTGCCGCAGGGCCGCAGGGTCGCGGTTCAGCGTCGTGGACTCGACGCCCAGATCCTGCACGGTCAAGAGCTCCCGTCGCCCGGCGCGGGGGAAGACGCACGTCACGGTGACCGGCTGGGGACGCCCCTGCCAGGCGACGGGAAGGTAGAGCGCGAACACCGAATCGTCGACCACCGCCGCGGGCGGCGGAGCGGGGAACTCGCGGGCCCGTTCGGTGCGCCGGCCCAGCAGCCGGACCACGAACCGCCCGCGGGTGAGCTGGCCGAGGATCCGCAACGGCTCGCGCGGGTCGGCCACGGTGTATTCCAGGGTCACCGGACTCGAATCGGGGCCGAGCTCGACGATCGGGTCGAGCACCACGACGGGACGGGTGCGGTCGTAGCGGATGGTCGCCGCGAGCTTCCAGCGGGTCACCCCGGCGCCGGTGCGCACCGCCGTGAGGCGGAAGGTCTCGCGCGCGATCTCGAGCGTGTCCTCACGCACGACGAGCGTGCCTTCGTCCACGGGACCCTGGAGCGCGAGCAATACGAGCAGCAGGGCGTTCACGGGACGGGCACTCCCAGCACTCGCGTCGCGACGCGATCGTAAATCATCTTATAGAGTCGCTCGCCCTTCTCGCGGGTGGCGATCGAGGGCCGGCCCAGCGACCCGGGAGAGCGCTCGGGGAGGGATCCGGCGCTGGTGCGCAGGTAGCGGGTGCGTTGTTTTTCCGGAAGCACGAAGTCCTGGGCGCGGTCCATGTGGACGAGCTCCGGGGCGAGGTAGAGCAGCAGCGATGTATCGAGCTCGCTTCCGTGCATTGGCCCGTCGGGGTCCTCCAGGTCGTCCGAGAAGTCGAGCGCGAAGACGTCGACGGTGAAGATGCGGGCTTGGCGGGTGCGCAGGGTGGAGAGCGCCTCCTGGTGCGGGTCGTGGCCGTGGGCGGTGAGAATGATGAAGCTTTCGACGCCCGCCTCCTCCCAGGCACCCAGCAGGTCGTTCATCCAGCGGTGCAGGGTTTTGCGACGCACCGAGGCATTGCCGGGGAAGGGCCGCTTGGTGGCGGTGTTGACCCCATATTCGATCGTTGGAGCTCGGAGGATCTCGAGGGCTCCGGAGAGGTCGTCGGCCAGGCGCTCGACGATGATGGTGTCGCAACCGAGCGGGAGGTGCGGCCCGTGCTGTTCGCATGTGCCCACCGGTACGAGGAGGCGGGCATCGCGCTCAAGAATGAAACGCACCTCGTCGGGGACGAGGGTTTTGAGGTGCAGCGGCGCGCTCATGTCGCGCTCGCCGCGTGCGTCGCGACCGTCGCCGCCGCCGAGTGGCTGCACGGGGGCGCGCCGGCCTGGGCGTGGTCGGCGGGCGCGGCGGGTGTCGCCGCTACGCTGCTCGCCGTCCGGATGTCCCGCTGGCCCCCCTCTCTCCGGCTCGCGGGCCCGGCTGCCGTCGCGCTGGCGTGCCTCGGCCTTGGCGCCACCCTGCTGCTCGGTGTGCGGCGGGTGCAGCGGATCGAGTGCTGCTGGCCCGAGGTGCGGGCGGGCAGGCTGCCGCAGGATTCATCTGCGCTGAAGGGCACGCTGGCCGCCGCAGTGGCCGAGGCACGCCGGCTCGCGGAGCGCGGCATGACGGCGGCGCTCTTGCCCCGGGAAGCCGCGTTTGTGCGCGTGCGGGACGCCGTGCGCTCCGGCACGCGCACGCCGGGGGTGGAGCGGGGCGTCGTGATCCTTGCCCCCGACGGGACGCCCGTGGCCTGGGCCGGCCGCCACCGGTTCGTTCCCGCGCGGGACACCGCGGAGCTGCGCGCCGTCATCACACCATTCTACGTGTCGCTCGAGGCCCGGCGCCAGACGCAGGACGGTGGAAGTGCGGTGGGGAGCGTGTTGCTCGACGCGGTGCCGGCGGCGCCGGACCGCGGCGGCGCGGTCAGCGCACGGTTCGAGAACGTATACGGCGTGGCACTGCGCTTCTATACGCCGGGTGTCGCACCACACACGGGCGAGGTCTTCGACTATTGCCCGATCGATTGCGCGCATGGCGACACGCTGTTCAGCGTCCGGCCGGTGCCGCCCGCCCAGGGCGACGCGAAGCTCGCCGCACTGCGCGGCGCGATGCAGGACACGGCGATCGCGCTGGTCGCCGCGCTGCTGCTCGCGTGTCTCGCCGCGCCGCCGGGCCGCTGGCGCTGGTTCGTCGCGCTCGTGGCCGCGTGGTGCGCGGCCCGCGCGCCGATCGGCTCCTCCCTGCACATGGCCGACCTGTTCTCGCCCGCCGCGTTCTATCGCCCCGTGCTCGGCGCCTTCAGCGCCTCGGCCGGGGGGCTCATGGTCCTGGGCGTGGTGGTGCTCTGCGCTGCGAGCGCCCTGTGGCGGCGAGGGCTCGTGCGACGCTGGTGGCACGTTGCGGGCGCGGCCGCGCTCGTGGTTACGGCGCCGTACCTGGTGCGCTATCTCGGCCGTGGCATCGCGCCGCCGGCGGGCGGCGTCGGCTTCGCGTTATGGATGTCGTGGGAGGCCGCGGTCGCTACCGCAGCCATGGCGCTGGTGCTCGCCGCAGCGGCATTGGTACGCGGCCCCAATGAACCGGACCGCGTGCCGTGGACCCTGCCCGCGGCGTGCGCCTGGGCGGCGGTCGCCGCACTGGCAGGGCTGTGGCTATGGAGTCCGTACGGGGCGTGGCCCGACTGGTACACCTTCGTGTGGCTCCCCGCGCTCGCGGGTGTCATCGTGCCGGCGCCGCGCCGCTGGGCCGTCCTGGGCATCGCGACCGTGGCCGGCACCGCCGCCGCCCTCGTTACCTGGGGCGCCGCGGTGGAAGGTCGCCTCGGGCTCGCCGAGCGAGACGCTCAGGGACTCGGCCGTGCGCCCGACCCCCGCGTGGTATCGCTGTTGGAGCGCCTCGGGACGGCTCCGCCCGCGCTGCCGCCTCGCACGGCGGGCGAGCTCTATACCTGGTGGCTCGCCTCGCCGCTCGCGAGCGATGACTATCCGGCCAGTCTCGCCGCGTGGACGCGGGCGGGCGAGCCACAGGCGGAGATCCGTCTGGCGAAGGTGGACCTGCCGACCTCGCTGGTGGCGGCGCTCGTCCGCTCACCCGAGACCGGTCGCGGACCGCGGGTCGAGCGGCTGGAGCGGAGCCCGGGCGTGCACCATGTGCTCGTGCTGCCGCTTGCCGACGGCGAGGTGCTCACGGTCGGTGTCGGGCCACGTACCAGATTGATTCCGGCGGCACGCGTCGCCCGCTTCCTTCAGGGAGGGCCGCTTGTCGAGCCTCCGTACGGCATCACCCTGTCGCCGCCGGCGCCGCCGCCCGCCACCGCGAGCGCTCGGGTGATCTGGACACGGCGTGGCTGGTCGGCGCGGGGAGAGCGGCGCCTGGAGTTGCCGGACGGTGTGCACCACGTCCACGCGACCATCGACTTGCGGGATCCGTGGGCCCTGCTGGTGCGCGGGGTGCTGGTGGTCGTGTTCGATGCGGGCGTCCTTGCCGCATGCTGGATCGTGAGCCTGCTCCTCGCCGGCGCCTCGCGGCTGCGGCTGCCGCCGGTGCTCACCGTGCTGCGAACGAGCTATCGGGCGCGGCTGACCGCCGCACTCGCCGGGTTTTTCGGGGTGCCGCTGCTGGTGCTCGCGCTGTGGAGCTTTCAGCGACTCCGTGACGACGCCCGTCAGGACGGCGACCTGCTCATCGCGCAGACGCTGCGCGATGCAGCGGCTACGGCCGGCGCCCTCGAGCCAGGGCGCCCCACCGCGGCGGGCCGGTCCATCGTAGACCTGGGTAGCTGGCTCGACGCCGATCTCTGGCTATACAGCGACGGCGTTCTGGCCGGCGCGAGCGCGCCGGTGCTGGGGGAGCTCGGGTTGGTCGACCCGTTTCTCGCGCCGGACGCGTTCGTGCGGCTCGCGATCCGGGACGAGCTCGAGCTCACCGATGACGCGCGGACCGCGGGTCGCACTATCCGCGTCGGCTACCTGGTAGTGCGCTCGGAGTCGCCTCAGGTCCAGGAGATCCTGGCCGCCCCGCAGCTGCTCGACGACGAGCGGGTGCGACAGCAGCAGGAAGACCTGGCGCTGTCGCTCATCCTCGCGACGCTGGCCGGTCTGGTGGCCGCCGTGTACCTCGCGGGACTCACCGCGCGCGGTCTCGCGCGCCCGGTCGCCGCGCTGCGCGATGCCGCCGGCGCGGTCGGGCGTGGCGCACCGGTTCCCGCGTTCCCGCCCGGGGCGCCGCGTGAGTTCGAGCCCGTGATCTCGGCGTTCGAGCGGATGGCGGCCGATGTGACGCGAAGCCAGGGCGCGCTGGAGGAAGCACGCCGCCGCACCGCCCAGGTGCTCGCCAACGTGGCCACCGGCGTCATCGCGGTGGACGACGGCCTGCGCGTCACCATGGCGAACCCGCGCGCCGCCGAGCTGCTGGGGACGACCCTCGCCCCCGGCGATCTGCTGCCGCGGGCGGCGCCGTCGGAGTGGCTCGTTGTTTGGAACGCCGTTCGCGCGTTCCTGGACGGCGCGCCCGAGGGCATCGTGGAGCGCGAGTTTGCCGTGGGCGGCCGGCAGATCCGCGTGCAGCTCGCGTCTCTCGGACCGGCGCCCGACGGCTGTGTCGTGGCGCTCGACGACGCGACCGCGCTCACGCGCGCCGCCCGTGTGCTCGCCTGGGGCGAGATGGCGCGGCAGGTGGCGCACGAGATCAAGAATCCCCTCACCCCGATCCGCCTCGGCATCCAGCACCTGCAGCGCGCGCGCGAGAAGCAGGACGGGCCGGATTTCGACGCGACGCTGGCGGAGACCGCGGGGCGGATCCTGGCCGAAATCGACCGGCTGGACGCGATCGCGCGCGCCTTCTCCCGCTTCGCGTCGCCGGCGGCGGAGGCGGAGGCGTTCCCGCTCGAGCCGGTCGACGTCCATGCCGTGGCGCGGGAAGTCGTGCACCTCTACACGCTGGGCGGCGCCGAGGCCGCGGCCACGGTCGCGCTCGCGGGTGAGTCGGGTGCGCCCGCGTCCGCCCGGCGCGACGAGGTGAAGGAGGTCCTGATCAATCTGCTCGAGAACGCCCGCAACGCCGGAGCCCGGCACGTGACCGTACGCGTCTCCGACGGCGGGTGCCGGCTGGCCGTCGAGGACGACGGCCGCGGGATCGCCGCCGACGTTCTACCGCGCGTCTTCGACCCGGCCTTTTCCACCACGTCGAGCGGTTCCGGCCTGGGCCTCGCCATCGCCCGCCGGCTGGTCGAGAGCTGGGGCGGGACCATTGGGCTGGCGAGCACCCAGGGACGGGGCACGACGGTCACCATCCGGTTCCAGGGATCGCCTTCCCGCTCTCGCGCGTGACGCGGCTCACGCCCGCCTGTGGCGTAAACGCCGATCATTCACAATCTTGGTGCCCGGCTGAGCCCTCATTTCACGGGGAGCATCGTGCGCACATTCGTCGTCGGCTTCGGACTGGTGGTCCTGGTAGCCGGCGCCGCGGCACCGGCTGCGGCGCAGTGGTTGGTGACCGACGCACGTCGCATCGGCATGGGCGGCCTGAGCCTGGGCCGTGCAGGAAGCCTCGAGCGGTACAACCCTGCGTATCGCGCCGTCGACGCGCGTGCCGACCGACACGGGCAGCCCAAGGTGACGATCCCGATCCCG
>DATNOH010000284.1:0-2086 GCA_035601435.1 Gemmatimonadales bacterium | reverse complement strand
AAACGCCGCTGACCGCCGGCTGTTCTGGACGACCGCGGGGGCGGTCGTCGTGGCCGATCTGGTCACCAAGCTCCTGGCCGAATCCCTGCTGGCGCGACATCTGCCGGTCCGGGTCATCGGCGACTTCGTGCAGCTGCGCCTGGTCTACAACAAGTGCGCGGCGTTCGGGCTGTGCCTGGGCGGAGAGACGTACTCGCGCTGGATCTTCTTTGCGCTCGCCATCGTCGCGCTGTTCGTGCTGCGCTCCATGGTGATCTCGGCGCGGCCGGGCGACCGGTTCCGGCTGCTCGCGTTGGCCCTCGTGTGCGCCGGGGCGGTCGGCAACGTGATCGATCGGATTCGCAGCGCCCAGGGCGTCGTGGACTTCGTAGACGTGGGGATCGGCGGCGCGCGCTGGCCGACCTTCAACGTCGCGGACTCCGCCATCACGGTCGGGGCGATCGCGCTCGCGGTCTCCCTCTGGCTCGAAGGCCGGGCCCAGGAGCGAGCGAAGGAGGCCGGGGCGGCGCAGCACTGATGGCCGCCGTCACGTTCTGCGTCGTCACCCCCGAAACCGAGCGCCTCGACCGGTTCCTCGCCGACCAGCTGGCGCTGTCTCGCACCGTCGCCGCCCGCATCATCGCCGACAAACGCGTCACCCGTGAGGGCCGCCCGCTGCGCGCCTCGGTCCAGCTGGAGCGCGGCGCCGTGGTGACCGTCGAGCTGCCGCCCGAACAGCCGCCGCCCAAGACCTACGCTCCCGCCCACCGCGATCTCAGCTTCGCGTACGAAGACGAGCACCTCGCCGTGCTGGACAAGCCGGCGGGTCTGGTGGTGCACCCGGGCCCCGGCCATTGGGACGACACGCTGGTCAACGTCCTGGTGGAACGGGGCACCGCGCTCGCGCAGGGCGCCGCCCAAGGCCGGCCCGGGATCGTGCACCGCCTCGACCGCGACACCTCGGGCCTGTTGCTGATCGCGAAATCCGACCTTGCGCACCGCCGCCTCACCCGCATGATCGAGCGGCGCCAGGTCGAGCGCGTGTACGCCGCGCTCGCATGGGGCCATTTTGCGAAGAGCCCGGTGGACATCGAGGCGCCGATCACACGCCATCCCACGGATCGCAAACGCATGACCGTACTGGCGGGGGGCCGCCACGCGATCACACATGTGCGCGTGACCGCGCGGTTCGCGCAGACCGAGCTGCTGCGCGTGACACTCGGCACCGGGCGCACCCACCAGATTCGCGTGCATCTCGCCCACGTGGGGCACCCGGTAGTGGGCGACCGGGAGTATGCGTTCGGGGGCAGCCGCCGCGTCACGCCGTCGCAACGGCAGGCGGCCGAGCGTCTCGAGACGCTCGCGCCGCGACAGCTGCTCCACGCGGCCCGGCTCGCCTTCGCCCATCCGGTGAGTGGCGCGCGGCTCGACCTGCGCTCCGAATGGCCCGCGGATCTCGTTCCGGCGCTGCGAGAAGCCGCCGCAGATCCGAGTTTGCTTGCCCAACGCAACCCCTTGCAGTATCTTGGCTTCTTCGCTTCGGATGAGTGATCCGGGAGTCGTCCGACTGCTCTTGTTTCGGGTGGGCCGCCTCGTCTGCGCTGCCGAGGCGGAGCGGGTCCGCGAGATCCTGCCGCGGCTCCAGCCGACCCGGATTCCCGGAGCGCCGCCCGTGGTCGCGGGGGTCGTGAACGTGCGGGGTACCCTCGTGACCGTGGTGGAAGGATGGCGGGCGTTGCGGCAGCCCGAGCCCCAGCCCGACGGGGAAAGGGGAGGGGAAGGGGGAGGGGCAGGGGCAGGCGGTGGGGGGTCCGGGACCACCGTGCTGCTCGAGGTGGGCGCCGGGAAAAAGGTCCTCGGCTTCACGGTCGATGAGGTGGTGGACCTTGTCTCGGTGGGTGGGGAGGGGCTGGACCGCCGGCAGGCGCTGCCGGGCATCGATCCGACGCTGGTGCGGGCCGTCGGACGCCGCGCCGGTCAACTCTTCGTGGTTCTCGATACCGACGCGCTGCTAACCCCCATTCTGTCTTCCTAGGGAGGATGTGTGAGCCACACTGTCCTCGTCTGCGACGACGCCATCTTCATGCGGACGATGATCAGCGACATC
>DATNOH010000283.1:0-2233 GCA_035601435.1 Gemmatimonadales bacterium | reverse complement strand
ACCCAGCTCGATGAGTGTCTCGACGTCGCCCGCCTCGAGCGCCGGCCGGATCGCCCCGTCCACCTCCACGCCCGGCACGTCCGAGACCAACAGCAGCTCGGCAGCCCGGAGCGCACCGGCCACCGCCGCCGCCGCGTCGTCCGCGTTCACATTGAGGGGTGGCCCGTCCGCGCCGGAAGCGTTCGGAGCCATCGGGGCGATAACCGGTGTGAGCCCCGCGAGCAGGAAGCTCTCGAGCAAGGCCACGCGCACCTCGGCGATCTCGCCGACGTGCCCCAACTCGCCGGGGGCGGGCTGGGCGGTGAGCAACCCGCCGTCCACGCCCGACAGCCCGACCGCATCGAGTCCCGCGGCGCGCAGCGCCGCGACCACCTGCCGGTTCACGGGACCCCCCATGACCAGCTCGACCACTTCCGCTACTTCCGGGGTCGTGACCCGCCGGCCGTCGCGCCGCTCCACCGGCAGCCCGAGCCGGCGCGACAGCGCGCTGACGGCCCGCCCACCGCCGTGGACCACCACGACGGGGTCGAGCCGCACGAGCGCCCGAGCGCACGCCGCGAGCCACGCGGGGCGTTCGAGCTCATTGCCCCCCAGCTTGACGACCCGAGTGCTCAGCACGTGAGCCCCGCCGTCTCCGGGAGACCCAGCATGACGTTCATGTTCTGAATCGCCTGGCCCGCGGCGCCCTTCACGAGGTTGTCGATCGCCGCGATCACCGTCAGGCGCGGCCGCCGGACGTTCGCCACGGGCGCGACGCCGATGGCCACGCGATTGCGGTACACGACATCTTTGAGCGAGGGCAGCGCGCCGTGCAGCACCGCGACGCACGGCTCGTTGGCATACACCGTTTCGTAGATCCCTTCCGCCGTCGCCCGATCGATCACCCGCGTGAGCGGGACGTGAATGGTCTCGAGGATGCCCCGCTTGATGGGAAGCAAGTGGGGCGTAAAGACCAGGTCGCCCGTGAATCCGCTCTCGCGCGCGAGGGTCGCCTTGAGCTCCGGGAGGTGGCGGTGCTCGTTTCCCGCCGCATAAGCGCGGAAGTCCTCGGCCACCTCACCGAACAGGAGGTCCCGCTGGAGCGCCCGGCCGGCGCCAGTGACCCCGGAGGCGGCGTCGATCACCACCTCCCGGGACTCGTCGATCAGGCCGCCTCGAGCGAGCGGGAGCAGGGCGAGCAGTGCCGCGGTGGGATAGCAGCCGGGATTCGCCACGAGGTCCGCCGCCGCGACATGCGGACGGGTGACCTCGGTCAGCCCGTACACCGCGTCGGGGGACAGACGGAAGTCCGCCGACAGGTCCACGGCGCGCTTGCCGAGGCCCCTGGCCTCCTGGACGTAGCGCGCCGACACGCCGTGCGGCAGGGCCGAAAGCACGACCTCGGCCCGCCCCAGGGGGGCGTCCGCGATGCGGACGAGCTCGACGCCGTCGCGTCGCTCGCCCGCGGCCGACTCGGCCGTCGCGAACGCGACCGCGGCCCGCGGATGGCCGGCGAGTAGCCGCAGCAGCTCCTGTCCCACGTAGCCGGACGCCCCGAGCACGCCTACCGGCACCCGTGCATGAATATTCATCGTTTCGGAAAAATATTCACTCTGGCACGAAGTGCAAGACCTGGGTTAGCCTCCCGCATGCACGAAACGCTCATCCCGACCCTCGCAGCGCTCGCGCTCGTGCCGGCACTCGGCGCGCAAGCTCCCACGGCCGTCGCCCACTCCACGCCGCCCCGGCCGTTCTCGCTGGACGACGTGGTTCGCGTGCGGGACGTGCGCGAGCCGCAGATCTCACCGGATGGCGCCTGGGTGGCCTACACCGTCTCGACCGCGGACACGGCCGAGGATCGGAACAAGAGCGCGGTGTGGATGGCGAGCTGGGACGGCACGCGCAACGTCCGACTCACCACGTCGAAGCCGGGCGAAGACGCCCCGCGCTGGAGCCCGGACGGGCGCTGGCTCGCGTTCCTCTCGAGCCGCGACGACGAGCACACCCAGATCTGGCTGCTCGACCGCCAGGGCGGCGAGGGGCGCAAAGTCACCACTTTGCCGAGCGACGTAGACGACTACGTGTGGGCGCCCGACGCGAAGCGGATCGCGCTGGTCGTGGCGGACGCGGACACGGCCAAGCCCAAGACGCCGCCTCCGATCGTGATCGACCGCTTCCAGTTCAAACAGGATGAGTCCGGTTATCTCGGCAAACAGCGTCGGCACCTCTACGTGCTCGACCTGGAGTCGGGGAA
>DATNOH010000282.1:0-12176 GCA_035601435.1 Gemmatimonadales bacterium | reverse complement strand
CGACCTTCCCTTTGCCCTCGTCGCCCCATTGGGCGCCGACGACCACAACGCAGTGGGTCTTCGGTCCGAACATGGCTCCCCAGCAAAAAACGCCCCGGAAGCGGGGCGTTGGACTATCCTCCGAGGAAAGCTAGACCTGGGCGAGCGCTCGGGCAACTCCCTGCGCCACCGTTCGCACGCCGTCCAGCGTCAAACGCTGAACCGAGTCGCGCGGTGTATGGACGACCCTGGCTGTGCCCCAGTCGCCGCGCATGATTGTGACCGCCTCGCGAGCTGCGCCGGCCAGCAGGAGCCCGTCTACCAGCACAGGCAGCCAGCGCGCCCGCCGGGCGCCGAGTGTTGCCACCACCCGCTCGACGGTGGGCCCGGAGCGGTGCGCCAACGCGATCGTGAAACCGCGGTCGTCGATACCATCGAAGTTAACGATGCACGTGTCGCGGAGCAGGTTGGCCCGCTCGTGCGCAAGGGCCCGCGCGCCGAGCATGCCGTACTCCTCGGCGTCGGGGAAGAGCACCCCCACGCCCGCGTCGGGCGGCAGGGCGTCCAGCGTGGCGAGGACGGCCACCACTCCCGCCGCGTTGTCGACTGCGCCCGCCGAGCGGTTGGTCACACGGTTCGCCGCGAGCAACAGGATGCCGGCGACGCCCGCGGCGCCGGCAAGGAGGTCGAGCAGGCCTGGGTGGAGCGAACTGAGCAACTCACGCGCCACGAGCGTGATTAGCTCGAGCGCGCCGAGCGACACGAGGGCTGCGGCGCCGAGACGCGTCGCCATGGAGAGGGGCTGGCCCTTCGAGTCGAAATGCGCGGCGAGCCACACCGAGACGCGAGCCCGAGGGCGGACACCAATGAGGTTGACGCCCTCGAGCGTCGCTCGCCCCCAGTGGTGGAGCAGCGTTCGCCCCGTGAAGCGGTGCTCCATGACGATGAAGCCCCGCGCCGCAAGCTCGCGTTTCAGCACTTCCCGGATCTGCAGATTGGCGGCCGTGCCGCTCAGCCGCGGAATCGCGATGGCGGAGAGCAGCGCGCGGTAATCCGTCACGCAGCGACGAGCTTCGCCACTCGCTCCCGGTCCGAGGCCGCGACGGGCGCGAGTGGCGGGCGCACCGGCCCGCCGTACAGCCCTCCCCCTACGGCGTCCATGGCGGCCTTCACGCCGGCGGGCCCGAGCTTCCCAACGATTTCTCGGTCGAGCGGTGCGAGACGTTCCTGGAGCTTCCCCGCGCCCTCGCGGTCGCCGGCGCGGAACGCGGCGAGCAGCTGCGCGCTGAGCGCCGCGGCGAAACACGCCACGGCAAGGATGCCCCCGTCGCACCCCAGCTCCAGGGCGGCGTACAGCAGCGAGCCCGAACCGACGAAGACCGACCACTCCGGGGCCGCGTCGCGGTATGCCGCGAGGTTCTTTGCGTCGCCCGACGAGTCTTTGGCGCCGACGATGTTGCTGTGCGCCGCGAGCTGTCGCAGCAGGCCGGCGGCGAGCTGGAGGTGCGTGTACTTGGGGATGTTGTAGACGAGGACGGGCACCGGGCTGGCGTCGGCCACCGCCCGAAAGTAGTCGGCGAGACTTGCGGGAGACACGGCGGCGGAAAAATACGCCGGAGGCCGCACCAGCACGGCGTCCGCCCCCTCCGCCGCGGCCGCCCGGGTCAGCGCCACCGCTTGCCGGGTGGATTCCCCGCCGGTCCCCGCAATGAGCCAGCGCTTGTCGGGCAACACCTCGCGCACCCACCCGACCATGCGGCGCTGCTCGTCCGGCTCGAGCAGGGCCGACTCTCCCGTCGAGCCCGCCACGACGACGCCGTCGAGGCCCGCGGCGATCAACCGGGTCACGTTGTGGCGCAGGTGGACGGGGGCGACCTCTCCCGTCGCGCTGTCGAACGGTGTGGTGATGGGGACGAGCACGCCCCCGAGCGGCCGCTCCGTCACTGGCCGGGGGTCGCCTCCGCGGGCGTAGCCGTGCGCGGGCGGCGGCGCACGGAGCGCATCTGCTTCTCGAAGTCGGCTGGATTGTTGCTGGCGGCGAGGGCGGTCTCGTACGTCACTACCTCGTCGGCGACCAGGTCCATGAGGTGTTGGTCGAACGTCTGCATGCCGTATTCGTCCCGCGCCTCGCGAATGTACTCGGGCAGATCGCCGGTTCGGCCATCGTCTTTGATCAGCTGGCGCGCCTCGCCGGTGCAGATCAGGATCTCCACGGCCGCCACGCGCCCGTGGCCGTCGGCGCGCGGCAGCAGGCGCTGCGACACGACGGACTGAAGGGCCTCGCACAATCGCAGCCGGGCGCCCTCTTGCTCTTCGGGCGGGAACATCGAGACGACGCGGCTGACCGTGGTCACGGCGTCGGGGGTGTGCAGGGTCGAGATCACGAGATGGCCCGTTTCGGCGGCCTTCAGCGCGGTGTCGATCGCCTCCGCATCGCGCATCTCCCCGATCAGCACGACGTCCGGATCCTGGCGCATCGCCGCGCGCAGCCCGGCGCGGAAGTCGTCCGTATCGACGCCGATCTCGCGCTGCGTGACCGAGCAATTGATGTCGCGGTGCAGGAACTCGATCGGATTCTCGAGCGTGACGATGTGCTTGTTCTGGGTCTGGTTGATGTGGTTCACCATGGCCGCCATGGTCGAGCTCTTCCCCGAGCCCGTCACCCCCGTCACCAGAATCATCCCCCGCTCGGCCGAGGCAATGCTCGCGAGGATGGGCGGCAGTTTGAGGGTGTCGAACGTCGGCACGTCGAACGGGATCACCCGCATCACGATCATGAACGAGGAGCGCTGCCGCAGGATGTTGACGCGGAACCGCCCCACGCCGGGCATGCCCCAGGAGCAGTCGTAATCGCGCAGCCGGTCGATCCGGGCACGATCCTCGTCGCTGGGAATCAGGTGTTGCGCGATCGCCTTGGTCTGCTCCGGCGTCAGGCGGTGCTTGGTGAGGGCCACCAGCTTTCCGTCGATCCGGGCGCGGAACACGTCCCCGGCTTTGACATGGAGGTCCGACGCGCCCCGGTCGATCGCCGCCTTGATGATCTGCTCGATGCCCCGCGGCTGGCTGCCGGTGGTGCTCGCGCGGGCGCTCTTGGCCTTTTCTTCCACTAGTATCCGGCCTCCGGGTCGACCGTGTTGGCGAGTGGGGACCCTGCAAGATAGCGCCGGATGTTCTCCACGATCAGCCCCGTCTCGCGCTCCCAGAAGCGTGTCGTCACGGCGGCGACATGCGGACTCACCAGCACGCGCGGGTGGCGCCAGAAGGAGTGGCCCACCGGCAGCGGCTCAACGGCGAACACGTCGAGCGCGGCGCCTCGCAGCCGGGACGCGTCGAGCAGGTCAAGCAGCGCCGTTTCGTCCAGGAGCGTGCCGCGCGAGACGTTGACGACGATGGCCTCGGGCGGCAGCCGCTCGAGCACCGCCCGGCTCACGGCCCCACGCGTCTCCGCGGTGTGGGGCGCGGCAATCACGAGGCAGTCGCTCTCGGCGGCGAGCCGTGACAGATCGCGGAGGCCACCCACCCAGCGGACGCCCGCCGGCCCGCCTCGCGCCGGCCGCCGCCGCACACCCGCCACGCTCATCCCGAGGGACACCCCACGCCGCGCGATGGCGCCACCGATGCCGCCGAGACCGAGCACGCCGAGCCGCAACTCGCCGAGCTCGCGGACGGGAACCTCGAGATCGGCGAACGCCGGCCTGGCCCATTGCGCCGCGGCCTGGAACTCCCGCATCCGATCCAGCGCGCGGGCGAAATACGCGATGGCGGCGATGGTCCAGTCGGCGATCGGCTCGGCGTGCACCGCCGCCGAGTTGGTGAGCACGACGCCGCTGCCGGCGAGATGCGGCAGGCTCGCTCCCACGCCGGCCGTGCCGGAGTGCGCCCACTTGAGCGTCCCCTGCCCGGCCGCCACTACTCCCGGCGGGATGCCATAGCCGACGTAGATCTCGGCGCCGCGGGCGGCTGCCACGGCCTCCGGGGTTCCCGAGCCTCCGTCGCCGTCCGAGGCGGCGGGCGCCTCGACGATGACGACCTCCCAGCCGGGCCCCACGGCCTCCCGAATCGCGCGCACGGCCTCGGGAGGAATTCGCCAGGCGGCGAGGGGCGACGCGAGATCGACGACAAGCCGCCGGCGGGGCGTCACTCGCCCGTGGACACGGTCCGCACGCCGGGCTGATGGAGCAGCGCGATCATCACCTCGTCGTGCAGCCGCTTGGGCCCGCGCAGCGTGAAGTCGATCACGAGGTCCACGTTTTCGCGACGGCTCGCCTGCCGCTCGATCTCGAGCCCGGTCCGGCGGACGATCGCTTCCAGCTCGTCCAGCGTGGTGGGGCCGGGGTGCGCATGCACCGACAACGTGCTCCGCGTGGATTGCCGCGCCACCAGGCGCTCGACGCTCCCGAGTCCCCGCAGCACGACCAGGACGAGCAGCGTCGTAATGGCCGCTTCCGAGTAGAACGTCGCGCCCAGGGCGACCCCGATGGCCGCGACGACCCAGATCGTGGCCGCGCTCGTGAGGCCGACCACCGCGCCGCGCGCATGCAAGATCGTGCCCGCGCCGATGAACCCCACACCGGTCACGATCTGCGCGGCGATGCGCGTCGGGTCGGCGTTTCCGGCGGCCATCGTGAACGAAAGCTTGGTGTAGAGCACCGAGCCGATACAGATGAGGATGTTGGTCCGGAGACCGGCCGGCTTACCGCCCAGCTCGCGCTCGAGGCCGATGGCACCGCCGAACAGAGTCGCGAGACACAGCTGGAGGAACAGCTCCAGTCGGAACACATCCACCATCTGTCCCAGGAAGTGTTGCATCAGGCTCCCCCTCCCTCCGCGCCTTCCAGGAACCCCATCCGGCGCCGTACCCGGCTCATGGTGCGGCGCGCGATGGCGCTCGCTTTGGTCGCGCCGGCTCGGAGCAGGTCCGTCACCTTGCGCGGCTCGGCTTGCAGCGCCTGTGCCCGCTCGCGGATGGGGGTGAGCGCGGCTATCATATTGTCCGCCAACACCCGCTTGCAGTCGAGGCAACCCCATCCCGCGGTGCGGCAGTTGTGCGCCACCAGCTTGAGCGTGTCCGGCGGCGAGAAGCCGTGGTGTATGGTGAAGATGTTGCAGATGTCGGGGTTACCCGGGTCCTTCCGGGTGACGCGCGCCGGGTCGGTGGCCGCGGGCTTGAGCTTCTCCCAGATGGTCTCGGGCGAATCGAGGATGGCGATCGTGTTGCCGAGGCTCTTGGACATCTTAGCCTGGCCGTCGAGCCCGAGAACCCGTTTCGTGGTCGAGAGTAGCGCCTGTGGCTCGGGGAGCGAGAACCCGTCCGCGAACCGCGTGTTCCAGCGGCGCGCGATTTCCCGCATCAGCTCCAGGTGCTGGAGTTGGTCTTCACCGACCGGCACGAGTGTTGCTTCGTACAGCAGCACGTCGGCCGCCTGGAGGATGGGATAGTTCAGGAGCCCCGCCGGCACGCTCTCCTGGCGCTGCGCCTTGTCCTTGAACGCCGTCTGGCGCTCGAGCTCGCCTAGCGGCGTGACGGTGTTCAGGACCCAGTAAAGCTCCGTGTGCTCGGGGACGTGCGACTGCACGAAGACGATGGCCCGCGCCGGATCGATGCCGGCGGCGAACAGGCCGATCGCCATGTCGATGGTGCGCTGGGCCAGGGTCGCCGCATCGTAGGGCTGAGTGATGGCATGCAGGTCCACGACGCAGAACAGGCAGTCGTGCTGGTGCTGCAGCTTGACCCAACTCTGAACGGCGCCGAGGTAATTGCCGATGTGCAGCTCGCCGGAGGGCTGGATGCCGGAGAAGACGCGCGCCATGGGCTCACAACCTACGACGGTAGAGGTCGGGGCCGCAAGGTGCGAGAACTCAAAGACTTAGTCCATGTCGCCGCGGAGGCCGCGGAGCGTGCCGCTCGCTTCCTCAGAGGCACCACACCTGCGAGCAGTCGCGACTGGATTGAAAAAGGTCGCCACGATTTCGTGACCGAGGCGGACCGGCAGGCCGAGGCGCTGATCGCCGACATACTCGTGCGTGCAGTGCCGGAGTCCCGCGTGGTGGGAGAAGAGCTGTCCCCGGGGGCGGTGCGATCGGGCGAGGTCGTGTGGATCGTGGATCCGCTCGACGGCACGACCAACTTCCTGCACGGGTATCCGCAGTACGCCGTATCGATCGGGGCGCTGGTGGGAGGCGCGCTGAGCGTCGGCGTGGTGCACGATGTGCCACGCGATCGCGCGTATTGGAGCGCCAGTGGACTCGGCGCGTGGGAGGGAGAGCGGCGGCTCCAGGTCTCGGCCCTTACCGAGCCGCGGCAGGCCCTGGTCGGTACGGGGTTCCCGTTCAAGAATCTCCCGCTGCTGCGGCGCTACCTCGATCAATTCGCCGCCGTCATGGGAGCCACCAGCGGTATCCGGCGCGCGGGCGCGGCGGCACTCGATCTCGTGGACGTGGCCGCCGGCCGGCTCGATTGCTTCTGGGAGCTTACTCTCGCCCCGTGGGACGTGGCCGCCGGCGTGATGCTGGTCCGCGAGGCGGGCGGTGTGGTGACGACGCTCGACGGCTCGCCCGACGTATTGCAGCACGGCTCCGTGGTCGCCGGCAATCCCGTGTTGCACCGCTGGCTGTTGGATCTCGTGAGGGCCGCTTGATGCCCGCTCCGCTCGTTGAGTGTGTGCCCAATTTTTCAGAGGGCCGGAACGCCACGATCATTGAGGCACTCCGCACCGCGCTCACGAGCGTGCCCGGGGTCAGGCTGCTCGACGTCCAAGCGGACGCGGCCCACAACCGCTCCGTGTTCACGTTCGTGGCGCCGCCCGACGCGAGCGTCCAAGCCGCGCTCGCCGCCATGCGGGTCGCGGCCGAGCGGATCGATCTCACGCGGCATACGGGCGAGCATCCTCGAATGGGTGCGACCGACGTCGTGCCCTTCGTGCCGGTGCGGGACGCGACCATGGACGACTGCGTCGCCCTCGCCCGCCGGCTCGCCGAACGCGCCGCCGCCGAGCTCCAGATCCCGATCTATCTCTACGCCAAGGCGGCCACCCGCCCCGAGCGGGAGCGCCTGCCCGACATTCGAAAAGGCGAGTTCGAAGGCTTACGGGACCGCATCGGGAAGGATCGGGCCGCCGATCCCGATTTCGGACCCAAGCGGATCCACCCCACCGCCGGCGCGACGGCAATCGGTGCGCGGCCGTTCCTGGTTGCGTTCAACATCTACCTCGATACGGAAGACGTGACGATTGCCAAGGAGATTGCAAAGGGCATTCGCACTTCGAGCGGCGGGCTCCCGGCGGTGCAGGCCTCGGGTTTCGAGGTGACAGGGAAGGCTCAGGTATCGATGAACCTGCTCGATATCGATGTGACGTCCCCTGCGACTGTGTTCGCCGCCGTCGAATCGGCGGCCCGGCGGCGCGGCGTCGCCATCCTGAAGAGCGAGGTGGTGGGCCTGATCCCGGAGCGCGCCGTGCTGGGCGCGGCGGCGGCCTCTCTCAAGCTCCCCGACCCCGAGGCCCACCTGCTCGAGCGGAAGATCCGGGCGGCCGAGGGACCGACGCTCGACGGCTGGCTCGACGAGTTGGCGGGAGGGACGCCGGTCCCAGGAGGCGGCAGCGCCGCCGCGCTGGCGGGGGCGCTCGCCGGCGCGCTGGTCGCCATGGTGGCACGGCTTACGGTGGGACGGAAGGCCTATGCCAGCGTGCAGGGGCGTGCGACGGAGATCCTGGTCGAGGCGGAAGCCCTGCGCTCTCAGCTACGCCGTCTGGTGGACGATGACGCGGCCGCCTATGGGAAGGTCGGCGCGGCCTATCGGCTCCCCAAGGACGACCCGCGCCGCACGCGCGCGGCCGACGAGGCGCTCGTCGGGGCGGCGCAGACGCCGCTCGCGATGGCACGCGGTGCCGCCCGGCTGGTCGCGCTCTCGAAGGAGATCGGAACGATCGGCAACCGGAACGCACACTCCGATGCCTTGGTGGCCGAGGCGCTGGCCCGCGCGGCGCTCGCCGGGGCGGTGGAAAACGTCAGGGTGAACGTCCAGTCGCTCTCGGAGCCGGGGTTGGGCAGATCGCTGCTGGACGAGGCAGAAGGCCTGGTGAGGCAGGTCGGCCAAACGTAGGGGCGCAGCATGCCGCGCCCCTACCCGTCAGTCCGCAGTGGTCAGCACGCGGGGTGGGCCGCCGTTCTCGAGGATGGCGACGGTATGCTCGAAGTGCGCCGAGAGCGACCCGTCCTCGGTCACCACCGTCCATTTGTCGTCCAGGGTGCGGATGTCCGCACCGCCGACGTTCACCATGGGCTCGATGGCGAGCGTCATGCCGGGCATGAGCCGGGGACCGCGCTTCGGCTTGCCGTAATTCGGTATCTGCGGGTCCTCGTGGAACGCCGAGCCGATCCCGTGTCCCACCAGCTCCCGCACCACCGAGTAGCCCGCGCCTTCCGCCACCTCCTGCACCGCATGGCCGATGTCGCCCACGTGGTTGCCGGCCCGCGCCTGGGCGACGCCCGCCGCCAGGGCTTCCTGGGTGACCGCGAGCAGCCGCTCCGCCTGCGACGTCACTTTCCCGACCGGGAAGGACGCGGCCGAGTCCGCGTGCAGGCCGTCCAGCCAGACCCCGACGTCCACGCTCAAGAGGTCCCCTTCCTTGAGCACGCGGCGGGCCGACGGGATGCCGTGGACGACCTCCTGGTTGATCGAGGTGCACAGCGTGGCGGGGAAGTCGTACAGTCCCTTGAAAGACGGGCGAGCGCCGGGGTGCGAGCGGATGAACTCCTCGGCAGCGCGATCGAGCTGCTCGGTGGACACGCCGGGGCGCACCTGGCGCGCGACCAGGGCCAGCGTTTCCGCCACGATGCGGCCGGCGGCGGCCATGGTCTCGATCTCGCGCGGCGACTTGATGGTGATCATCGCCCGATGACGCGCTGGATCTCGGTTGCGATCTGGTTCACGGCGCCGGTTCCCAGCACGCGGTGCACAATGCCGCGTTGCGCGAAGTGAGCGATGAGCGGGGCCGTATCGCGCTGGTACACCTGCAGGCGGGTCTTGACCGCCTCCGCCGTGTCGTCGGACCGACTCTCCTGCGCGGCCCGGGCGAGCAGCCGGCGGACCAGCTCTTCTTCGGGTACATCGAGCAACAGGATGGAGTTCAAGCGCTGGCCGCGCTCCGCGAGGGTGCGATCGACCAGCTCGGCCTGAGCGGCAGTGCGGGGGAAGCCGTCGAGCACCGCCCCCCGCTGAGCCTCGGGCTTCGCGAGCTCTTCCTTGATCAGGGAGAGAATGACGGCATCGGGGACGAGCTTCCCATCGTCCATGAACTTCCTGGCCTCGCGTCCGAGCGGCGTGCCGGCAGTGACCGCGGCGCGGAGGATGTCCCCCGTCGTGATCTTCGGCAGCCTGAGCCGCTCCGCGAGGATCTTGCCCTGTGTGCCCTTCCCCGAGCCCGGCGCGCCTAAGAGGAGGATGAACACCGCACGCCTACATGTACCGCTGCTGGCGGCCGCGGAACTTGACGCGCCCTTCCTTCATGAACCCGTCGTAGTGCCGCAACAGCAGGTGCTGCTGCACCTGCGTGACGGTGTCGAGCGCGACACCCACGACAATGAGCAGCGCGGTGCCGCCGAAACCGAACGGCATGTTGAACGTGTTCGACACGACGATCGGCAGCATGGCTACGATCGTGAGGAAGATCGCGCCCGGGAACGTGATGCGGGACAGGACGTCGTCGATGTAATCCGCCGTGGGCGCGCCGGGCTTCACGCCCGGGATGAAGCCGCCCTGCTTCTTCAGGTTCTCAGCCAGGTCCACGGGGTTGAATATGATCGACGTGTAGAAGTACGCGAAGAAAATGATCAGCAGCGCGCTCGTGATCAGATACACCGGCGAGGTGACGCTGAAGTACTCGGCGAGATGCTTCAAGGTCTGATTGCCGCTGAAGGCCGCGATCGTCCCGGGCACGATGATGAGTGACTGGGCGAAGATGATGGGCATCACGTTCGCGGTGTTGAGCCGCAACGGGATGAAGGTCTTCTGGCCCTCGCGGATCCGCCCTCGCCCCATCACCTTGCGTGGGATCTGAATGGGGATGCGCCGCGCCGCGACCGTGACCGCCACCGTGCCGGCGACCACCAGCACCATGACCGCGAGCACGATGATGAGCTTCGGAAACGTGAGGCTGCCGGCCTGGAGCGCGTCTATAGTGCGGATCGTCTCGGGCCAGATCCGCTCCACGATCGAGAAGAAGATGAGAAGGCTCGCCCCGTTGCCGATGCCGCGCTCCGTGATCTGCTCGCCCAGCCACATGACGAACACGCCGCCGGTGGTGAGCGTGAGCACCGTGGTCAGGCGGAAGAAGAATCCCGGACCTGCCACGGCGCCCGGGATCTGCTCGGTGAAGAGCCCGTACCCGTACGCCTGGAAGAGGCACAGCACGACGGTGAGGTAGCGCGTCCACTGCGTGAGCTTTTTCCGGCCCTCCTCGTCGCGCTGCATCTTCTCGACGACGGGGAACACCGGCGCGGCCAGCTGGAAGACGATGCTCGCCGAGATGTACGGCATGATGCCGAGCGCGAACACCGTCGCCCGGCCGAAGCTTCCGCCTGCGAACAGGTCGTACAGGCTGAACAGCGTGCCCTGACCCTGATTCCGCAGGAAATCGGCGAGGGCCTGGACGTTCACGCCGGGGGTGGCGATGTGCGCCCCCACGCGGTACACGACCAGGCACAGGAGCGTGAAGAGGATTTTCTCCTTCAGCTCCGGAACTTTGAACAGGTTGGGCAGTCTCGGGGCGGTCACGGGCTCAGCTCGCGATAGTGCCGCCCGCCTGCTCGATCTTCGAGCGGGCCGAGGCCGACACCGTCACGCCCTTCACGCTGAACTTGCGCTCCACGTCGCCCATGCCGAGCAGCTTGATGGGGCGGTCCGGTCGGCGCACCAGCCCGGCACCGAACAGCGTCTCCGGTGTCACCTCGGCCCCCTCGGCGAGCTGGCCCAGGTGACGGACGTTGACCACCTGTGCCGCCTGCTTGAACGGGTTGGTGAAGCCCCGCTTCGGGATGCGGCGGATGAGCGGCATCTGGCCGCCCTCGAAGCCGGGGCGCGTCTGCCCGCCCGAGCGCGCGGTCTGGCCCTTGCCGCCCCGCCCCGCCGTCTTGCCGATCCCCGAGCCCGGGCCGCGCCCCTTGCGGATGCGCGCGCGATGCGATCCGGGCGGTCTCCGCAGAGTCGAGAGGGTGAGGTGCGGGAGCTCGGGCCTGGCCGCCTTCGCCCGTGGCTTCGCCTTAGCCTTCGTTCTCGCCTTCGGTCTCGTCTTCGCCTTCGGCTTCGCCATGCCTATTCCCCTGCCTTTGCCTTCGCGGGCGTCACCTCGACCAGGTGGCGCACCTGATACAGCATACCCCGGAGGGACGGGCGATCCTGTTTCACGACTTCCGCCTGGTGGTGCTTCAACCCCAGCGCTTCAAGCGTCCGCCGCTCGAAGGCGGGCCGCCCGATTCCGGAACGAACCTGCCGGATCCGCAGCTCACCCTTGCCGGGCGGCGGCAACGGCCGATCGCGCCCCGGCTTGCGCTTGCGGTATTTCCGAGTCGGGGGCAGCCTAGCCATGAGCCACTTCCTGGCGCGCCCGGTACGGGATGGCTTCGAGCTCGACACCGCGCTCCTTGGCGACGCGCCGCGCGGTCGTGAGGTGCTGCAGCCCATCCAGTGTGGCCCTTACCATGTTGTGCGGGTTGGTGGAGCCGAGGCTCTTGGTGAGGATGTCGCGCACGCCGGCGCACTCGAGCACCGCGCGCACCGCGCCGCCGGCAATGACGCCGGTCCCGGACGCGGCGGGCTTCAGGAGCACGCGCCCGGCGCCGTGATGGCCGATGATTTCATGCGGGATGGTCGTGCCCGCGAGCGGGATCTCGACCAGGCGGCGGCGGGCGGCTTCGACCGCCTTGCGCACCGCCTCGCTCACCTCGTTCGCCTTGCCGGTGGCGATCCCGACGCGGCCCTGCCCGTCGCCTACCGCAACGAGCGCATTGAAGCCGAAGCGCCGGCCGCCCTTTACTACCTTCGCGACACGGTTGATAGAGATCACGTTCTCGACGAGTCCGTCGCCCTCGCGCTGCCGGTCGCTCGAGTCGCGCCGTTCTCCTCCACGCCCCCGACCCCGGCCGCCCCGACCGCGACCGCGCCCTCCGCCACCGCCTCCACCCCCACCGCCACCGCCCCC
>DATNOH010000281.1:0-6181 GCA_035601435.1 Gemmatimonadales bacterium | reverse complement strand
CGGCCCCGCCTCACCGGGCCCGAGGTTACCATGGAACAGCAGGGCGCGCTCGAGCGCCGTGATCCGCGACACCCCGATGCGCCGGCCATCGCGAAATGCGCCCCCGCCTCGCGCGGCGTGCCAGCGAGCTCCCAAGGCCGGCGCACTCGCGACCCCGGCCACGACCTCGCCCCCGTGCTCGATCGCCAGGAGCGTCGCGAACACCGGAATGCCCCGCACGAAGTTCCGCGTGCCATCGATAGGATCAATGATGAGCCGCGTGCGGGCCGTCCCCGCCGCTTCACCTTCCTCTTCGCCCAGCACACCCAGCTCGGGGTGCGCCTTGCGCACCCGCTTCCGCGCCATCGCCTCGATTGCGTGATCCGCTTCGCTGACGGGGCTCAGGTCCGGCTTCTCCTGGACACGGAGTCCGGCGGCGCGAAACCAGCGCAGCGCGAGCTCGTCGGCGCCATCCGCGAGCTCCGTGAGAAACGGCAACCAGTCGGTGGGAGACATGGAGTCGGAAGTTGAATGGAGCGGATGGGATTCGAACCCACGACCCCCTGGTTGCAAACCAGGTGCTCTCCCAGCTGAGCTACCGCCCCGACATGGCTACCTAAGATAGCAAAGGGGAGCCGCTCAGTGACTCTCGGAAAAGAGGCGCTTCACCTCGCTCAGCCGCTGGCGGGCGTCCTCCACCTGGCGCGCGTACGCCGCCGGGGCCAGCGCAATGAATTGCGTGTAGTACGCGATGGCGAGCGAGTCCTTCCCCTGCCCTTCGCGCAAGTAGGCCAACGGGAAATAGGGCTTCACGAAATACGGGTCCGCGTCGACCGCCTGCTGAAACTGCTCCACAGCCTCCTCGAAACGCTGGCGCGTCAGCAAGAGCACGCCGTACACGTATCGGATGTCGGCCCGGTTGGGCGCGAGCTGCGCCGCCAGATCGTATTCCTTCAGCGCGGTGGCCGAGTCGCCCGTGGCTAGCGCCAGGCGCGCGAGCGCCGTGTGCCCGGGATAGAAGGCGAGGTTCTCCACCAGCGCCCGGCCGTACGCATCCCGCGCGCTCTGCTCGTTGCCCTGAGTCTCGCGCACCCGGCCGATGCTGTACTCGAGCATCTCCTTGCTGTTGTATAACCGGACCAGCGTCGACTCACCGCTCTGCTCCAGCGCGCGCTCCGCTTCGAACTCGGCCGCCGCGCTGTCGTACTGCAGCAGCGGGATGAACGCCCGCGCCCGCGCGGCGTGCAGCCCCTTGGCCTTCGGCTTCCTGTTGATCGCGGTCGCGTATAGCTTGACGGACTCGCCGAACCGGCCGCTGCCATATGCGAGCCAGGCCTTCGTCGCCGGATCGGGTACCATGGCGAGGTCCATCTCGCTTACTTCGCCATCCGTGGCCAAACTGACGGCCGAGAAGAAGTCCCGCACGAGCACCGCGTCGAGATTCGTGTAGATCAGCGGCTCGCGCAGCAGCGCTTCGTACCGCAGTGAGTCGATGCTCGTGACTTCCTTCGAATAGCGGGAATCGTCGTTCATCAGCGCGAACATGTCCCGGCGCTGCATCGCGAGCAGCAGCGCGCACCAACGGCCGTACCACGGCTCCGCAATGGACGGGTCGAGACGCGCCGCCCAATAGAACGCGTCGGCGGCCAGCTGCGGACGCTTCGCGAGCTGCAGCATCCCGTGCTGGTGATAGGCGCCGGCGCTGTTGGTGTCCCGGCCGGCATCGAGCTTCGGTCGCTTCGGCTCCCGCTTCTTCGAGTCCTGCCCCTGGAGCGTCAACGCAGCCGCGAGCACCAGCCCGAACGCAAGCACGGCGCTGCGACAGAGCTCATAGGCGCGAGCCGAGGACATCGGGAAATGATGCTACGCGGGAGTGGTGTCCACTAGAGCGTTTTGGCGGCACTGGTGGAAGGATTTGCGGCGGCACGGAGACCGCCGCTACTGTTGGTGATGCGCCTGCGCCACACCGTACCGCTCGTGATGTGCCTCGTCGCCGCTTGCCGCTCCGGCCCCGCGCCACTCCGCCTGGGCACCACCTACACCGTGCAGCAGTCCGGAGCGCTCGCCGTGCTCGAGTCGCTCTGGACCGGTCCCCCTCCCTTCACGACCGTGGTCGCTCCCTCGGGGCAGATCCTGCGCGCCGCCGCCAGCGGCGACCTGGATGTCGTAATCACCCACGCGCCGGCCCTCGAGCAACGGCTGCTGGTCGCGCCCGGGCATGCGCTGCTGCGCTGTCCGCTCGCCGCCAGCCGGTTCGCCCTGGTGGGACCGGCGGCCGATCCCGCGCGGGTAGCAACTGCCGCTACGGCGGCGGAAGCGTTCCGCCGCATCGCCGCTCTTGGCGGGCCGTTTGTCTCCCGCGGCGATTCGTCCGGCACGCACGTGAAGGAGCTCGCGCTGTGGCACGCCGCGGGGGTGACGCCCGCGCCGCGCTGGTACCTCGAGTCGGGTGCCGATCAGGCGGCGACGCTCCATCTGGCCGACGAGCGCCGGGCGTACGCCCTGGCCGACCTCCCCACGTACGCGAAGCTCCAGGGGCTGGCGTCGCGCGTCCTGTTCGCCGCCGACAGCGCGCTCACGAACCCGTACACGCTGTACCTGGTGCGCCGTCCCCAAGCGCATCCCGCGGCCCGAGACTTCGCGACCTGGGCGACCCGCGCGGGGCGCGACGCCGTACTCGCGCTCCGGCTCCCCGACGGCACGGCGGCCTTCGTGCTGCAGCCGGGAGAGTGCGAAGCTACGGGGAGACCGTGAGGGAGTAGCCGGTGAGCGAGCGCAGCTGGAAATCCGGCGCTGCCACACCTTGAACCGTCGCGATGTACTGGCCCGCGCTCCGCGTATCCGCGACGCCGATCGTGACGAGGGCGCCGTTGGTCAGCGTTCCGGTGACAGCAAGGCGCGTCGACAAGGACAGCCGCGGGGCGAACACCCGGAGCCCGGGCCCGGCCGCGACGCTGGTGAGCGCCTGCGGCCCCGATACCTGGAACAGAATCGCGCCGTCCGTGCCGGGGTTGGGAGTCGCCAGCGAGACGGTGAGCACGCCCGCCACGGGTCCCGTGCCGTCGCTACAGCTGCCGGCGGCGCCGCCGAGGGCCAGCGCGACCACCAGCCATCCTCTGATGCGCGTCATCGAGATGCTCCTCTCCGCTTGGCCGCGCTCACGAGCGCTCGCTGCTCGGCCGTGAGCGGCGCGCCCGTCGCCTGCACCCAGGCGAGAAAATCCCCCAGATCGAATCCGCCGTTGTTGTTGCCCAGCTGATCGAGATCTCCGAGCTGCGCGACGGTGAGCGTGCTCGATCCGGTGAGCAGTTGGGCCACCACCTGGGCGGTGCTGAAGGTCTCGAGGAACACCGCGCGCACCGAGTACGGCCGACCCATCGGAAGCGTGATGCTCAGGTTTTTCGTGACGGTATCGCCCGCCCAGCCTTGGAATGACCGCACGGCGCTGGTGTCGGTAGCGGTGAGGGTCACGCCCGTGCCTTCGCTCACGAACGTGTCGCTCGGCACCGAGCCCGCGATGGTACCGCCGCTCGTGGTGCTGTAGTGCACCTGGTGCGACCGCGCCAGCGTGACGGTGAGGGTCTCCGGCGATGCGCTGACCGTGTAATTGAAGGTACGCGCTTGCCCGCCGGACCAGGACACAAAAATCTGACGCGTGCGACCGCCCGCGGTGAACTGCGTATCTGCCACGCCCACGTTGTGCATGGTGCCCGGCGTGAGGATATCGCGGAACTCGTGATACATCACAGCATCGAATTGGATCACGGCCGCCGAGTCCGTCGCGCGTACCACCCATACGGGGTAGGTCAGACGGAACTGCATCGTCCCATTCGGCGCGAGCTGCGTGATCTGATCGAGCACGATGCCCGCGGCCAAACCATCCGCGTTCCGTACGGCGGCCGGGGAGCTGGTCGGCGTGAACGCCACGTTGCCCGTGGTTCCCGGGTATGGGTCGCCCGCGTCGCCCCGATCGGAGCAGGTCGGTCCGGCGCCGGAGCAGGCGCTGTTCGGATTTGCATCGAGGTTGCCCAGGGCATCCGCCTGCACGACTTCGAGGCCGTGAATCGGTGCTGTGTTCACGCGATTATCCTGGTCGAAGCCGTGCTGCGCGATCTGCTGGGAATCGACGTGGTAGATGAGCAGGCCGCCACCGCATGGCGGCATCGCCGCTCCACTCACTTGAACACAGTGATAGCGAATCATCGCGCTGTCGGACTGTAGCGGCTGGCGGTTCTCGAGCAGGAAGTACTCGCCGCGCGGATTCGCGCCCCCGACCGGCAGGAAGAAGGCCGTGTCGGACGTCGGAGCCGCCCCGAAGCTGAACGTGCCGTTGGTGGACAGCGGCACCACCGTCACCCACCCCAGCTGGCTCAACGACCACGCGTCCATGCGCGACGGGCTGAACGGCGAGGTGTAGTTGCCGCTGCCCATCAGGCTCCACTCGCCGACGCCTTCACTCATGTTGTCGGTGTCGTACAGATCCGGCAGCGAGAATCCATGACCCGTCTCGTGCGCCACCGTCCCGACCGGCATGATTTGCGTAGTGTCGCAGCCGTCCAGTCCACCCACTCCGCTCTCGAGGATGTAGTCCGCCACTTTGATGGGAACGCCTTGCGCATTCATGGAATGCGTGACGTAAGGGAGACCCGTGAGGAAGAAGCGGTGCGACCAGAGGTGGTTGTTTGTCGAGCCGCCGCAGGCCCCGTCGAGCGGTGGATGAATGAAGGTCACGAGATCGACGTAGCCGTCGCCGTCGGAATCGTATTGCGTCCAGTCGACCTGGTTATCGAGCTTGCGCAGGGCTTCTCGCAACCCCGCTTGCATCCGGTTCTGGGCGGCCGGGCTGAACAGCCCATTGCAGTTCGTGTTGCCGTACGGGTTGCCGCTGCACGTGCCCGCGACGCCGGTGTACGTCACCTCGTTCGAGTCGAGCGCGGCGTATCCGTACGCTTGACCCTGCACGCTCAGTAGGCCGTTCGACATCTGCTCGTAGAAGGTGCGGTACGTGTACGGACGCCCCGCGGCTGCACCGATTGGGGTGGCCCCAAACAGCACCTCGTTGTACTGAGCAGTGGTGCGCAGCTGCGACGCGGGCGTGTCCTTGAACTTGAAAAGAATCGCCGGGACCCGCAGCACCCCCGATACTGCGGGGGCGGACCCGACGGGCGCAGCGGCGCCAGCCATCGGGGCGTTCAGGGCGCCGAAGTTCCGGCGCGACAGGAGCCGCGCCCGCTGAGCGCGCACCGCCCGCGCCTGGCGGCGCCACACACCGTCCTTGCGGAAGTCGAATCCCGGAATCTCGCGCCGTATGCGAGGCGGAGATGCCTGCTGGGCACTGGTCACTGCGGGGACGGCCAGCGTGGAGACCACGACCACCAAGGCCAGCGAACGGGGCGTCACAGGAACCCTCGAATCGTGAGCGGAACGGGCGGTTACGGCTTTAGCTTACGCCGGCGACGCCGGGGGGACTGTGTCATGTCTCACACGCCGGCCCGCCAATAGTACCCCCACTAGCATGAAACCGATCACACCGCCGACGACCTTCGCTTCGTACAGCCACGGCCGCGCTTCATCGGCCGGCGGGACGAAGCCGAGCACGATTGAGAAGAGCACGGCGGCGGACCCGACCAGCCCCGCCAGAGCCGTCGGAACGGTGCGCTGGCGCCGCAGCCGCAGGTACGCCAGAAACAGATACACATAGGGGATGAAAAACAGGATCAGGGTGGTCTGCGTGAGGACCAGATAGGCGTTCTTCACCGTCGTCCCGACGAGACTCGCGACCACGAAGACCGTCGCGATCACGCCCTGGACCAGCAATCCCACATACGGGGTCTGCCACCGCGGATGGATCCGCCCGAACGCCGCCGGCAACGCACCATCCACGCCCGCGACGTAGGGCAGGCGCGCGGACCCGGCGAGCCACGCACCGACACCCCCCAGGTTCCCCACCACCAGCAGCACGGCGACGATGCCCGCCACCGGCGCCAGCCAGCCCGCGCCCAGCCGCTCGACCAGGACGGCCGTCGCCTGCGGCATCCCGTTCGTGATGCTCACGGTCTGGTGCGGCAGCGCGACGAGCATCGCTGCGGTGCCGAAGACGTACATCCCGACGATCGCGAGCCCCGAGACCGCGATGCCGCGGCGCAGGGTGCGCGCGGGGTCGTGGATCTCGTCGCCCAGCGTGGGCGCCAGCTCGAGCCCG
>DATNOH010000280.1:0-7102 GCA_035601435.1 Gemmatimonadales bacterium | reverse complement strand
GAAGCGATCGCTACCCGGATCCACGCGGATGCCGTTATCCTCTCCACCTGGATTCTCGATCACGACGCCGCGGCCGTCCTCGCGCCGTTGCCCGACGAGCGCGAGGCCGGGGACCGACACGTGAATCGCCTCGGCGTAGGTTCCCGGCTCGATCTGGATGACGGTGCCCGGCACCGCGGCGTCCACCGCCGCCTGGATCGACCCGCCCGCGTGCACGATGACGGCGGGCCGCCCGCTCAGATCGGCGGAGGGCACGACTGGCGCCCCGATCCGGCCGGGCGCATCGCAGGCGACAGCCACCAGCAACATCAACGGCGTATACCGTTTCATACAGTCCTCCTCGCTAGCACCCGGGAAACGTTCCCCACTTCGGTCAAGGACAGATCAAGCGGACCGGCCGGCCAGCTCGAGCATCCGCTGCCGCTGGCCCGGCTTGATCATGTCGCGATCGATCACCGCCCGCACGATCCGCGCGACAAACGCGTAGCCCCGGCGCTCGGCCGCCAGCCAACCCTGCCACTCCAACTCGTCCAGCGCGCCTGCCAGCGGATCCCCGGCGACGCCGGACGCGCGCCCCAGGAGCTCCCGCCCGGTGCGGTCGCCCACCACGGCCGCGGCCAGCAGCACCGCCTGCGCGTCGCCCGACAACCGTCGGAAGTTGATCCGGATGGCCGCCACGACGTTGTCCGGAAGCTCGCCCGGCAACGTTTGGTCCAGCGTGCGGGACGGCTCGGGCCAGGCGGTCGGGCCCTCGCTGAGATCCAGGCCCGCCGCGACCGCGTCCAGCAATGCGGCGGCGAGCAGGGGGATACCCGCGGAGTCGGACAGCACGCGCCGCGTGACGCGATCCAGCTGCTCCGGCCCGTACGAGGGAAGCGCACGACGCGCGAGCTCGCGCACGTCGCCGCCTCCGAGCGGTCCGAGTTTCACGGCGGTCCCGGCGACCTCCCGGCCCGCCCGTGCTCGCAGCTCGTCCAGCTCGGGGCGCGCGGGATGCAGCGCCGCCGCGATTAGGTACAGCACGGGTGAACCCGTCAAGTCGCGCGCCGCTGCCGCGAGCGCGAGCAGGGACTCCCGGTCGAGCCAGTGTGCGTCATCCACGAACACGATAACCGGCTGCTCGTCCGCCACGGCGTGCAGCACCTCGGAGAGGGCCCGCCCGGGCGCTTCGGGTGATGTCGCGCCCCGTAGCTGCGCCAGCGCGAGCGGCGCCGCCGCCGCGACTCCCGGTGCCTCGAGCAAGCCCCCCCGCGCGATCCCGAACGTCCCGCTCCACGCGTCCGTCCGATCGGCTTCCACCGCGCGCACCGCGGTGACCACGGCCCCGTCGAGGCGGGCTCGCGCCGTTAGCTCCTCCGCGAGCCGAGTCTTCCCGGTGCCGCCGTCTCCCTCGATCACGGCGATGGTTGCCCGCGACGTGCTCCGGCATCGCGTCCACGCATCCACCAGACGCTCGAGCTCCCGGCCGCGTCCCACCAACGGCCCGCGGCGCGATCCCGGCCCGGGCGATCCGGCAGTGGGAGTCGCCGAGACGCGCCAGGTCCGCTCCCGCCGAATGCGCTCGGCGAGCACGCGGGTGTCCGCGTCCGGCTCCACACCGAGCTCTCGCTTCAGGCGTGCTGCAAACCCCTCGAACAGGGCGAGCGCCCCTGCCCTGTCACCCGCCAGCGCGAGCCCCCGCATGGCCGGTCGCACTACGACCTCCGGCCGCCAATCGAGGTCGCGCGCACGTCGCAGGGTGTCGTTGGCCGCCGCGAGATCCCCGACGGCGAGCAGCTGGTCGGCCCGGTGCGCCAGCACCTCCACCGAGCGCCGGCGCCAGTGGTCCCGCTCCGCCACCAGCCAATTGTCGAACTCCGAGGCGCCCGGGACGCTGAACCCCTCGAGGAACTCTCCCTGCACGAGTCCCGCCGCACCCGAGTAGTCTCCCGCGGCCGTCAACAGCTCCAGGGTGTCGGTGTCGAGCTCGACGGCGCCCGGCGTCACGCGAACCTGGGCGGCGTCGGACTCGAGGCCATCGCCGGTAGACTGACGCAGCACGCGGACTGCCTCGTTGAGCGAGTGACGCGCGTCTTTTTCGGGCTTTTCGGCCCACAACAACCCGACGAGATGCTCGCGGGTCCGGAGGCGTTTCGGGGAGCGCGCGAGGTAGACGAGCAAGGCGAGGTTCTTCTTCCATAGGAGTTCGGCCGGCGCGCCCGCGCCGTCGACACGCACCTCCGCCGGCCCGAGCGCGCGGACGACGATCACGCGCCCGAGCCGCAGCCGAGCGCCGCGAGCCTGCGGGTCGCGCTGTCCGCGTGCGCGCGGTAGGCGGGGTCGCCCTGCGACCACAGCCGCGCGACGTCCCGATACGCGTGACACGCCTCCTCGCGCCGATCCACTTTCTCAAGGAGCGGTGCACGCCGCCACCGGGCGATCGTCCCGAACGCCCAGTCTACATCGCCGACTTGAGGGTCTCGCGTGAGGTAGCCGGATACATCGTTGTTCTGATACCAAAGCAGCTCTCGCGCGGCGTCGTGCGAACGGCCCACGGCCGTCGCCCAGTCCGCGCGCAGCATGTGCAGCACGGTCCGGAAGAACGGATCGACGGAAGCCGAGCCCGAGAGGGCCGGCGCTTCCAGCTGCGTGAGTGTATCGGAGGTCGTCAGCGCTTCGTCGAAGCGTCCCTGACGCGCGAGCCAATCTGCCGCCAGGAGCCGCGTGATCGGGCGAGGGAGGGGCTCTCCTGCGAGCAGCGTTCGATAATGCCCGGTATCCGGCGCACCGAGCTGGCGGGCCACCAACATGAGCAACCAGGCCGCCCGGCGGCGCGTCGCCGCCGGGATCGTGCGAGACTCAGCAGCCCCGACCAGCGCCGCGCTGGCACGCAGCCACTCGCTCGAGGCCGAAGGCGCGTCAGGTCCGAAGAGTAGGAGCGTTGCTTCAAGCTCGGGTCCGGTCAGACCGAGCTCCTGCTCGTCAAAGCGATCCAGCAGCCGGCGAAGCTCGGCGCGTGCCCGTGTCAGCTGCCCGAGCGATACCAGGCCAAAGGCGGCGGCCACGAGCCCGGAGCGCTGCAGGACACGGTCTGGAGAACGTGCGAACAGTTCACCCATCACGACCGCACCGCGCGGCGCGTCGAACGTCGCCAGGTAGCGCGGCCCGGCGGCCAATTGAGCGAAATGCTGCACGCCCTCGGCATCAAGCGCGCTATCTAGCACCGTGCGCGCTGCCGTCGAATCCTGGAACCGGAACGCATAGCCGGCGCGCAACAATGCGCGGAGCGCGACTGTGAAAGCATCGTTTGGGGTCCCGAGCGCGGCTAGTCGCATCCATTGCGCCCACGCAGCGGAGGAGTCGCCTTCGGCGCTCAGGGCCCACGTCAGGTGCTCCAAGGACGGCCCGAAAGCCGGCCGCAAGCGCGCGGTCATCTGGAACGCCTCGATGGCCTCGGAACGAGCGCGACCCACGAGCGGCCCGCGATGATAGAGTTCGTCGGCCAGCTGGAACCAAGCCGGGAAGAAGTCGTCCCATTGCCTCGTGATCCGCCGGAGCGCGTCCAGGCGCGGTCCGAGGGGCAGGCCTAGCGCCCGGAACAGGCTTTGATAGCGGGGTGGGAACGAATCCAGGTAGGGGAGGTAATGCGCTATCAGCGCCGGATCCGGGTCCCGACCGAGCCACTGCTGGACCTCGCGGTGGCGCCAATAGCACAGGCGACACGTCGAATCGATCTCCTCCGCCGCCCGGTAGGCCGAGTCGGCCTGCCCCCACCGTGCTTCCACGAACAGCCGTTCCGCGGCGAGCCAGGCCAACACGCCGGCGCTCGAACGAGGTAGCGCTCGAACCGGCAGCGAGGGGTCCAACGGGTTTTCGCGATTCCAGATCGCCCGGACGACGCCGAACGCAAGACTATCAACGAGCCGATCGGGATGACGAGGGTCAGCCGCGATCGTAATCACGCTGGGCTGTCCATTCCGGCCTGCCCGAATCTCCATTTCCACGCGTAGCGAATCGCCCGCCCTGCGCACGACGGAGCGCAGTACGAGAGCGGCGTTCGGGCGCAACCACGTTCGTGAGCCTGGACCATAGACCAAAAAGTCGGGATAGCCGATCAGCTTGAGGACCAGCGAATCCGCGAGGCCTGCGAGGCCGGCGCCACCACGCGCGCCAACCGTGTCGAACGGCAGGACATACAACTCGACCGACGCCGACCGACGAAACGGCCATTGGCTCTCTAACCTTTGACGTATGAGCCCGGCCGCCCCGGCTGCACCTACAATCAGCCCGGCCATCGTTAGCAGAAGCGTTCGGAACTGGTATGGCCATATGCCCGTGCGCTTCAGCGCGCGCCGAAAAGCCGTGGCACTCCGCCAACGGCCCTCAGGTTCGAGCGCTAGAGCGCACTGCAGTACCCACGCGGCTAGGAACGGCACCTTCGTCCAGTCACCGGCTTTGGGGGATCGCTTGTCCCAACGGACACCTTTCAAAGCTTCGTAGAGCACCATTCCCGCCCCGTACGAGTCGGTGCGCTCGTCCGCCTCCACTCCGGCAAACTGCTCAGGCGCCATGTAGGCCGCGGTCCCCCGCAGGATCCCGGGATCGGAGCGCTCTTCCTCGGTCAGTCGGCGCGCGATACCGAAGTCCGTCAACACACCCCGTTCCCCGTCGAAGAAGACGTTCGCGGGCTTCACGTCGCGATGGATTACGCCATTCTGGTGCGCAACTTCCAAAGCCTTCAACAGGTCACGCCCCAACGCCCGTGCGGCAGAGATGGACAACGGACCGCGTCGCTCGAGATGGCTCTTGACGGTATCACCGGCCAGGTAGTCCATCACGTAGAAGTGAAGGCCGTGCTTCGCGGCAACCTTGTGGACGGGAACGATGGTGGGATGGCGAAGGCGCGCGAGAATGCGGGCTTCCTCCACGAACCTGTCGGCGGATTCGACCGTCCAGAGCTCGGGCCGCAGCACTTTGACGGCCATGGGGCAGTCGAGCGCCACGTCGCGCACGAGGTACACCGTCCCCATGCCGCCGCTTGCGAGCTCGCGCACCAGCTCGTAATCCGGCGCCAATGCCGCACGCAAGCGCTCGAAGAAGGCGGACATGAATCGCCCCGCAGAACATCCCGGCCGCCCTCCAGAAAGTCAAACGGCCCCGGGAACCCGGGGCCGTTTCACCGCGTCACATCGCTCGCGGCTTACTGCACCGTGATCGCGATGTGCATGCCCAGCGCGACGTGCGGCAGGCAGTAGCCCTTGTAGACGCCGGCCGACGCGCCGGCAAACGTCACGTCGTACTTCTCGTTCGGCTGCGTCAGGAACGGTCCCATGAGGTCGCCCATCGCGTTGGGCATGCCCTTCTTGAGGGCGTCGGCACCGCCCTTCGGGACCGAATCCCCGTAAAACGCGATGTTGTGCGGACCGCCGGAGACATTGATGAACCGCACGACCGTGCCGGCCTTGATCGTAAGCTTGTTGGGCTCGAACGCGGCGACGCTCGTACCGTTGCCGGTCATCTTGACTTCGACCACCGCACCAGCGGGCTCGGCGGCCGGCGCAGCGGCCGCCCCACCGGTCGGCGCGGGGGTGGCAGCTTGCGCCTGGGATGCCGCCGCTTTCTTCTCGCCGCCGCAGGCGACGACCGCGAACGCGACGAGCGAGGTCAACAGGGTGAACCGCATTGCAGACTCCTCCGGGACGAAAATGACGGGACAGCTTGTGAACGCGTTCACAATATATTCGCGCGCCTTCAAAACGGGAGCCCTCGAAAAGTGCCACCGTTGCGCTTTTGCACCACCCCGACGACACTGATGCGCATGCCGCAGCCGTCCGTACCGCTCATCCCCGCGCCCGATCTCGCGCGCCGTCTCGATCAGGGCGAACGCGTGCAGCTGCTCGACATCCGCTCGGCCGAGCGGGTCGCCCGGGGACGCATCGCCTTCGGCGCCACGCTCGATTTCCGCAGCCTCGCCGCCTCGCAATTGTACCAGCTCCCAACGCTCGAACCGCTGCGACTCGACCCAGCCGCCCCGGTTGCGGTGATCTGCGGGCACGGCAACTCGAGCGCCAAGGCCACCGCCTTTCTGCGCGATCGGGGATTCGAGGCGTACTCCGTGGCGGGCGGGATGGCGGCCTGGGAGACGGTCTACCTGCCCCGCCGCCTGTCCCCTACGTCCGCGCTCGAGCATGTGATCCAAGTCGACCGCGTGGGCAAAGGTGCGCTGTCCTACGTGCTGGTGAGCGACGGCGACGCCGTCATCGTAGATCCGGGGCGCCACCTGCAGCCGTACGAGGCGTTGCTCGAGCAGCTCGGTGCCACCGCCGCGGCGGTCATCGACACGCACATGCACGCCGACTATCTGAGCGGTGCCCGCGCGGCCGCCGCCCGTTGGCAGGTCCCATACTTCGTGCACCCCGACGATGCACGGTCACCCTACGACGGCACCGAAGGCCGTTTCGCCCACCAGCCCCTCACCGAGGGCGACACCATCGCGTTCGGCCGCGCCACCCTCGTCGCTGCTCACGTGCCCGGACACACGCTGGGCAGCGTGGCGCTCGTCGCCGACGGGGCGCTCGCGTTGACGGGCGACTTCCTGTTTGTGCAATCGGTTGGGCGCCCCGATCTGGGAGGCGAGCGCGACGCCTGGACGGCGCGCCTGTGGGACAGCCTGGAACGGGTGCAGCGCGAGTGGCCGGGCGACCTGCTCATCCTGCCGGCGCACTATGCGAGCGAAAGCGAGCGGCGCGCGGATCGCTGCGTGGCCGCGCGATTCGATGTGATCGCGGCGACGAACGAAGCGGTCGCCATCGGGGACCCACGGGCCCTTCTCGCCTGGGTGGCCGCGCACACCACGGCCCCACCCGACGCCTATCGCACGATCAAGCTGGCGAATCTGGGACTCCTGGAGGTCGCCGACGCCGAGGCGGAAGCTCTGGAGGTGGGGCCGAACGTTTGCGCGGTGGGATAGACTACAGGGCCCGTTATTCCACCGGTGCTTGCAGTACCACGTATATCCAGTCTGTCCCACCCAGCGTATGCATGCCGTAGGGCACGCCGGCCGGAATGTGCACGAGATCGTTCGCCGAGACTTCGATCCGATCCCCGTCCAGCGCCATCACTC
>DATNOH010000279.1:0-3962 GCA_035601435.1 Gemmatimonadales bacterium | reverse complement strand
TGACGATCGGCGTGAATGGGGCTCCCGACATGAAGTTGCCGATCGCGCTGACCTCGAGCCCCCGTGTCACGGGGAGCGTGACGGTGCCCACGAGCGCATGGCGCCGCTCCAGGCCGCTCGTGCCCCACTCGCGCACGTTCGGGTCGCCGCCCGTCGTCGGCGCCGCGAACCCGGCGACGGCCGGGCAGCACGAGTAGGACGATTGGTCGCGGGCACGCGTGAGGGTGTACCCCAGCCGAAACGAAGCGCCCCACCGCGTCGCGCCCGTGAAGCTGAGGATAAGCTGCTTCGTGTCCGACTGGAGATCGGAGCCCACGAGCAGCACGTTGCCGAACTCGGGATGGATGCGCGACCCGACGGAGCTCACGGCGCCCGTGGTCGGGACGATCGAATCGACTGGCACATAGACGGGGCGGTCGGCTTCGTCCGGAAGCGTGAAGCGCGGCGTCGCCACGAGATTCAAGTCGCGGAAGCCGTACTGGCTCACTCCGCGCGCGTAGTTTCCCTCGAGCGTCACCCAGTAGTTACTGCTGCCGAACCGGTGCAGCAGCGAGAGGGACGCGCGCCGGGCGCGGGGCGCGGCGAAGCCGGGGGCGAAGGCCGTCACGCTCGGAGTGGCAGTCAGGGTCACCGCGGTGGCGGTGTCCGTGCACTGCGTCGGAATCGTGGATGGGTCTTGGCCGTACAGCGACCAATCGGGCGTCGGCACGGCCGAGCCGACGCAGATGAGCTGGGTTTGCGCGCTCGACAGCCCCGGGGCGCTGAGCGCGGCGGCGTACAGCGCGGTCGGCGTCAGGCTGCGGAAGTCGCCCACGCCCCCGCGCAGGAACGTCGTCTGCGGGCCATCGGATCCGTCTCCCCAAGCCCAGGTGAAACCGAGGCGGGGCGACACGTGCACCTCGCTCGGGATCCGGTCGGTGCGCACCCCGAACAGCGAATCGACGGCACGATTGTAGAGCGGGGCGCCGCTGAACCGGGCGGCCTCGAGCCGCGCGCCGTACGTCAGCCGCAGGCTCCCCCCCACCCGCCAGGTGTCGCCCGCGTACAGAGCGCTGTTCCACGCCGTCCCCGGATGCACCTGCGGCACGACGGTCCGCGTGAACATCGCGGGGCTGTCCGCGGCGAGTGCCGCGAGCGACGGGTAGATGAACGTCCCGAACTGGTTCCCCGTATGGTTCTCCTCCAGCCGTGTCCCGATCACGTCGACGCCGACCTTCAGGCGATGGGCCGTGGCGCCCGGTAACCACGAGAACTCGTCGGCGAGCTCGAGGCTGCCGGTGTTGGTGTGCTGAGGCAGCCCGCTGTTACCGCCGAACGCCAGCGCCACCACGGTCTGACCGCCGGTCGGCAGCACCGACGCGACGTCCACGAACCCGGACGGCAGCGTGAGATATGCCGTCGCATCCCGCCGCTGGCGCGCCACGTACCCGCGGAGCTCGTTGATGAAGCGTCCGCCGAAGAACGAGGTCAGCGAAGCCATGACGCCGCCGCCGCGCGTCGTGCGCGTGCCCCCGGTCGCGGGCAGGGCGAGGCTGCCGACGCGTGTCGGCTCCTGGGACTCCCAGTTGCCGTCGAGCCGGAGGGTGAGGGTGTGGACCTCGCTCGCCTGCCAATCGAGCCGGAGCAGGCCGAGCGTGTTGTTCGTGGCGCGGTCGCCAGAGAGGCCGGAAACCGTCACGGGGGCTCCGGTGGCGCTGGCCAGGGTGACGAAGCGCGCCGCAGAATCCGGGTTGACCCCGAGCCACACGAGCGTGCCAGGATCGGCGCTGACGAGCGAGGGCAAGAGCTGGCCGCGCCAACGGCCCTGCAGTGCCGCGAACCCGAACAGCTTGTTGGGCACAATGGGGCCGCCCAGGCCCCCGCCCAGCTGGTTCTGCGTCATGCCCTGGCCGAACGGCGACGAGGTGACCTCGCCCCACTCGAGCGAGCGGTCGCGCAGCGCGTAGGTGAACGCGCCTTGCGGAACATTGGTGCCGCCGCGCGTCGTCGACGCGACGAGGCCGCCCGAGAACTGACCGCGGGCCACATCGTAAGAGTTCGTGATGACCCGGATCGAGCGGACGGCGTCCTGCGGTACGCTCCCCGAGCCGAACGACATGCCGTCCATGGTGATGTTGTTCGCGGTGGGCCGCTGCCCGGCGACCGAGAAGGCGGTCGCCGTCGAGTCGCTGCCGCGGATCCCCAGCACTCCGGCCTGGAGCGTCGCGACGGTGTTCACGTCGGAGACGTCGATCGGCAGCCGCGCCAGCTGCTCGGGATTGTAATTCCGGTCGTTCCCGCCCGGCCCCGTGCGGTCGCTCCGCGCGCCGGAGCGCGCGCTGACGGTGACGGGCTCGAGCGGCACCGCGGCCAGCCCCATGCGAATACTGGCCACGATCCGGTCCTCGTCCGCCTGGCGGGCGACATTGACCTGGACCGCCGCCATGCCGATGAAGCGCGCCGTCAGCTCGTAGCGCCCGCCTCCGTCCGGGAAGACGATGGTGAAGCGGCCATTCGCGTCGGACGTCCGCTGATGCGAAACGCGGGTTTCCACCGACGTCGCGACGACGACGGCGCCGGCGAGCGGCTGGCTGTCCGGCCCCGTGACCTGGCCGGTGATGACATCGGTCGTGGCGCCGACTTGGGCGGCGGCCGAGCGCCAAGCGACCGCGGCAGTCAACAGGGTGAGCGCCACAAGGCGTGCGGTCACGACAGGGGCTCCTTTCACGGTGTCTTCCTCTGGCTCTCGAAGAACTCCGCCATGTTGGGGGCGGCGGCCGCCGCCCCCGGGAACCGGGTCAGGCCAAGCCCTTCCGCCGCCAGGCGCAGCGTGCTCTCGTGTTGATAGCGCGTCGCGGACTCGTACCCCCGCTTCGACTTGGGGCTCACGGCCACCCACACAACCCGTCCCCCGCCGCCGGTCGCAGCATCCTTGGCTTCATCGAAGACGATGATCAGCAGACCATCCCCTTGAAAGTCCGGGCTCGCAATCAGGGGAGGGATGTTCGTCTGGAGCCACTGGTCCGCTGAGTCGGCCGCGCAGCTGTGGGCGTCGTGGCACAGGTTCGGCACGATGAACCCGAAGTTGGGCAGCGTCCGGTTGGCCACATCGACGGCGAGCTGCGAGAACGGCACGAGCCGCTGCCGCTGCACCGAGTCGTTCACCACGTCGGACAGGTAGGACAGGGGGTTGTGCCGGCGGGCATAGAGGCCGGGGCCGTCTACCGTGTAGCCAATCGACGGCAGATCTTCGGCGTAGGACTTCCACGTCTTCCCGGCGGCCAGGAGCTGGCGCACGATGTTGTCATCCGTCACGAGCCCCGAGAAGTCATTGTTATTCGTGACCGTGTCGCCGACGGTCAGCATGAAGTAGTTGCCGATGGACGGGTGCGTGTTGGCGTAGTACTGGGTGGCCAGGCCGTATTCCTTCGCGAGGCGGTTGAGATACGGCATCGCGGGGTTGCCGATCACGTCGGCGTAATCGTGGTTCTCCTCCACCAGGATAAAAACGTGGCCGAAGCGCGGTGCTGGCGTGCTGCCATCTGTGCGCCCCGACCATGCCGCGAGGGCGACGAGGCCCATGGCCGCCACCGCAGCGCCACTCCGAGACGCAGCGCCACCGCGTGTCATTGAATCACCTCCTGTATCGCCCCAGCCGCGTCGAGCGCGTCGAACCAGCGCTCCACCTCGGCGAGCTCGGGAAATCCCCACGCGGCACCGTCCTGCACGAGCGCCAGCGCCGGCCAGATGATCCGGTTGGCGTACCGCGCCTGTTCGGCCGTGTCGAACAACACCTCGAGCTCGGATCCCGACGCGAGCCGCCACCCCGCCGCCGCCACCGCTTGCCGGTAGCACTCGAGGATCCGCGGCCGCTGCTCCGGCGGGAACCGGAAGAGGAAGGTGGACAGGTCGTAGCTGAAGGGTCCGACTCCCACGCGATCCCAATCGACGAGCCGTGCCCGCGGTCCTGCCGCCGTGTGCTC
>DATNOH010000278.1:0-8798 GCA_035601435.1 Gemmatimonadales bacterium | reverse complement strand
CCGACCAACCCACGCGCCAGCGCGGCATCCGCCACGCCGACGGCCTGCACCGGCGGCCGCCCCAGCCCCGCCCCCAGCCGCTCCGCCACCGGCCCCACCAGCACGGGTACGCATCGCGCCCGCGCCAGACGCTCGACCTTTTCCCGAGTGCGCACGCTCGCGTCCGCCGCGAGCACGACGCACGAGAGCGCGTCCCGCTGCAGCTGCGCCCGCACCCCGCTCACTCCGATCACCACCCGCCCGCCGCCGCCGCGAGCGCCCAGCCCCAGCAGCCGGACCAGCCGCTCGCTCACGCCGCGGGCGCCGGCGCGCCCCCCCCCCCGCCGCCTTCTCCACCTGGACCGGCGTCACTCACCGCACCGGGCGTCGCCTCGTCGTCTCCGCCCTCCTCGGTCATCTCGTTCAAGAACGCCATCAGCTTGTCCGCGATTTCGGGCGTCATGTCCGCGATCTTGTCGACGTCCTCCCGCTCGAGATCGAGAATATCCTGCAGGGTCTTGTGCCCGGCGCGCTCCAGCACGTCCACCAGCTCGACCGGCAGACCCTTCAGCTCGCGCAGCGAAACCTTGGTGGCCGCCTCGTCGTCAGCCGGGGGCAGCGGAGCGAACAGCGGTCCTTCCCCGCCGCGCTCCAGCCACTCACGGCTCGAGTACAGGTCGATCTTCCAGCCGGTGAGCTCGGAGGCGAGCCGCACGTTCTGCCCGTTACGCCCGATGGCGAGCGACAGCTGATCTTCGTCCACGATCGCCTGGATCGTCTTGGTCTCGGGGTCCGAGAACACGCGGGCGACGCGCGCCGGCGCGAGGGCGAGCTTCGCGAACCGCTCGGGATCGGGCGACCACGGGACGATGTCGATGCGCTCGCCGTTCAGCTCGTTCACCACCGCCTGCACGCGCGAGCCCTTCATCCCCACGCATGCGCCCACCGGATCGATCGAGTCGTCGCGCGACGAGACGGCGATCTTGGTGCGGCTCCCCGCCTCCCGGGCCGTGGCGCGGATCTCGACGATCTGCTGCTGGATCTCCGGCACCTCGAGCTTGAACAGGGCCTTGACGAATAACGGGTCGGCGCGCGACAGAATGAGCCGCGGGCCCTTGGGCGTCTCCTCGATCCGCTTCAGCACGGCGCGAATCGTGTCTCCCTGGTGGAAATGCTCGCGGTGGTTCTGCTCGCGGTAGGGAATGATCGCTTCGGCCTCGCGGAACTTCGCCAGCATGACGACGATCTTGCCGCGCTCGATCTGCTGCACCTCGCCCGACAACAGCTCGCCCACCTTGTCCGCGAACTCTTCCCGAATGCGGGCCCGCTCGCCCTCGCGCACCCGCTGGATGATGCGCTGCTTCGCGGCCTGGACCGCGGTGCGGCCGAAGGCCTCGAACGGCACGTCCTCTTCGAGCACATCCCCCACCTGAAAGTCGGGATCCTCAACGCGCGCTTCCTCCAGCGCCACCTGCGAGCCCGGGTCCTCCACGGTCTCGACCACGGTGCGGAGCACCGCGATTCGGATCGTGCCCTTCAGCTCGTCGATGCCGATGTCGGCCCGCACGTTGGGACCGTACCGCTTCACCAGGGCGGCGTGCAGCCCGTCCTTGAGCAGGTCGAGCAGCTCCGTCCGCTCGAGCTGCTTGGTGTTCGTCAGCTCGCGGATCGCGGAGACTACATCACTGGTATTCGTCGTCATGGGTTCCTCGTCACCAATCCACCGCCAAACGCGCGTCGCGAATTCCGGCCAGTGGCACCGGCCGCGGCGCTCCCCCCTGGGGCTCGAGCACGACTGTCGCTTCGTCGGGCACCGCCACAATGCGCGCGCGCACCCGCCCGAGCCCCGCCACCGTCGCCTGGACCTCGCGGCCCACGAACCGCACCCAGTGACGGTGCCAGCGCAGCGGCCGCTCGACCCCCGGACTCGACACTTCGAGCATGTAGCGCCGCCCCAGCGGACCGTCCGCGTCGAGCCACGTCTCGAGGACACGGCTCGCCGTGGCGCAATCCGCCACCGTCACCCGGCGCGGCTGGGCGTCTGGTCCCGCCGGCGGCCACTCGATGCGTACTTGAACGAGCGGCCTGGCTTGAGTGCCGCCGATGCGGAGGTCGGCCAGCTCGAGACCGAGTGCTTCCAGTCGGGACCGAAAGGACTCGACGAGGCTGTCGGAGAGCATAAAAAAAAGCGCGGGCCCAACTTCGCCCGCTTCACCGGCAGGAATCTAGCCGCCCGAGGGCGGCTGTCAAGCGAGCGGCAGTCCCGCGTACGCGACCATGCGCCCGTCGCGACCGCCCGAGGCGCGGTGCGAGAAAAAGTGCTCGCGGTCATGCGCGCTGCACCAGGGAGAGAGCGTGATGGCTCCGACCCCCAAGGCCTGCCCCTGTTGCGCCAACGCGGCCCGGAGATCCAGGTGCCCCGGTCCCGTCTCGGCGCGCCCGCTGAACTGGCTCAGCACTTCAGAACCTACTTCATAGCAATCACCACAAATACCTACCCCACAATGCATTACGATATCGCTCGACCGCACGGATCCCAGCCGCTTCACGACTTCCACGCCGCGCTCCAAGATGCCTCCCGCTGTCCCCCGCCATCCGGCGTGGAGCAGCGCGACCACCTGCTTGTGGGGTGCGGCGAGATACACCGGGATGCAATCGGCGACGGTGACCGTGAGTAACAGTCCTCGGGCTCCGGTCGCATGCCCGTCCACGCCGTCGAGGATCAGCCACCCATCGCTGGCCGCGGGATGCCATTGCACTGTGGTGCCGTGCACCTGGTGAGCGAGGATCACGCCGGGAAAGCGCGGACGGACCGCCGCGCTGACGGCGCGCCACCGCGACATCACCTGACCCACATGCTCTTCGCTCCACAAGCCGAGCGAGAAGCCGTGCCCCCGCGTCGTAATGCCGGCGACGATGCCATAGCGGGAGGCCCATTCGACGAGCTCCATGCGAGGTACGGCGGAATCGCCAATGGGTGCCTCACGCAGGGCGGCAAGGGCGCCCGGGGCGGCAGGGGCGGCACGCAGATCGGTCATGCGCCGGCTTCCTTGCCGCCTTTGGCGCCGTCGTCGCTTCGCGCGATCTGCGCGCCCACGGCCCGCAGCCGCTCGTCGATCCGCTCGTAGCCCCGCTCGATCTGGCCGATGTTGTGAATCACGGAGTCGCCCTGGGCGGCGAGGGCCGCGAGCAGCATGGCCATGCCGGCCCGGATGTCGGGACTTTCCACCACGCCCCCGTGGAGCGGCGACGGCCCGGCGATCACGGCACGGTGCGGATCGCACAACACGATGCGCGCACCCATCCCGATCAGCTTGTCCACGAAGAACAGCCGCGACTCGAACAGCTTCTCGAACACCAGCAGGATCCCCTCGCACTGCGACGCGACCACGATCGCAATGGACATCAGGTCGGCCGGGAACGCGGGCCACGGGCCGTCCTCCAGCTTCGGCACGTGGCCCCCCAGGTCGGGGCGAATGCGACGTTCCTGGCCGGCATCCACGATCAGCTGAGTGCCGTCGAGCCGGGGTCGGACGCCCAGGCGTTCGAACCCCAGCAGAATACTGCGGAGATCCTCGCCCCGGACGCCGTCGATCGTGATCGACCCGTTGGTCACCGCGGCGAGCCCGATGAACGAGCCGATCTCGATGTGGTCCGGTCCCACGGAAAAGGGGGCGGCCGCGAGCGGTAAGCCGCCTTCGATCGTGAGCGTATTGGTGCCGACGCCCTGGATGCTCGCGCCCAGGTCCGACAGGAAACGCGCCAGATCCTGGACGTGCGGCTCGCACGCGGCGTTGCGCAACGTGGTCCGGCCGCGGGCGGCGACTGCCGCCATCAACGCGTTCTCGGTGGCCGTGACGCTGGTCTCGTCGAGGAAGATATCTGCCCCGGCGAGGTTCTTGGCTTCGAGCTTGTAAGCGGCCCCCACGGTGATTTCGGCGCCGAGCCGCTCGAGCGCCAGGAAATGAGTATCCACGCGCCGCCGCCCGATCACGTCGCCGCCCGGAGGCGGGAGGCTCACGCGGCCGAAGCGGGCCAGCATGGGGCCCGCCAAGAGAATCGACGCGCGGATGCGCGCGCATAGCGCCGGGTCGAGCTCGCGCGGCTCGGCCCGCGCGGGATTCACCTCGACCGTGTTCGCGCCCAGCCAGCGGACCTCGGCGCCGAGATGCGCCAGCAACGCGAGCATCGTCTCGACGTCGCGGATGTGCGGCACGTTGTCGATCCGACAGGGCCCATCGGCGAGCAGCGTCGCCGCGAGAATGGGAAGGGCAGCATTCTTGTTGCCGGCCGGGCGGATCGTGCCCTTCAAGGCGCGCCCGCCCGTCACCGAAAAGGAGGGTGGCATGGGTCAGCCAAGCTATGCGGCCGCTTGCGCCGGCGTCAAGCGTTCGCGAACGTTCGCGACGTGAACGTGAGTCCGGTTCTCGCGCTCGCGGGACTGGCCGCGATCGGCCTGCTCGTGACCCGGCTGCCGCCGGTCCCGTGGCGCCACGTGACCAGCCTCGACTTGGTCATCGCGGCCGGCGGTCCCCTCGTATTGTTGGGTCTGGTGCTCGGACCGGGGATCGACTTGATCAATCGACCGGTGCTCGGTGCCCTCGCGCCGGTCGCAGCCCTCGCCATCGGTTGGATCGGCGCCGCCTTCGGGGCCCGGTTCGAGTGGCGCTACGCGCGACGCATCGGGCGCATCACTTGGCTCCTGGCCGGTCTGTCCGCCGCAACGGCGTTGGCCGCGGTCACGCTGGGCGCGTGGTGGCTCGGCCGCGTCGTCCCCGCTCTGACGAGCGCATGGACGCCGCGCCTGCCGGCGCTCTTGACCCTGGGTGCGGTAGCCGTCGCGTCGGGGCCGGAGGCGGTTGCCCTGGTCGCGCGAGCCGTGGGAATCCGCAAGAGCGTGGCCCGGGCGTTTTCATTGGCCGCCGCGCTCGAGACCGCGTGCGGCGCGCTCGTCTTCACCCTGCCGCTCGCGCTGCATCGCGCCCACCCGCTCGGCGGCCACGCCGCGTTGGGGTGGCTCGCGTGGCTCGTCCTCGCCGTGGGAAGCGGCGCTCTGGTCGGGACCGTATTTCTCGGGCTCACGCGCCAGCTGGCGGAGCGGGCCAACGTGGGCTTGGTGCTCCTCGCTACGCTGCTGTTCGGCGCCGGCGTCGGTTACGCGGCGGAGCTTTCGCCCTTCCTGGTATGCGCCCTCGCCATGGCCCTGATCGTGAATGCATCCCCCCGGCGGAATACGGTCAGACGGGTGCTCGCGGACTGGGAGCCGCTGATCTACGCGATCTTCCTGGTCACCGTCGGGACATTGCTCACGCTGCCGACGGTGTGGATCCTGGTCGCCGTAGCGGCGTTGGCGGCCGCGCGCGCCGCGGCCAAATGGGCTGCGCTGCGGTACGGCAGCGTCGCGCTCCGCCTGGACGGGTGCGGCCGCAACGCGGGACTCGGCACCGTGGCGCAGGGCGGCGTCGCAATCGCGATGGGGTTGAATTTCGTCATCGTCTATGGGGACGGGGGCGCGGGGTCAGGCGGCGCGCTGTTGACGACCATCGTGCTCGGCGTGGCGGCGGCCCAACTCGCCGCTCCTCCGTTGATGACGCTCGCCCTCCGGACGCCGGCCGCGAGTCGCGCCGCGCCCGCAGCTGCGGCCGCGGCTGCACCGTTGGCACCCGTCGCGGCCTCAGCGGAAGTTAGTGCCAACGCTCCCGCGGACTGGCCGCGATGATCCCAACCTGGGTAGCGGTGGTGACCGCGTTTTCGCTCGCGATTCTGGCCCTGGCGGCGATCGTGATCGCGGCTGCGTCGGTAGTCTCGGCGCTGGGGCTGCGGGCGTTCCTCCGGATGCTGCACGAGCTGGCGGGCCCCGCCGTGGGAGATGTCCGAGCGCTGGTGGCCACGATCCGCTCCGAGGCGGAGGGTTTGGCCGGGACGTCGCGGGAGCTGCGGCAGCGGATCGTCAACGCCGCGGATGCAGCGGAGGCACGGCTCGCCGAGCTGGATGCCGTGTTCGAGGTGGTGCAGGAAGAAGTGGAGGCAACAGTGCTCGACGTGGCGGCGACGATGCGCACGGTGCGCCGCGGCATTTCGCTCCTCGAGTGGGGTCGACGCACGCTCAAGCGGGGGAAGAAGCACTGACGGGAAAGCAACTCTTCGCGGCCGCGGCGGCCGGCGTGGTCGGGGTGGCCCTGTTCCCCGCCGCGGCGCACGCCTGGACCCCCGGCACCCATGTCTACCTGGGCGAGTCGGTCCTCGCGAATCTACACCAGCTGTCGGGGGCCGTGGTCGATCTGCTGCGCGCCTTTCCCTACGATTTCCTCTACGGCAACATCGCCGCCGACACCTCGATGGCCAAGAAGTATGCGCCCGTGGGCCGGCACTGCCACGCGTGGCACGTGGGCCAGGAAATCTTCGACCTGGCCCACACCGATCCGCTACGCGCGTTCGGCCTCGGCTATCTGTCCCACCTGGCCGCGGATGCGGTGGCCCACAACTTCTTCGTGCCGCGCCAACTCGTCCTCACGTCCAGTACGGCGGCGCTGGGCCATAGTTACTGGGAGAGCCGGTTCGAGACCCATCTCGGGCCCGCGTACGCCAGTACGGCGAAAGAGCTCATCCTCCAGGATCACACGCCGAGCGATACGCACCTCGACACGATCATCTCGCCCACACTGTTCAGCGTGGGCACCAGCCGGCGGTTGTTCCGGGGCATGGTGCATCTGACCGAGAGCGAGAGCTGGCGCTGGGCCTTCCAGATGATCCTCGAGAACACGCGGTGGGACTTGCCCGACGCGGACGTGGAGCGCCACATGGCCGTGGCGTTCGAGTACGTGATGGAGATGCTGGGTGAGGAGGACGCGGCGGCGCGGCGGCTCGATCCGGCCGGCGACCAGGCACTCAAGCTCGCGAAGCGAATGCGACGTGAGGCCCTCCACGAGGGCGGCCGCGAGGATCCCGAGCGGATGCTCGAGACGGCGGAGCATCACTTCGGGCTACCGACTCCGGCGCTCGCGTACTGGCGGCAATCACGCGCACAGCGCCCGTGGCGCGACCGCGGGCAAGACGAAGACTAAGAACGAGCGCGCGCGTCCAGCGCGTCGATTCTGCGCAGCTCGTCCGCCGCGAAGCGGCGCCGCATGGCCGGCCGAATCACGAGTGCGATGAGACCCGCGGCCCCGCCAAGCACCATAAGCGGGTACCAGACGTGCCGCGGCTGGGAGGTCGCCGCGGCCGCCGCCCCAACGAGTACCAAGCAGCCGCCCAGCGCGATCATACCGACCAGCAGGGCGAGCACCGTGCGACGGGCTTTGCCCCGACCGCCCAGCACACCGATGAGCGCGCCGAGGACGCCGAGCGAGCTGCCGAGCATGACGCCGAGCAGCACGCCAGCCCGTTCGCTCCACCAGCCCCCATGTGTTGTGCCGGACGTCCCGGTCCGCGGCTGGAGCTGCATCGGCCCGAGCCAGACTGTTCCCCGCCCCGGCAGCACCAGGTTGATCTCCAGCCGGCTCGGGGCCAGTGACGCACCGCTCAAGTCGAAGGGGAGCTCGAACCACCGCCAACTCGACTCCCCGTGCAGTGCTGCAACCGGCCCTCGAGGGGCGAGGGTGCGACTGAAGAACCGCTGGCCGTCTGGAAACACAGTCCACATCTCGAGGTAGCCCTGCCCCTCCACACCCTCGTACCGGACCTGGCCGGCCACGACGTAGCCCGGGCCTGCCACCGGGGGGTGTTCGATGGTGAAGAGATGGAGCGACGTGGGACCCGAGCCCGAGGCACGGAGCTCGAGCGCGGGCGCGCTACCAGGTCCCTCGCCGGCCCGCACCACTCCGCCAGGCACGGCTGTCCGCGACCAATCGATCGTGAGCTCCTGTGCAGCCACTGCACGCGTGGCCACGAGGATCGCAATTCCGGCGCTAGCGAGCACGTGTCTCATGTCGACCCTCCTGCTCCTTACGATGGGCTTCGAGGAGCGCGTGGAACGTCTCGGCGTTGAGCAGGCCGTCCGCGTAGGCGGCACGGAGCCGCAGCTCGAACGGACCAGCGTCCGGCGCAGCATCGAGCAGCTTGACCTTCTCGATCAGCCGATCCAGCCGCAGGCGAACCGTGGGGTAGGAGATCCCGTATTGAGCGGCGAGGTCCTTCAGCGTCCCCCCAGCCAGCAGGAATCGCTTGAGAAAGCCAAGATCCTCCTCGCTCAGGTGCTCCGTCCACGGTCTCGCCACGCGCACACGCCTTTCAGTATATGTAATACGAACTCAATATTATTGAGATTATTATTAAAGTCAAGATAACAAAAATGGAAGGCGTAACTCGTTGCTGTAGCGGGTACCTAGGGGCCTTAGAACGTTAGCTTCTCCTCCAGCACTCGTTGGGCGAGCTTCGGGTCAGCCTTGCCGCGCGAGGCCTTCATCACCTGTCCAAGGAAGAACTGCACCAGCTTCGTTTCACCGGTCTTGTAGCGCGCCACCTCAGCGGGATGAGCGGAAAGCACCTCGCTCACCCACCCTGCCAGTACCCCCGTGTCCCCCACCTGCATGACCCCCAGGGCCTCCGCCACATTGCGCGGCTCGCCGCCCCGCTCGGCAACTTCGGCAAACACGCGCTTCGCCGCCTGGTGGCTCACGGTCCCGCCGCGCACCAACCCGATCAAATTCGCCAGCGCGCCGGGCGGTACGCGCAAGCCGTCGCCGTGATCCTTGGCGTCCTCGAGCACTTCCGTCATCACCCAGTTGGCTGCCGTCTTAGTTTCCGCCCCCGCGTGGACCACGGCCTCGTAGTAATCGGCCACGGCGCGATCGGCCGTGAGCACCGCGGCGTCCGTCACG
>DATNOH010000277.1:0-16436 GCA_035601435.1 Gemmatimonadales bacterium | reverse complement strand
TGTCACACACGGCATTGCGATAACTCCGCTTCACGACTTGGTAGTACTCCAGCGCGTCGGCCATCAGAAAATCGTCGTAGCCACGGAACGGCGTCGCGACGCCGGTTCTGACATCCAGCTCCATTTTCCGCGGTCCGGGCTTTCCCTTCTTCGTCTCGATGATCACCACGCCGTTGCTGGCCCGCGACCCGTAAATCGACGCTGCCGACGCGTCTTTCAGGACCTGGATTTCTCCGATGTCGTCGGGACTCAGCCAGTTGAGGTAGGAGTCCTGGGTCGGCGTACCGTCGATGATGTACAGCGGATCGTTGTTCTGGAACGAGGTGATGCCGCGGATCCGGACCGTGCTGCGCGAGCCGGGAGAGCCGCTGGCATCGACCGTGACACCGGAAACGCTGCCATCCAGCCGCTGCAGCACACTGGTCGTGGTCTGCTTCTGGAGGTTCTCGACATCGACAGTGCCGACCGCGCCGGTGATATCGGACCGGCGCTGTGCCGTGTACCCGGTCACCACCACCTCCGGCAACACCGCTATGGCCCTGTCCATCGCGACATTGACCGTGGTCCGTCCGGCGATGCCCTGCGCGGTACCGCGGAACCCGATGAGGTTGAACGTCAGGACCCCATCCCCCGGAGCCGAGATCGTATAGTTCCCCTGCGCATCGGTGGCGGTACTGGTCGCGCTCCCCCGGACGCGGACGGCCACGCCCGAAATGGGATGACCCTCCGGCGTGGTGACTTTGCCGGAGACCTCGACCTGCGCCGCTGGCTCCTGGCCAAGTGCAGTTCCGCACACGGTCAAGGCGAACAGGACACTCAGCCCCACCGCGCTGAGGAAGTGGAGATGCCTGGTCGCGAACCAACGCTGACGCTGCAGCATGTCGTTCATGGGGGCGCCCTCATCCTGCGGGTCGTCGCATGGCCTTGAGGCCGTGCTTTGTGATCACATCGCGATACGTAATGAGCACCACGTTCCGGGCCTTCACAGCCCCGGTGAATCGTTGAGAGGTGAGCGCATCCAACTCGCCCTGCCGGTTCTTGCTCATCTCCGGGAGCGGCTCGTCGGTGTTCATGTCCACCAAGGCGCCGAGCTCCGCATCGTCCACGCCGACGTGCGTGACCACCGCATTCACGCCCGGGCGCAGTCGATCGATCATCGCCACCAGGCTGTCCGCCTTGCTGCGCGGAGCGGCGGCATATTGGGGAGCGTCCATCGCCTCGCCGAAGTATTCCGACATGCCGAGTCCATATTCCCGCGCCAGCCGCTCGGTGACGTCGCGGAACTCGGGGTAGCGGGTGGCCGTGCCCATGTGAAAATCGACGTAGTCGATCTTCAGGCCCGAGCGCCGCGCCCGCTCGATCTGCGCGCGCAGTTCCTTTTCGATTTCTTTCGGATCGGCGTGGTTCTTGTACAGCGCCTCGGAAGACTGGAAAAAGTATCCATCGGCGTCGACCAGAGTGGGCACCGCTTCGCGGCCCGCCACCGGTCCCCAGCGATAGAATCGCCACTCGGAGTTCAGCGTCAAATGAATGCCCACCGAGACTTCAGGATGCCGCTTGAGAATGTCCACGGCTTCCTGGTACCAGGGGCATGCGAACATGACCGACACGGACACGGGCAGGCCGCTCTCGATGAGGCGCTGCGCGCCCATGTTGACGCTGTGACTCATGCCGACGTCGTCGGTGCGGACAATTAGATAGATCGGATCGGACGTGGCGACACGCTGCGTCACGGTCGCTTGACCGAACACGGCAGCCGGCGCGCTGACCAGAAGGAGACCGATGTACGCAGCAAGACGTGACTGCATTCGCTCGCCCGAGACACGTTGCACGTTTGTTACTGTTTCCTCGCCAATTTTGCAGCCTAAAAAGCAACTCAGCAAGTAGCTGCCCGGTCCGCGCTGACCCCCGAAAAAGCCGGTCCACCCGTGCGCCCCCTATAAGAGGAAAGGGGTGGGTGGAGGCGTTATCTTCTCCGGCGCCCGACACCATCAAGGGGAAGACAGTGCACGCGAGAAGCCTGAGGCTGATCGGGATGCTCCTGATGGGGGCGTGCGGGGGAGGGGCGGGTGGCGATGCGGTCGCCAACAGCGCCGCGGCCGTCACGGCGCGGACGTGGGGACTGGCGTACCTGCAGCAGAGCCTGCTGCCCCAGGCCGAAGCGGAGTTCCGCAAGGTCGTGGCGCTGGCGCCCGACCAGGCGGTCGGCTACGCCGACCTCGGGCTGGTGTACCTGCAGCAAGGCCGCTACCGCGAGGCCGAGGCCCAGCTACGGCGGGCCGATGCGCTCGATTCGGCCGACAGCAACGTCGGGCTCATGCTCGCCCGGGTGTACGAGCTGACCGGGCGGGAGGCGGAAGCGCGCAGCGGGGTGGAGCGAGTGCTACGGCGCGATTCCACCGACATCCGGGCGCTGTACGCGCTCGCGGAGCTCGCCGGACGGTCATCCGATCCTGAGGGGCGGGGGCGCCAGGAGAGCTACCTGCGCCAGGTGGTGGGCCGCGCCCCGGCGAACCTGGCGGCCCGTCTCGAGCTGGTGGACCTCCTGCTCGCGCGCGGCGCCACCGACGATGCGGTCGCCGAGCTCGAGGCGTTGCAACGTGAACTGCCACAGTTGCCTCCGGAGGCCGCGCGCTTCTTCCACCGTGCCCTCCGGGTGGCCCGGGCGGGCGGGGGCCGGGCGTCCGAGGCCGGGGCCGCCGCGAAACAGTTTCATCGCGCAATGGAGGTCACCGCCGCCTACCAGGCTAGCCTGCAGCGCCTGGGCGGCCGGAGCGCCCCGCTGGTGGGCTATCCCGTCCTGACGTTCAACCAGAACATCGCGGTGCCCACCGAGGACGCGCGTGCTGTGGCGGCGGATATCCGTTTCAGGGACGTGACGACCGGAAGCGGGCTGGAACGCGTGGAGGCACTCCCCGACAGCCTGGCGGCGTCGCTCGAGCGCGGCGTGGCCCTGGCCGTCGGCGACTACGACGATGACGAGGCCGAAGACCTGTTCGTCGCGGGCCACCTGTTTCGCGGCGTGCTCGGGCGCTTCGTGGAGACCACGGCGAGCGCCGGCATCGTGCTCCGCGATCGCGCCACGACGGCGGTCTTCGGCGATTACGACAACGATGGCAGGGTCGACCTGTACGTCGCGACCAGCGGGCGCGGAACCTTGTTCCGGAGCACCGGTGCAGGTCGATTTCGAGACGTTGCGGCCTCGGCAGGCCTCGCGGAGAGCACGACTGCCTCGCGGGCGCTCTTCATTGATCTGGACCACGACGGTGATCTCGACCTACTGCTCGCAACACCGGCCGGAACCCGCGCCTACCGCAACAACCTGGATGGCACGTTCCGCGAGATGGCCGCTCAGATGGGGATCTCGAGCGGGGGCGGGGGCGGGGGCGGGGGCAGTCGCGATGTCGCGTTCGGGGACTTCGACGGGGACGGCCACACCGATCTCGTGATCGTCGGTAACGACGGGCGACTCCGGCTGCTCCGCAACTTGAGCCAGGGGCGCTTCGAAGACGCCACAGCGGCGAGCGGCCTCGGCGGAGTCTCTCACGCGGGCGCGGTGGCCGTAGGGGACTACGACAACGACGGCTTTCTCGACCTGTTCGTGACCTCGCTCGACGGACACGGGGAGCCCGCGTTGTACCACAACCGCGGGGACGGCAGCTTCGAGTCGGACGCGCGAGCGGGGGAGTTGCGGCGGAAACTACGCGGCGTGGTGGGTCTGGACGCCGCCTTTTTCGATTTCGACAACGACGGCTTTCTCGATCTCGTCGTGGTGGGCAAACCGGCCGTTCCGAACGGGCGGGGCGTGTTCCTGTTCCGCAACGACGCGAAGGGACGCTTCGAGGACTACTCCACGGTCCTCCCCGACAGCCTGCGAGCGGGCCGGGCAGTCGCCGTCGCAGACATCGATCAGGACGGCGACCTCGATCTCATCGTGGTGGGCTGGGACGGACGACCCAGGTTACTCCGCAACGACGGCGGGAACGTCAATCAGTACGTCCAGGTACGGCTGGTCGGCTTGCGCCAGGGGAGCGGCAAGAACAACACCTTTGGGCTCGGCGCCACGCTCGAGCTGCGGGCACGCGATCTCTACCAGCTGCGCCAGGTGACCGACCGCGTGACGCATTTCGGGCTCGGGCGCCGCCTCAAGGCGGATGTGCTGCGGGTACGCTGGCCCAACGGCGTGTCGCAGACGGTCTATTACCCTGGGACCGAAGAGGACGTGCTCGAGCAGCAGATCCTCAAAGGATCCTGTCCGTTCCTGTACGCCTGGGACGGGCACGGCTTCAGCTTCGTGACGGATGTCATGTGGCGCAGCGCGCTCGGCATGCCCCTGGGGATCATGGCGGGCGGCACCGACATCGCGTCGGCACCGCCGCACGCCTCGCGCGAGTACATGCGGGTGCCGGGCGCGGCCCTCGTGCCGCGCGACGGCCGCTACGTCCTGCAGATCACCGAAGAGTTGTGGGAGGTCGGCTACCTCGACGAGGCGAAGCTGCTCGTCGTGGATCATCCGGACTCGGTGGACGTGTATGTCAACGAAGGCTTCGTGCCGCCCGCGCCGGGTCCCGCCGAGCTGCGCCTGTACAGCGTGTCGCGATCCCAGCTTCGTCCGCCCATTGCCGCGACCGACGAGCAGGGCACCGACTGGCTCCCCGCGTTGCGCGCGCGGGACGACCGCTACGTGGCGCCGCTCACGCTCACGCGCTACCAGGGTATCGCCACACTGCACGACCTGATTCTCGACCTCGGCGACTTGAGTGGCCTGGACAGCGTCCACCTGTTCCTCAACGGCTGGATCTTCCCGACGGACGCGAGCATCAACCTGGCGCTCGCCCAGCAGGGTCAGGCCGGCGTCATTTTCCCCTACCTCGAGGTGAAGGATTCGCAGGGCCGCTGGAGCAAGGTCGCCGACGTAGGCTTCCCGTCGGGCAAGGGCAAGACGGTGATCGTGGATCTCACGGGAAAGTTCTTGAGCGCCGATCACCGCGTGCGCCTGCGGACCAACATGGAGATTTACTGGGACCAGGCGTTCGTCGCTGGTGGTGGAGCCGGAAGCGCGCCCGTGATTACCCCCCTCGGTCCCGCGGCGGCCGACGTGCACTCCCGGGGGTTCTCACGGTTATCCCGGAAGGGAGGGCGTTACGGACCAGAGTGGCCCGCGTACGGCGACGTGTCGCGGGAATCGCCCTGGGAGCCGATTGTCGGGGCGTATACGCGCTACGGCGACGTGCTATCCCTCGTGCGCGCTCCGGACGACATGTACGTCATCATCGCCCCGGGCGATGAGGCCACGCTGACGTTCGACGCCAACGCGGCTCCTCCCGTGCGACCGGGTTGGACGCGCGACTTCCTGCTGTACACGGACGCGTGGCTCAAGGACTCGGATCGGAATACCGCGGCGGGGAACACCGTCACGCCGCTGCCGTTCCACGGCATGTCGCGCTACCCCTACGGTGCGGACGAGGCGTACCCCAAGGACGCCACGCACCAGCGGTTCGTCGAGACCTACAACACTAGGCGCGTTCTCATACGGCGTTCCCCTCTCCGTTAGTCCTCACCCCCTGTCCCCCTCTCCCGTTGGGAGAGGGGGGACGAAGGTCGGGCTTTGGTCTCCCCTCTCCCGAAGGGAGAGGGGATCAAAGGGGTGAGGACCTACAAGAGATAACCGCGCTTCATGAGGCTGCGCCCCGAGGCCGCGTACCCATCCGGACCCGGGAGATGGAAGCTGAGCGAGTCCGCCAGGCGGTCGTAAATGTTGAAGAGCACGCAAACCTGGATCGCATCCTCCACGGCTTCATCGCTCACACCGGCGGCGCGCAGTGGTTTCACGTCCGCCGGTCCCACGTCCGTTGGGGCGAGCGTGAGCTTCTCGAGGAAGCCGAGGGTCGCACGCAGCTTGGGATCGAGCGGAGCGGTGCGCCAATCTCTCAGGACTGCCTCGACCAGGGTGTCGTCTTTCTTTTCCTGCTTCAGGGCCAGCGACGCGACCGCGCCGTGAGCGCCGGTTCAGAACAGGCACTGGTTCAGCCGCGACGTGAACGCTGCAAACAGCTCCCGCTCCCCCACGCTCCAGGGCGAGGGCCCGCGCATCACCGCCTGGGTCCAGTCGCACATCGGGCCGCCGAAGAACTCCGGTCGATAGAACAGCGTCTTGACGACGTCTGGGACACGGCGCCTGCTGACCAGCCGGATCAGCATGAGCTTCAGGCGCTGCGGCAGGCGGTGGCCGTGCTCCACGGCGTGTAGACGCACCGACGCTACTCCCGCGTTCCCCCTCTCCCGGAGGGAGAGGGGGTCACGGGGTGAGGACCCACCCTGGAGAGGGGGTCAGGGGGTGAGGCCACGCCCCGAAGCGCGCTGAGCCCGCGCTCGAGCCGGCCCAGGGCGGCGCCGAGCGCCGCGGAGACCGTCGCCTCGAACAGGACATCGTCGGAATGGCCGGCCCGCTTCAGCGCGGCGAGGTCCTCATCCGTGACCTGATAGGCGTGTAGGGCCACCTTGTCGACATAGGCCGCGAGGTCAGGCGCGATGTCCGCACCCCCTGTCCCGCTCTCCGTTCCGGAGAGGGGGGACGAAGGACGAGCGCGCGCGAGCACCGCGCGACGCAGCTCCGTGGGCGTGTGGCCGGAAGTGGCCAGCACGCTGTCTAGGAGCCGCTTGGTGAAGGCGGCGTACCGCCCGGTTCGGCCATCCATGCGGCGTAGGATGGGTGTAGCGGGGGGGTGCGTCAAGAGGATTCCCGGGTGGCGGAACCACACTTCAAGCCGTACGATTCTCGCCGCTCATGACCCTTTTCGCGTTCCTGGTCGCGGCCCAAACGGTCGCACAGGCGGACACCGTGCCGCCCTACCTCGCCTTCCCACAGCCGGGCCTCGATGACCCTGCCGCGTACGAAGGCTACCAAACCCGCGTGTACCAGGATGCCGCCAAGAACGCGCTCCAGGTCTACTGGAAAGGTTCGACAGGCCGGATCGTGAACTTGTGGGCGGACGCGGCCAACGAGAGTATGGGCTTCACCGTGCGCGACTCGAGTGGCAAGCCGGCCGAGCTGGCCTGGGGCTCTTCCGGGGCCGTCGTGGCGAGATCGGCTCATACCCGCTCCGTGTCCTATGCCCTGGAGCTGCCGTCGGCGGTGAGAGTTGGTCTCTTCCTGCTCGGTTCCATGCGGGTCGAGCGGGACCTGCAGTATGCCGCCCGCGATACGCTGCCCCTCGACGCCGCCGCGTTTCCCCAAGCCGAGCTGTCGCAGCTGATCGACCACGTCGCGAAGCTGAAACCGGCCGAGCAGGCCCGTCACCTATCGCTGCTCGGCGTGAAGAACGTCGAGGGACTGCGTGCGCGCCTGCTGCCGCACGTCGTCCTCACCCCCCATCCCCCTCTGCGCGATGCGGAGCGGGGGAGTGCCGATACGACGTGGTCGGTGCGCGTCGAGCAGGTCAGCTTCGACGGCAGGAATCACCTGTGGCTCGCGCTCGAGGGCGACACGCGTGAAACCGTTCCTGCGCTATCGGGGAGCACCGTCACGATCCGGCGGCCCGCCGGAGGCCCCGTACGCCTGACCGTACGGGTCACGACGGACGCGCCGGCCCTCACGCCGCTCGGGCGGGCGGAGATCTTCAACGATGAGTTCAATCGTTTTCTCGCCCAAGTCCGCGCCGATACGGCTCACCCGCTGCGTTTCCGGCGGCTCGAGCGTGAGGTGCGGGGGGTGGAGCTCTTGAGCTACCGCGAGAAGCTCATGGCTGGTCTGCCCAATTTCGCGACCTATTTCGGGCGCGACATGCTCATGACGGCCATCCTGATGCAACCCGTGTGGGCGCCGGACGTGTCGGAGCACGTGGTCGCGAGCGCCCTCGGTAAGCTGTCGCCCGCGGGAGACGTGAGCCACGAGGAGGCCTTGGGCGGGCAGGCGATCCGCGAGAACGCCGCCGAGTACAACCGCCTGGTGTCCGCTGGCCAGCTGGCGCCCGCTCGCGCGCTGCTCGGGCGGCTCGCGGCCACGCGCGAGAACTACATCATGGTGGACGACGACTTCCAGCTGCCGGTGGTGGCCGCCCGCTATCTCGCCGACCCGCGCGTGCCGGCGGATCGCAAGCGCGACTTCCTGCACACGGAGCACCACCTGGCCCGTCTCGTCTCCAACCTGGCGTTCGTCGCACGGCAGGCGGCCCCGTACGCGCGTGACCCCGTGGCGACGAACCTGGTGAGCTTTCCGCGCGCACCCGACGGGGGGGGCGGTTGGCTCGCGACCAGCTGGCGCGACAGCCGGGTGGGGTACGGGGGCGGCCGGTTCGCGATGGACGTGAACGCCATCTGGGTGCCGCACGCGCTCGAGGCGCTGGGGACGATTCTCGACGCGCTCAAGCAGCTCGGTGTCACGCCGGCGATTCGCGAGCAGCCGCTCGCCACGTTCGCGCGCGACCGAGCGGTGCTCGCGCGAGCGGTGGCCACGTGGAAGGGCGCCGAGCGCCACTTCCGGGTAGCGCTCGCGCCAAGCGATGTGAGCGATCGCGTCGCCGCCCGGTCGCGTTGGCTGCCGCCGGCCGAACGGGAGTACTGGAATAACGTCGCGCAGCGGGCGGGCCCCCCCGCGGACACGCTGCGGTTCCTCGCCCTCTCGCTCGACGCCGCTGGGCGGCCGATCCCGATCGTCAACACCGATCCCGCGATGCTGCTGCTCGTCGACTCGCTCGGTCGCGATCGGACGCTCGAGCTCATCGGGCCGATCATGCAGCCGTACCCCTGGGGGCTGTTCGTGGATGGGCTCGGGCCCCTGGTCGCGAACGATGCCTACGCCACGCGCGATGTGTGGGAAGCGTTTCGCAGGGATCGATATCATTCCCCGTTCGTCGTGTGGGGCCGGGACGTGAACGCGCTGCTCGCGGGCTTGGCGCGGCAGCGCGGGAACCGGGTCGACACCACGATCGCCAGCATCGAAGCCGCCGTGAATCGTTCCGGCCTGCGGCATGCTGAACTGTGGAGCTACACCATCGAGAACGGCCGACTGGTCCCGTCGCGCTACGGCACCAGCTCGGACGTGCAGCTGTGGAGCCTGACCGATCTCGCCGTTCAATATCTCCTCAACCACCCAATACCATGAGCAACCTGCACGGATTCGACATTGCCGTCATCGCCGCCTACTTCCTCGTGCTGGCCGGGATCGGGTACTGGGCGGCGCGCCGGGAGAAGAACGTCAGCGCCGACTTTTTCCTCGCGAGCCGGGATGTAGGGTGGTTCGCGGTGGGCGCGAGCCTGTTCGCCTCGAACATCGGGAGCGAGCATCTCGTGGGCCTCGCCGGCACCGGGGCGGCTAGCGGGCTCGCGGTAGGCCACTTCGAATGGCTCGCCTGCTTCATGCTGCTGCTGCTCGGCTGGCTGTTCGTGCCGTTCTATCTGCGGAGCGGCGTGTACACGATGCCCGAGTTCCTCGAGCGCCGGTTCAACCCAGCCGCGCGTAGCTACTTCACCTGGGTGTCGATCATCGGCTACGTCCTGACCAAAATCAGCGTCACCCTGTTCGCGGGCGGCATCGTGATGCGCGAGGTGACGGGGTACAGTGTGTGGACCAGCGCCGTCATCTTGATCGTCGTCACCGGGATCTACACCGTCCTGGGGGGCCTGCGCGCCGTGATCTATACGGAGGTGATGCAGGCGGTCGTGCTGATCATCGGGTCGGCGACCATGACGGTGCTCGGCCTCCAGGCGGTAGGCGGATGGAGCGGCCTGGAGGCACGTGTGCCGGCGGACTTCTTCTCCATGTGGAAGCCGATGAATCACCCGAACTTCCCCTGGACGGGCATCGTGTTCGGCGCGCCGATCCTGGGCGTGTGGTATTGGTGTACCGACCAGCACATCGTGCAGCGGGTGCTCGCGGCCAAGAACGTCAGCGCCGCCCGCACCGGCACCATCTTCGCCGGATTTCTGAAGATCCTGCCGGTGTTCATCTTCGTGCTGCCGGGGATCATTGCCGCTGCGTTGTACCAGGACATCCGCGGCGGGTCCGCTGACGCGGCGTACCCGGCGCTGGTCACGCGGCTCTTGCCGGCCGGGTTCAAGGGGCTGGTGCTGGCGGGCATGCTCGCCGCGCTCATGAGCTCGCTCGCCTCCGCGTTCAACTCCTGCTCGACGCTGCTCACGTGGGACGTGTACCGCAAGCTCCGGCCCGACGCGAGCGAGCAGCGGCTGGTGGCGGTGGGACGGATCACCACCGTGCTGCTGGTCGGGTTGGGTCTCTTGTGGATTCCGTTTATGAAGTACATCTCGCCGCAGATCTACATCTATCTGCAGAGTGTGCAGGCGTACATCGCACCGCCGATCGCGGCCTGCTTCCTGCTTGGTGTGCTGTTCCCGAGGCTGAATGGGACAGGCGCGCTGGCGGCACTGTGGACCGGCCTGGTGCTGGGGACGGCCCGCCTGGTGCTCGAGCTCGCGCGGGCCAGTCTGGCCAGCGGCTCGGTGTGGTACTGGTTCGCCACGATCAACTTCCTGCACTTCGCGGCATTGCTCTTTGTCCTGTGCTCGGGGATCCTCATCGCGGTCAGCCTCGCCACCGCGCCGCCCGGGGCTGCCCGGACCGCCGGGCTGACGGTCGGGGCGCCGGAGATCACGGGGGTCCCGGTCGCATCGGGCCCGCGGACTCTCAACGTGGTCCTCTCGATTGTCCTGGCGGCGACGATCGGCGTGCTGTGGATCGTATTCAGATGAAACATCGCGCTCCTTGACATTCCGAGTCGGGTGGGAAGAATGGAGCTTCATGCGCCGTTTCCATTCTAATCCTCACCTTGTCTTGCAGAGGGCAGACGTATGCTGCTAGTTCGGCGGTTTATTCTCGCGCTCGCCGGGGGTCTGTGTTGGATGGCCCAGCTCGGCGCGCAACAAGCGACCGGTACGATCCGCGGACGCGTCGCGGACGACGCGACGCACCAGCCGCTCTCCGGAGTCACGGTCGCGGTCGGCGGCCACGGCGTGCTGACCCAGGCGGACGGCCGCTACCTCATCACGGGCGTCCCCGCCGGCACGGACACCCTGCGGACGCGAATGATCGGGTACGCGTCGGCCAAGCAGGCCGTCACGGTCGTGGGGGGCGACACGGTCGTCGTCGACTTCCCCCTGTCCCCCCAAGCGGTGAGCCTGTCGGAAATCGTCGTGACCGGCTACGGAGAGCAGCGGGCGGGCAACATCACGGGAGCCGTGAAGCAGGTGACGGCTGCCGAATTCAACAACGGCCGCCTCATCAGTCCTGAGCAGCTCATCGAGAACAAAGTTGCCGGCGTGCAGCTCGTGGACAACAACGAGCCGGGCGGCAACCTGACGATCCGGATTCGCGGCGCGACCTCCGTCAACGCCAGCAGCGAGCCGCTGTACGTCGTTGACGGCGTGCCGCTCGGCACCGGCGCCGGCGGGGGCATATCGATCGGTCGCGACAGCCTCAACCCATCGGCCGGGCGCAATCCCCTGAACTTCCTGAATCCGGACGATATCGAGAGCATCACCGTGCTCAAGGACGCCTCGTCCGCCGCGATCTATGGCGTGAACGCCGCCAATGGCGTCATCCTCATCCGGACGAAAACGGGGCGGGGCGAGCCGAAGATCGAGTATACCGGGAGCGTGTCCGCCTCGTCCGTGACCCGGCTGCCGTCGATACTGAACGCCGCGCAGTTCCGGGCAGCCGTGCTCGCGCACGCGGATCCGGCGCAAATCAGTCAACTCGGCAACGCGAGCACCAACTGGTTCGATCTGGTGGACCGCACCGGGGTCGGCCAGCAGCATGACGTGGTGGTTTCGGGCGCGGGAGATAAGAACAGCTACCGCCTTTCGGTGAGCCACTTGAACCAGGACGGCATCATCAAGGGCACCACCGTGGAGCGGCAATCGCTGGGAGTCAACTACCAGCAACGATTCCTCGACGACCGCCTGAGCGTGCGCACCAATCTGAAGGGCTCGCGCGAGTTCGACCGGTTCACGCCCGGCGCCGTGCTTTCCAACGCCGTCCAGATGGGGCCGACGCAGCCGGTGTACGATTCCACCGCGGCCACCGGCTACTACAATTGGCCCGGGAACAACCTCACGTCCGCGGACAACCCGCTGCAGATTCTGAATCTGGCCAAGTCGGAAGGCACGACCTACCGCAGCATCGGCAACGTGCAGGCTGACTACAACCTGCCCTTCCTGGCGGGGCTGAAGGCCACCGTCAACCTGGGCTACGACGTCGCCAAGATCACCCAGCAGGTCTTCAACCCGAGCGCCCTGCACGCCGAAATCAAATCCGGCGAGCGGGGCTACGGTTATCGCACCGACCCGAGCCAGTTGAATACGGTGCTCGAGACGTACCTGAGTTACGCCGCGCCGCTCAACAAGCTGCCCGGGAACATCGACGTGACGGCGGGCTACTCGTATGCGCAGTCGCACGCCGAGTTTCCGTCACTCACGGTGACCGGTCTCAGCACCGACATTCTCGGGATCAACGGCTTCCCCACGGCCCAGAACACCTCGCCCGGGAGCCCGAACATCCAGGAGAGCAAGCTGATCTCCTTCTTCGGGCGTCTCAATTACAACCTCAACGATCGCTACCTGGCGGGGGTGAGCGTGCGGCACGATGGATCGTCGCGGTTCGGGCCGAGCCACGCGTGGGGCACGTTCCCTGCCGTCTCGTTCGGCTGGCGGATTTCCGAGGAGCCGTTCCTGAAGACCTTCACGCCCATCTCGGATCTGAAGTTGCGAGCGTCGTGGGGGAAGACCGGCAACCAGTCATTCGCGAACTACATTCAGTACGTTTCCTATCTGTATGGCAACGGGCTGGCCCAGGTGCAGTTCGGCAACCAATTCGTGTCGACGATTCGCCCGAGCGCCGTCGACCGCAACATCGAATGGGAGCAGACCGGCTCCTACGACGTCGGCCTCGATTACGGCCTCTTCGGCCAGCGCTTCAGCGGCTCGATCGACTGGTACAACAAAAAGACCACCGGCTTGATCTTCGTGGTGCCCACGCCCGCCGGCACCAACTTCACGAACTTCGTCACACAAAACATCGGCAGCATGAAGAACCAGGGCATCGAAGCGAGCCTCAGCGCTAGCCTCCTCCGCGGCGGCACGAGTCGCCTGCGCTGGACCGCCGACTTCACGGTCGCGCACAATACCAACGAGCTGACCAGCATCAGCGCAAATGGCGCGCAACGGATCCAGGTCACGGGGGTCGCCGGTGGCGTGGGCACCACGATCCAGGTGCTCGAGCCCGGCCAGCCGATCAACTCATTCTTCGTCTGTCAGCAGCAGTATCAGAACGGGAAGCCCGTGGAGGGCAAGTATATCAGCCTGGCCGACACCATCGCCTCGAGCTGCGATGCCCAGAGCCTCCGGGCGTTCCACGATCCCTCGCCGAAATGGGTCCTGGGGCACTCCTCCTACCTGAGCTACCACAACTTCGACTTGAATTTCACGCTGCGGGCGTGGCTCGGGAACTACGTGTACAACAACGTGGCGTCGAACCTGGGTAGCTACCAGGAGGTGAGACGGGGCTCCCCGTACAATCTGCACGCGTCGGTCCTCCAGACCGGCTTCACGACCCCGCAGTACCTCTCGGACTTGTACGTGGAGAAAGCGTCCTTTCTCAGGATGGACCACATCACGCTCGCCTACAACTTCACCTACCGGGGTGAGCTGATGCGCCTCTACACCACCGTACAGAACGCATTCACCATCACCGGCTACAGCGGTGTGGATCCGACCGCGGGGCTGAACGGGGTCGACAACAACATCTATCCGCGCTCGCGCACCGTCACCGGTGGCCTGAGCGTACGGTTTTAGGGGGACGGAGCCATGAACCACAGAGCCATGAATCTGAGACGACGTGAGGCGCCTGCGGTCGTCGCCGCCCTCCTGCTCCTGGCTGCGGCCGGCTGCACCGACCTGACCGTTGAGCCGCAAAGCACCGTCACCGAGTCCAACATCTTCAACGATCCCAGCTCGTACCTGGCGTTCATCGCGCGCGAGTACGCCGGGCTGGCGGTCAGCGGACAGCAGGGCCCGGCCGGGCTGCCGGACATCTCGGGCATCGACGAGGGATTCTCACAATACCTGCGCCTGTACTGGGAGACGCAAGAGCTGCCCACGGACGAGGCCGTGATCGCGTGGAACGACATCGGTCTCCCGGAGATGAACACACAGACCTGGACGTCGCAGAGCCGCATGGTGGTGGCGATGTATTACCGCATCTACTTTCAAGCCGTTTTCGCGAACGAGTTCCTGCGCCAAACCACGGATGCGAAGCTCACCGCCCGGGGAAACGTCCCGCCCGGGCTCAGGGCGCAGATTCGCCAGTATCGCGCCGAGGCTCGATTCCTGCGCGCCCTGAGCTACTGGCACGGGATCGATCTCTTCGGGGACATTCCCCTCGTGACCGAGAGCGACCTGATCGGCGGCCCCCCGCCGCAGCAGAGCACGCGTACGGACGTCTACAATTTCATCGTGACCGAGTTGAATGCGATCAGGGACTCGTTGCCGCCGACTGGAGCCGCGCCTGATGCGAACACCTACGGCCGCGCGACGGCGCCAGCCGCGGACATGCTGCTGGCCGAACTGTACTTGAATTCGGAGGCCTACACCGGCACGCCGCGCTGGACCGAGGCCCTGACCGCCGCGCAGAGCGTCATTACCTCGGGCTACTACAGCCTCGATCCGAGCTACCGGCATCTGTTCCAGGCTGACAACAACACCTCGCCCGAGATCATCTTCGCCATTACGCAGGACGGGAAGAGGACCCAGACTTACGGGGGCGTGACGTTCCTGGCCCACGCCTCCTGTGGGGGCAGCATGAGCAACAGCAGCTACGGGATCAACGGCTGCTGGTGGGGGCTGCGTATCAAGCCGCAGGCCGACAGCTTCTATGCCGCTGGGGACAACCGGCCCGCGTACTTCTACACCACCGGGCAAACAGTCGCGGTGACCAGCATCGGCGATTTCACCAAAGGAATCGCCGCGCCCAAGTTCCAGAACGTGACGTCAACCGGGGCGCCCCCCTCGGATTCGGCCTTCGTCGACACGGACTTCCCGGTGTTCCGCCTGGGCGAGGCGTACCTGATCTACGCGGAGGCCGTGCTGCGCGGCGGCGGCGGTACCCGAGCGCAGGCGCTGACCTACGTAAACGCGTTGCGAGAGCGCGCCTACGGGGGCACGTCCGGCGACATCACGGACGCTGAGCTGACGTTGCCTTTCATCCTGGCCGAGCGGGGCCGCGAGCTGCTGTGGGAAGCTCATCGCAGGACTGACCTGATCCGCTACGGCCTGTTCACTGGTGGCACGTATCTCTGGGCGTGGAAGGGCCAGGACCCGAACGGTACGAACTCGGCCGGCATTGCGACCGATGCGCACCTGAACCTGTACCCGCTCCCCTATTCCGAGGTCGTGGCCAACCCCAACCTGAAGCAGAATTCGGGCTACTGAGCGCGCGGAGGCCGTCGCTCTCGTCGAGACGTCGCTTCGCCGCCGCCTTGGGGGTGTTAGCGGGGGCGGCGTGTGGTCACACGCTCGCTCCCCAGGTGCCCGGGGGTCGGCCCACATTGCCGCCGACCTACCGGCCCAGCGGCCACATGGCCGCAGGCGACGTGTTCGTCCACCTGTTCGAGTGGAAGTGGAGTGACATCGCGAACGAATGCGAGCATGTCCTCGCGCCCGCGGGCTTCACGGCGGTGCAGGTGTCGCCGCCCGAGGAGCACAGTGTGCAACCCAGCCACACGTGGAGCGAGCGCTATCAGCCGGTGAGCTATAGCATCGCGCGCAGCCGGTCGGGCACGGGCGCCGAATTCGTCGACATGGTGCAGCGCTGTCACGCGGTGGGCGTGGGCATCTACGTGGATGCCGTCATCAACCACATGACCAATTATCCCAGTCCCGGTGTCGGGAGCAACGGGACGGCCTACACCAAGTACAGCTATCCCGGTCTTTACACACCGAGCGATTTCCATACCCCTTGCACGGTCAGCAATTACCAGAGCGCCGCGAACGTCCAGGACTGCGAGCTGTTCGGGCTGCCGGATCTGAACACCGGCTCGCCCTCGGTCCGGCAGAAGATCGCCGACTACCTCATCACGCTCGCGCGCATGGGAGTCGCGGGCTTTCGCATCGACGCGGCGAAACACATCCAACAGGTGGAGCTGGACGGCACTCTCGCGATCGTGGATTCCACGCTGACAGCGGAGGGGCACCCGATCCCGTATTACTTCCTTGAGGTCATCGGTGGTGCGGGCGAGGCTCTGTCGCCGCGCGATTACTTCGGGGAAGGGTACGGCTCTGGCGGGGCCGCGGACATCACCGAATTCACCTTCGTCGGGGTCGGCGACAAATTCCGAGGACTCGGCGGACAACACGTCTCACAACTCAATCCTAACGGAACAGCGGGGAACCGGTTTTCAGAGGCCGCATGGGGGCTTATGCCCTCC
>DATNOH010000276.1:0-17750 GCA_035601435.1 Gemmatimonadales bacterium | reverse complement strand
GGAGCGGGAGGGCGCTTCTAGGCCTCACCCCTTTGATCCTCTCTCCCTTCGGGAGAGGGGAAACTCGGGGTGACGGTCGTCCCCCCTCTCCCGCAGGGAGAGGGGGACAGGGGGTGAGGACACATGGCGTCAAAACTGACGGTCGAGCAATTTGCCGCGGAGGTCTCTCGCGCACTGGGTGACCGGCTCGTGGCGCTGCTGCTGTACGGATCGTGGGCGCGGGGAACACACGTTCCGGACCGCTCCGACGTGAACACGCTGCTCATTTGCGACACGGTGGATGACGCCTTGTTCGCCGCGCTCGCTCCGGCAATGCGCGCCTGGACCCGCGCAGGCCACCCGGCACCGCTCATCCTGACCGAGCTCGAGTGGCGGGAGTCGGCGGACACCTTCCCCATCGAATACGAGGACATGCGCGACGCGCACCGCTTGCTCGCGGGCCGCGACCCGTGGCCGGGAATCCGGGTAGAGCGTGGCGATGTGCGGCGCCAGCTCGAGCATGAGCTGATGGGCAAGCTGGTGCGACTGCGTCAGGCGTACGCCGCGCTGCACGAGGACCCGAAACAGCTGGCGCGGGTCATCGTAGGGAGCGCCGGCGGATTCTTCACCATGCTGCGCTCGGTGCTGCGCCTCGCCGGGCGGCCGGCGCCCGCCTCACCTGCCGAGCTGGTTCGGAGCGCGGGCGCCCTCATCGGCTTCGCGGCCGACGGACTGGCGCCGCTGGTGCAGCACGCGCTGGGCGGCCCGATCCCGCGGCTCGGTAAAGGTGATCCCCTCGCGACCGCGTATCTCGCGGCGGTGGCAGGCACCGCCGCCTTTGTAAACCGTCTCGAATAGAGAGAGGATGACGCCCGTGCACGCGCTCAAACGCTTCGTCCCGCTGGTCGGCGTGGTGCTTATGGTCGGCTGCGGCTACAACACGATTCAGACGTACGACGAGCAGGTGAACGCCGCGGCGGCGCAGATCAAAGTGCAGTTGCAGCGCCGCGCGGACCTCATCCCCAACCTGGTCGAAACGGTCAAGGCCTATGCGAAGCAGGAGCGGACGGTCTTTACCGAAGTGGCGGAGGCGCGAGCCAAGCTGGCCGGGGCGGTCCAGAGCGGGGACCTGCAGCAGATGGCGGAGGCCAACCGGCAGCTGACGGCTCCGCTCGGCCGCCTGCTCGCCATCGCCGAGAACTACCCGCAGCTCAAGTCCAACGAGAACTTCCGCGCGTTGCAGGACCAGCTCGAGGGAACCGAAAACCGCATCGCCGTGGCGCGGCAGGACTACAACGAAGCCGTAAACCGCTACAACGCCTACATCCGGCGGTTCCCGCAGGTGTTGACGGCGAAGCTGCTGGGAAAGGGGGCTCGCCCGTACTTCGAGCTGGAGACGCCGGGCGCGGCCCAGGCGCCGAAGGTGGATTTCTCGAAGTAACAACGCCGTGATTACCGCCGGCCGGACTGGGTCCAGATGACAACGGTGCCGCACTGGTTGTCGGCGCGAAGGAATTGCAGCGGCGTCTCAGATAGGGTGCGGTAGATCTCGATGCCGATGATCCCGATGGTCGGCATGTCGAGGCTGGTGGCGTTCGAAGCTTCGAAGCCGTCCACCACAAAGTCCGGCCGGCACTCCCGCGGGGCGCGGGCCATGCGCACGGTGCACCCCGCCATCGACCCGCGACATTGCAGGCGCACGCCCGGCACATGCCGCAACAGGTCCGCCAGTGACCGCGGGCTCTCGCGCTTGATGTCCTCTTCCGTCACGAAATAGCCGCGCCCGGCCGCGCGGCGTCGCTGGAACTCGGCGCGGCGCTCATCGCTGAAGCTCGGCCGGCGCTCGACCACGAGCGGGTCCAGCACGTAGGGGAGCCGCTGCAGCTCGAATACCTCGGAGTGCACTTCGCCGTCGCCGACCTCGACGATCCACGACGCGGCTGAATACCCGATCGCCCGCACCTGCAACACGTAGGTCCCCGAGGCGAGGCCGGTGTGGCTGAACCGGCCCGCGCTGTCGGACTCGAGCTCGTTGCCGATACCGAGCACGCCGATCCGGGCGCCGCCCACAGGCTGCCGGGACTCGTGATCAACCAGCCGTCCGACGATGGCCCCGGTCGAATGTTGGGCGACCGCGGGAACGGACGGTGCCGCGGCGAACCAGAGCAGCGTTAGGACTCCACCGAGCCGCAAGAGTGTTCCTCCGACTCCAACATATATACTGCGCCGCTGTGGCGTCACCGCAACGGCCAGATACTCGGTATGTGGCGTCACTCCAACAACAATTGGAGTATGACGTGCGCAGTTTGTGCGGTGCGACACTTGCTGCGTGGTCGCCTGCTACAATAATCCACCCGTTCCGAGCGGCCATGACCGTCACGCTCGTGCTGCGCCGTCCGGGCGCGTACAACCCACGCTGTTCGATCCGATCGCACATTCGTCCACCTGCGGTCGCGCACCATCGTTGTCCGGTGACGCCGCTTGGCCGGGCCCCGCTTCACCGCCGCGCATCGTTCATCTGAGGAGTCCGCGTATGACCCTACCACGTCGTGTGCACTGGTCTGGAGTTGGGCTGTCCGCCGCGCTACTCGTGTGCGCGGGAGGGGAAGCCTGGGGACAGGAGGCGGTGGTGCGCGGTCGCGTGATAGACGACCGCGGCGACGCCCTCCCCGCGGCCACGGTACAGATTGCGGAGCTGAACGTCGGTGTGTACACGAACAGCGCCGGGGCGTACACGATTCTGATTCCGGCGGTGCGCGTCGCCGGGCAGGCAGTGACACTGAAGGTCCGCGTGATCGGCCACAAGCCGGCGGTGCGACAACTGGTCCTGAGCGCGGGAGAGCACGCTGAGGATTTCACGCTCGCGACCGACCCGAACCTGCTTGAGGAGGTCGTGGTAACCGGGGTGCAGGAAGCGACCGAGCAGATCAAGGTGCCGTTCAGCGTCACGCGGATCGACGCTTCGAGGATGCCTGTGGCGGCCGAGGACCCGCTGCGCCAGCTGCAGGGCAAGATTGCCGCCAACATCGTATCCAACAGCGGTCGGCCGGGCTCGCAGCCGGCAGTATTGCTGCGCGGGCCGACCTCGATCAATGCCACCGGGCGCGGGCAGGATCCCCTCTACATCGTGGACGGCGTCATCGTCAACGGCTCGCTCCCGGACATCAACCCGCAGGACATCCAGACGATCGAGGTGGTCAAGGGGGCCGCGGGCGCCTCGCTGTACGGGGCGCGCGCCGGGAACGGCGTCATCAACATCACGACGAAGAGCGGCCGCGGCACGCCCGACGGCGTAACGTTCACAGTGCGGAGCGAAGAAGGGGTCAGCGATATCGAGCGTGACTTCGGCCTCGCGCACTTTCAACCGCTCTTGATGGACGAGACCGGCACACGGTTCTGCCAGCTCGTGTCCCAGCAGCCGCTGTGCGCTACGACGTTCAACTACGCGGCCGAGCAGGCACGCATCAACAATCAGCCGGGTGACTTCGCCGGAACTCCGAAGGGGTTCCCCATCGATCCCGGCTCGACCCTCTCGGGTACGGCGCCCGGCTATTCGGGCGATCCACGACGCGAGCGGTTCCAAATCGCACCCTGGCCCGGCACGAACTACAACGCCGTGGCGCAGACGGTCGATCCGCACGTGTACGCCAGCAACAGCGTCGATATGAGGGGAGGATTTGGATCGACCCGCTTTTACGCCAGCGCGTCCAACATCACCGAGCCTGGAGCGATCCGGTTTCTGCAGGGCTTCCGGCGCAACTCGTTCCGCGCCAACGTCGATCAGGCCATCGGCTCGAAGTGGAACATCGGCCTGCGCACGACCTACAGCCGCAGCACTCAGGACGGCCTCAATCAGGAAGGCGGCGGCCAGGCGTTCTTCCGGCTGACTCGCGTGCCGGCGATCGTCAACGTGGAGCAGCAGGACTCCCTGCAGCGGCTGTACATCCGCCCCAACCTCCAGGGCGGCGGCTCACAGAACGAGAACCCGCTGTACTCGCTGCAGAACACCCAGCGCTCGGACGTCACCAATCGGGTCGTGGGCGGCCTCACGGTGCAGTACAACCCCGTGAACTGGTTCAATCTTCAGGGGGACGTGGGCTACGACCGCCGCAACGTGGACTTCACCCAGTTCAACGACAAGGGGTTCCGCACCACGACCAGCACGCCGGCCACGAACGGCGGCTCGATCTTCAAAGGCTCGACGGGACAGGAGGCGGTGAACACGAGCGTCAACGCGACGTTTCGGCATGACCTCCGCGCTGACCTCAAAGCACGCTTGAGCTTGCGGTACCTGTACGAGCAACGGGACAGCACGATCGAGGTCGGTCAGGGCAACACCCTCTCGGTCAAGGGCGTGACGTCCCTCGGCAATGCGACGGCGAATCAGGCCGTGGGCTCGGCTGCCACGAGCGTCAGAGGGATCGGGTTGTTCGCCGGTGCCGGTCTCGACTACAAAGACCGCTACGTTCTCGAGGGGCTGGTCCGGCGGGACGGCAGCTCGCTGTACGGCGCCGGAAACCGGTGGCAGACGTTCGGCCGCGTCTCGGGGAGCTGGCTCGTGATGCGCGAGCCGTGGTGGCCGCTCCCCCAGGTGAGCGAGCTGAAGCTGCGCGGATCGTATGGCACCGCGGGCGGGTTGCCTCCCTTTGTGGCGCAATACGAGACGTTTACGATCACGAACGGCGTACTCGCGCTCGCGGTGCTGGGCAACCGGAACCTGAGGCCGGAGGTGCACCACGAGCTGGAGCTGGGCGGGGACCTGGAGCTGTTCGGCCGCTTCGGACTGTCCGCCACCTATGCCCGCTCCAGGATCGAGAACCAGATTCTTCCCGTCCCGGTATGCGCGTGCACGGGCTACACCAGCCAGTGGCAAAACCTCGGCACGCTGCTGAACATCTCGCACGAGCTGTCGCTCAACCTGCCGCTGATCCAGCGCTCCGACGTGTCGTGGTCGATGAGTGTGGTGTATGACCACAACCGTTCCTGGATCACGAAACTCGGCGTGCCGCCGTTCTTCCAGGGAACGATCCTGCAGGGCACGGGCTCCATGTTCCAGATCAAGGAAGGAGAGCTGTACGGCACGATTTACGGCCACCAGTTCCTGACGACCTGCAGCCAATTGCCCGCCCCCTTCAACACGCAGTGCGGTCCCGGCCAGGCGTTCCAGACCAACGACGAGGGCTGGATCGTGTGGGTCGGCGCCGGGAACAACCCCGGCATGGGCATCACCAACAACCTGTGGGAAACGTCCCTGCCTGCATCACAGGGCCCGTGGGGCGTCGCCATGAATTGGGGGATGCCCATCCTGCTGCGCGGCGACCCGAACAACGCGCAGGCCGCGCGGGTCGTGGCCCTGGGGCACGCGCTACCCGACTTCCGGTTCGCCGTCACCCAGAACGTGCAGTGGAAGCGGTTGAACGTGTATGCCCTCGTGGACGCCGCCATCGGCCAGCAAGTCTGGAACCAGGGGCTGCATTGGGCGCACCTCGACTTTCTGTCCAACGACGTGGACCAGGTCGGCAAGTCGGTCCAGACGGCCAAGCCCATCGGATACTACTATCGGGCGCCGGCGGTGGACGGGTTCTCAGGGCTCGGGGGCCTGTATGACCAGCTGATGCCGAACAACTACTCCGTCGAGAGCGCGAGCTACGCAAAGCTGCGCGAGCTGCTGGTGTCCTACCACGTGGGCTCGGTCGGCGGCGTGGGGGATTGGGGCATCAGCGTCGTGGGCCGCAACCTGTTCACGATCACCGGCTATCGCGGCTTCGATCCGGAGGTGGGCATCGGTGCGTTCGCGCCCCAGCCGGGGACGACGCTCGCCCTGGGGAGCAGCGGCGGTCAGGGCGCGTCGGGAGCGATCAACGCCGTCGACGCATTCTCGTTCCCGAACACGCGCAGCTTCACGATCGGGCTCACGACCAGCTTCTAGGGGGAGCGATGGGAAAGCTTCGTCATGTAGCGCGCGGGCTGGTCGTCCTGGTCGTGGCGGCGTGTACGGACCCGCTGGCCGTCGCGAATTCCAACCAGCCGGATCGGGGCCGGGTGTTCACGAACGCGGCCGACCTGGAGCAGTTCATATCCAACATCTACACCAACGTGCACCAGGGAACGCTGGGCGGCGCCGTGGTGCTCGACGGAGGAGCAAACGACGGGCTCCAGCCGCAGCTCCTGGTCGCCGGAATGGAAAACGTCTCCGGCCTTGCGAACTTCGCGATGGGTCCTCGCGGCAACATCCCGCGGACCGGCATTGCGAACACGCGAGGGTCGACGGGGAACCAGGGCAATTACCGCGACTGGGTGGTGGAGCATCGCGCTGCGCGTATGGCCGTTCTGGCGATCTCCGCGCTGGGCAAGCTGACGCTCGGTTCGCCCGGCCGGGACGCGCGCGGGCGGGCCTTTGCGCGCTTCGGTCAGGGTGTGGCGCTGGGCAACCTGGCTCTGGCCTATGACTCCGCCGCCGTCCTGACGGAGAATGACAACCCCGAGGCCGATGCCGCCGTGGTGGTCCCGCTCTCCGGGTATCAGACGGTGATGACCAAGGCGCTCGCGTACCTGGACTCGGCGATCGCAATTTCCACCGCGGATCCGAGCGGCTTCCCGTTGCCGAGCGCGTGGATCAACGGGAACGCGCTGACCCAGACGCAGTTCGTCCAGCTGTGCCGTTCCTACCAGGCCCGATTTCTGGCGAACCTCGGCCGCACTCCGGCCGAGCGGGCCACCGCGGACTGGGCCACGATCATCGCCTATGCGAATGCGGGCATCACGGCCGATTTCCAGATCACCATGCTGCCGCCCCCCGCGGCCGGGTGGGACATCTCTTGGGTCATCCAGCACTACGCCACGGGCGCCGCGAACTGGCATCAGATGTCCCAGTTTTGGGTCGGGATGGCCGACACGTCCGGGGCGGCGGATACCTCCAAGGGCTACGATCACTGGCTGAACACGGCCCCGGGAAGCCGCACACCATTCCTCGTCGTCACCCCGGACCGGCGTTTTCCGCAGGGGACGACGCGCGGCACCAACCCTATCAATGACGTCGGGACCCAGGTCGCGAACTCACCGGGGCCCGGGGGTGCGAGACAGCGCAGCCCGATCCCTTGGGACTCCGTGCCGTACTTCCGGAACCGGCCTCCGGGCGAGGATCAGCCGGGTGATCCGATGGGCATTTCGCAGTACGACTTCTACCGGTCCCGCGCATTCAACAACGCGAGTCGCAACGGAGCCTACCCGGTCATGACGGCCGCAGAAATCCGTCTCTACGCGGCTGAGGGACAGCTGCGAGTCGGCACGGTGGCAGCGGCTGCCGCGCTCATCGATGTGACTCGCGTGGGGAAGGGACGCATGAAGCCCCTCAGCGGCGTGATAACCGACTCGCTGATGCCCGTGCCCGGCATGGACAACACCTACGTGGCGGGGAGTCGCTCTTGTGTGCCACGGGTGCCGGATGCGGCTGCCGCATACAAGCGGGCCAAGTGCGGCACGATCTGGGACGCCCTGAAGTGGGAATACCGCCTGGAGACGGCGTACACGGGGTACGGGATGTGGTTCTTCGCGGGGCGTGGGTGGGGTGACCTGCCGCAGTACACCGCGGTGAACTGGGCGGTACCGTATCAGGAGATGGACACGCGCCTCGAATCGTTCTATGGCGTTGGCGGACAGGGCGGGCGGGACGCCGCGGGCGCCGGAAACTACGGTCTGTTCACGGGCGCCGTGTACTAGGCATGCGATCGCCACGGCTGTGTTCGTGGGGCTCGGCCCTGCTGCCCGCGCTGGTCGCGGGGTGCTACACGTATGCACCCCTCTCCACAGTGGAGCCGGTGCCCGAGACCCAGCTTGCCCTCGTCCTCTCCGACGTGGGCCGCGTGGGGGCCGGTACCAGCATGGGGCCCGGGATCGCCCGGGTCGAAGGGGCGCTGATAGGGTCGACCGACAGTGAGTACACGCTGCGGATCGCGGGGGTGACCGACATTCGGGGTCGGGAGAGCCGTTGGAGCGGGGAGCAGGTCTCGCTGCGACGGACCTGGGTGGGCAACGCGTACGAGCGGCGCTTCTCGAAGCCGCGTACCTACCTGCTGGTGGGCGCGCTCACGGCGGGCTTGGCGACGTTCGTGGTGACCCGGCATCTGTTCGGGATCGGTTCCCTGGCGGAGTCGTCGGGCGGAGGTGGGGGAAATCAGCAATGAAGCGCACTCTTCTTGACAGCGAGCGCACTATGATCGCAATCCGGTCTTCGGCCGTTCTCGTGTCCGTCCTCGCTCTCACGTCTGCGGCCTGCAAACGCGACGCGATGTTCACCGAGCCGATCCCGCCGAACGCGGCGATCCACTGGGTGGAGGCGGTACCCGATACGATGCAGGAGGACATGCGCGTCATCGATATCGTGTCGAATGCGGGTTTGTACGCCGCAAACTTCCGCGGCGCGAACATGTTCTACCAGGGGATCCAGGCCGGCTCGCGGCGCATCCGCATTTTCAACCACAGCTCGGACCCGGTCGTCGCCCAGCAGATCCTGATGGACACGACGATCCTATTCGCCGCCACAGACAGCGTCACCTTCATTCACATGGGGTTCGCACGCACCGGCTCGACTCCGGCGCGCGAGGTGCGCGTGTTCACCGACAAGGCTCCTGATCCCGGCGCCGGTAACGTCGGCGTCCGCGTGATCCACGTCGGCGCGGGGCTCGGCAACCTCGATGCTTTTCTGATCCGGCGGCCGCAGGATACGACGGCGCTCGCCGGCCCGATTGCGACGAATGTCGGCTATGGTGAGTTCAGCATGTACACGCCAGTCGTTGCCGACACGGGGAGCCAAGCTCTGCAGGTGGTCGTGACGGCGACGGGCACGACGGCGCCGGTGCTCGCGAGGGTCTCGTTCCCAGTCGGCGCGGCTGCCGACACGGGGAGCCACACGAATCCGATCGCGGGTGCGCGGATCGCGGGCTCCGTCATGACCGCGGTCATCGTGCCGCCCTCGGTCCTTGGGAGCATGGCGGCCTCGTTCACCACAGTGGGCGTGATCATCCTGGTCGACCGGCGGCCGCCCGACCGGTACTAGCGGAGTACCTGGGTGGATTTCTCCAAATGAAATGTCAGAAACGTGTGAAGCGGGCTTGGCGAGGCTGAATTAATTCAAAGCGCGCTTGTTTTATGGCTCTTGCGACGTTGTGATACAAGCTGCACAATAGTCCCTACGTGGAACGCGCATAGGAATTCGTAGGGCGCGTCCCATCTCGCACCGATCGTGTCCTGTCGGCCGTCGGGCACGGGTGCGCATTCGACAATTCGGGTAGTCAGCCCCGGCTCGCCGCGTGTCACCGCGCGGCGAGGGCTTTTCCTCATGCGGTGTGTGTTGCAACCACTTCGAAGGAGGAATGCTTATGCGCTTTGCCATTCGCTCCACGCTGCGCGCGGCGCTGGTGCTGGGTGGGCTGGTCGGCGGCGTCGGCGCCGTCGCATTGGCCCAACAGGGCACGGTCGCGGGCCGCGTCACCGATCAAGCCAACGGGCAACCGCTCGCGGGCGCGCGCGTCACCCTCATGGGGACGTCGCTCATCGCACAGACCAACGTCGAGGGCCGCTACACGCTGTCGCGCGTCCCCGGCGGGCAGGTGACCGTGCGGGCCAGCGCCGTCGGCTTCGGGGCGGCGTCGCGCGTGGTCACCGTCAATCCCGGCGAGACGGCGGTGGTCGACCTCGCGTTGGCGCTGTCGCCGTACTCGCTGGACGAGGTGGTGATCACGTCCACCGGCGACCAGGCCAAGAGGGAGGTCGGCAACTCGATTGCCCGGATCGACGCCGCCAAGCTGGTCGAGACCGCTCCCATCACGAACGTCACCGATCTGCTTATCGCGAAAGCTGCGGGTGTGGACGTGCTGCCCGGCACCGTCACGGGGGCGCCGTCGCGCGTGCGGATTCGCGGAACGAACAGTCTCTCGCTGAACAACGAGCCGGTGTACTTCCTGGACGGGATCCGCGTCACCAGCCAGAACCGGTCGTCCGGGGTGTGCGACGTCGGGTGCGCTCCGCCGAGCCGCATCAACGACCTCAACCCGGAGGATTTCGAGTCGATTGAGGTCGTGAAGGGGCCGGCGGCGTCCGCGCTGTACGGGACGGATGCCGCGAACGGCGTCGTGGTGATCAAGACCAAGCACGGCCAACCCGGCAAGGCACGCTGGACGGTGTATGCCGAGCAGGGCGCCATCAGCGATAACAACGACTATCCCGATGCGGTGCGCGGCTGGCGCTCGAGCACCACGGACACGAGCGCTGCCGCAAATTCGCGGCCGACCAATGGAACGCAATGCATCCTCACACAGGTCGCTTCGGGAGCCTGCGTGCAGGACAGCGTCACGCGCTTCAACCTTTTCCAGGATCCGCAGACGACGCCGCTTGGGACCGGGCACCGGCAGCAATACGGGGTGCAAGTGTCGGGCGGGTCCGATGCGGTGCGGTACTACATGTCGGGGGAGTGGGAAGACGAGATCGGACAGACGAAGATGCCGCAGTTCGCGGCGGACTCGCTGCTCGGGCTGCGCCAGATCAGCGCGGTGCCCGACGACCAGTTGCATCCTAACGGCCTGCGGCGGACGAGTATTCGAGCCAACGTCTCGGCGAACCCGAACTCCCGTATCGACCTCGAGGGGTCCACGACCTTCATCACGAGCAAGCTGCGCGTGCTCCCGAGCGACAACAACACGACCGGCCTGCTATCGAACGCGTTGGGCGGGCCGGGGAACAAGACCAACGGGCGGTACGGCTACCGGGCCTTCACGCCCAACGAAATGTTCTCCGAGGCGATCGGCCAGGATATCAACCGGTTCATCGGCAGCGGCACGGGCCGCTGGCGCCCCACGAGCTGGCTCTCGTTTCGCGCGATCGGCGGGGTCGACTACGCCAGCCGTATGGATACCGATCTGTGCTTGCGGGACAACTGCGTGAACTTCGCGACCATCAAGACCGGCTTCAAGCAGGACGATCGCACGACGTTCTTCCAGTATACGCTCGATGCCAATGCGACGGCATCGTTTACGCTGAGCCCGACCATCACGTCCCGCACCACGGTGGGCGGTCAGTACTTCAAGACCAAGAACGACCTGAGCGTGGTACTCGGGGAGAATCTGGCGGGGGGCGCGACGACCGTGACCGGCGCGGCCATCCCCACGGTGCGCGAGAGCACCACGGTGTCGGCGACCGTGGGCGGGTTCATCGAGCAGCAATTCGGGTTCAGGGACCGGCTCTTCATCAACGGCGGCCTGCGCGCGGATGACAACAGCGCCTTCGGCAAGGACTTCAAGACCGTCTGGTATCCGAAGCTGAGTGTGTCGTACGTGATCTCGGAGGAGCCGTTCTTCCCCAAGTGGAGTTGGATCAACAGCGTGCGACTGCGTGGTGCGATCGGTGCTTCCGGCGTGCAGCCCGGCACGACCGACGCGGCCCGGTTCTTCCTCCCGCAGACGGCGAGCGTGAACGCCGTCGATATCCCCTCGCTGGTCTACAGCGCCGTCGGGAACAACGCCTTGAAGCCTGAGCGCGCACGGGAATACGAGATCGGCGGGGAGGCGACGCTGTTCGATAGCCGGGTGTATCTCGACGTCACGTACTACAACAAGCGCACCTCGAATGCACTCATTGCCAGGCAGCTGCCGCCGTCCGCCGGCGGGCCGATCAACCGGTTCGAGAACCTGGGTGCGGTAGTGAATCGCGGCATCGAGGCGCTGGCCAATCTACACATCGTCGACAAGCCGGCCTTCGGCTTCGATTTGACCGTCAACGCCGCCTACAACACCAACTTCATCGCGGATATGGGCGGCCTGCCACCGATCATCGGCACCACGACGCGTCAGATACAGGGGTATCCGATCAACGGGTGGTGGCAGCGGCCCTATACGTTCAACGACGCGAACGGTGACGGCATCATCACCGCCAACGAGATCACGGTACAGGATAGTGCGGTGTTCGTGGGGTATGCGAACCCGCGCTGGGAAGCGGTCTATGTCCCAGGATTCGACCTGTTCAACAAGCGGCTGCGGATCCAAGGCCTGTTCGATCACAAGAGCGGTTATTACCAGCTCAACGGCACCGAGCGGATCCGCTGCGAGTCGCGCCTCAACTGCGAGGGCCTGGTGGACCCGAAGGCACCCCTGTGGGAGCAGGCACGGGTGGTGGCGCTGCGCGAGACGCCGTCGCGCACGCAGTGGGGGTTCATCGAGAAGGCGACGTTTGTCCGGCTGCGGGAGGCCTCGGCGACGTACGAGCTTCCCGCGGTCTGGGCCAAGTCGTTCCGGGCCACGCGCGCGAGCTTCACGATCGCGGTCCGTAACCTCTGGAAGGCCACTGGATTCAGTGGCATCGACCCCGAAGCGAACTACTTCGAGGGCGCGACGGGGATCGTCAGCAACTTCCAGACATCGCCGCCACCGACCTATTGGACCTTCCGCCTGAACGTGGGCTTCTGAGGGCCGGGGACGACACGAGACCTATCCACGACCGTGAAAGGGGACTCTTCACCCATGTTTCGATACCTCACGCGCTTGCCGCTGCGGACGCCGCTCGCCCTGGCGTGCGTCCTGGCGCTGCCGGCGCTCGGATGTACAGACACGCTGCTGAACGTGACCGACCCCGACATCGTCCTCGGGGCTAACTCTGCTGCGTCCGCGATCGGGCTCGCGAACGGGGCGGTCTTGCGACTCGCGCAGGCGGTGAGCGGCACTCAGGGGCCTGACGCGCTGTTCATGTTCGGGGGGCTGCTGACCGACGAGTGGCGGTCCGGCGATACGTTCATCCAGCGCAACACCATGGATCAACGGATCTGGGACCCGACCAACACGTTCAATGCGGGGCCGTTTCGCAACTTGAACCGGGTCCGGACCCAAGCGCTGTTGGCCATCGACGGGCTGCGGACGTACCAGCCGGATTCGCTCGCGGCCATCGCCCGAATGTTCGCCTTCCTGGGGTACACCGAGGTCCTCTTGGGCGAGCATTACTGCAACGGGATTCCGCTGAGCGGGGTCTCGGGTACCGAGGTCGTCTACGGCGATCCGATCACCAACGATTCCATGTTCAAGCTCGCGATCGCGAACGCCGATTCCGCCATGACGATTGCAGGGAGTGACACGGCCACCCCGCGGTTGAAAGCGGCGAGGTTCGCCATGGTCATCCAGGGGCGGGCGCTGCTCGACCGAGCGGACTTTACCGCCGCCGCCGCCGCCGTGGCGACGGTTCCGGACACGTTTCACTTCGACGTGACGCACTCCCTCAACGTCAACGACAACCAGATGTGGGCGCTGAACGCCAGCGCGCGTCGTTATACCATGGGTGACCTGGAGGGGGTAAACGGCCAGCCGTACGTGACGGCGAACGACCCGCGGATTCCGAGAAAGATTGGGACGAGTACTAAGGACGACCCGATCTTCGATACGTCCTTCCCCCTCTTGGTCACCAGGCAGGGCATTTGGGGCCGGACGAGCGCCGTGGCGATCGCCACGGGGATTGAAGCGCGCCTGATCAGGGCCGAGGAACGGCTCCATGCCGCCGACGCGACAACCTGGCTCTCAATCCTCAACAGTCTGCGCACGACGACGACCCTCTATCCACCGATCCAGGCGGGGTTCACGCGGGGTCCGAACCTCACGGCCCTCACCGATCCCGGACCGTCTAACAAGGACAGCCTGCGGGTAGACGTGATGTTCCACGAGCGGGCGTTTTGGATGTTTTCCACCGGGCATCGGCTGGGAGACATGCGGCGTCTGGTACGAGCGACCACTGCCGGTGGCTATGGTCGCGCCGACAGCACGGTATACCCGACCGGCGCGTGGTTCAAGGGAGGCAACTACGGGGACGCGATCCAGATGGCGCTGCCGGTCGAGGAACTGAACAACCCGAACTTCCATGGGTGCGCGGATCGCAATCCGTGAGGCAGGTGTGTTGACGGGATGCGATGGCGCGGGGGCGGCCTGCATGGCGCCCCCGCACTGTTTCAGGGGCGGCCGCTGTTCGTGGTGATGACGATAGCCCCGGTGGTTGAGGCCCCGCCGTAGTGGGTCGTTGCGTCTAGTCCCGTGAGGACCTCGATGGTGACGATGTCCGACGCCGCCACCTGCTTCAGGACCTGGAGGTCGTCCACAGGCAGATGGTCGAGGAACACGCGCACCTGATCTTCCTGATAGATGCTCGCCCGGCCGCGCCGTTGGATGCGTGCCGGCTCGCCGCGGACCTCTCGCAGCTGCACGTTCGGAACCGCCAGCCGTAGCGCATCCCACGCCGTCTTGGCACCGGACTTGGCGATTGCTTCGGCCGTGATGACCCGGCCGGCGCTCGGCGCGTTCCCCTGCGCGGCCCCGGCCCGCGGCCCGCCGCCTACGAGGGCGCCCCACAGGAGCATCGCGCAGCCAGGGATAAAATGCGAAGGGCGCAGCACGCTGCGCCCCCTGACTGCTCGGTCCTTCACCCGTGGGTCAATCGACGATGGCATCCGGCATGACGTACTTCATGGGGTCGACCGGCTTGCGATTCACCCACACTTCGTAGTGCAGGTGCGGTCCCGTGGAAAGCCCGGTGGAGCCGACTCTCGCGATCACCTGCCCGCGCTTCACGCGCTGGCCGCGCACCACGAGAATCTTCGAGCAGTGGGCGAAGCGCGTCACGAGTCCAAAGCCATGGTCCATCGTGACGATGTTGCCGTAGCCCTCTTCCCACCGCACCTCGGTCACGATGCCCGCCGCCGGCGCCTCGATCTCCGCTCCCATCGGCGCCGTCACGTCGATCCCCTCGTGCGGGCGCGCCAGGTGGAGAATCGGATGGATGCGCTCCCGCATGAAGGCGCTCGTGAGCCAGCCCTTGGTGGGCATGATCGACGGCGTCGCGGCCATGAGCGCCCGGTTCTTGGACAGCGAGTCGTACGCTTCGTTCAGCGACCGCACCAGAATGTTGGCGCGCCGGGCGAGCGCATCGACATCGGCCCGCGCCGCCAGCGCCTGTTGACCGCCGGCGCCGAGCGCCTTGAGGCTGTCGCGCTCCGACCACGTGCCCGCCGGCCCGCCGATGCCCGCCTGCTGTACGGTCGTGTCCGTAGGTGTCAGGCCGGCGAGTAGGCGCAGCTCTTGCTCGCGTTGGCTGAAGTGATGCAGCGTGTCGCGCAGCACCGTCATGCGCTCGCGCATCCGCTGGATCTCGTCGGCGAGCAGACGGTTCTCATTCTCGAGCGCGCGGCTGCGCGTGATGTTCACGCCGCGCGAAATGGCGGCGACGCCCAGCACCAGGAAGGTGAGGGCCACGACGCTCCCGATCCCGACCAGCGCTTTGACGAACGTCTGCGACACCTCCACGGCGCGGGACGAGCCCGAGCCGTGAGGCACGACCATGACGGTCCAGCGGCGCTCTGCCTTCTTACGCATCGATTCCTGAACGACCTCGCCTTAAAGCGGTTCGACCCGGCGCAACCCTGCGCCGGTCCGTCAGCGACCTTCAAAAGGAGAACCCGGACAGGGCGTGGGGTCCGGTTCCCAAGTGTGGAGGTCTAAAGTACGGCTTGGTTGGAAAAGCGTCAACACGCCCGATGGTGAGCCAAATCACCATCCTTCCGGGCCTTAGGCGGGGGCCAGGTGAGGCTTGGGGAACAGGATGGGCGGCTTCTGCACCTGCCGCCCCGCCAGATCGATCGTATCGAGATCCCGCAGCCGCACGCGCTCCAAGGGCCCGGGGGGGGGAGATCCCAGCGTGGCCCACATGGTGCCGGCGGTTGCCGGGATAAACGGCTCCGCGAGCACCGCGATCCGGGCGACGGTGCGGGCCAGGTTCGCGAGCACGGAGTCGAGCTCGGCCGCCTGCTCCGGCTGCTTGGCGATCTTGTACGGCGCGGTGGCTTCGACGTAGCGGTTGGCGGCGCTCGCGAGCGCGACCAGCTGGGCGGCGCCCTCCTGTAAACGGTTCGCGTCCATGGCCTGCGCGTACGCCGCGAGCGCGCCCCGGGCCGCGACCTCGAGCGGGGTATCGTAATTGCGGGGATCACGCGGCACCGTGCCCCCGCGGTAGTTCACGATCATCGTGAGCGCGCGCGAGGCCAGGTTGCCGATCGTGTCGGCGAGCTCCGAGGTGTAGCGGGCGTCGAAACGCTCCCACGTGAAATCGCCGTCGTTGTCGAAGCCCACCTCGCGCAGCAGAAAGTAGCGCAACGCATCGGCGCCGTGCCGATCGATCGCCTCGCCGAGCGTGACGGCCGTGCCGGCGGTCTTGCTCATCTTGGTGCCGGACCACTGCACGTAGCCGTGCGCCCACACCGCGCGGGGGGGTGGGAGCTCCGCGGCGAGCAGCATCGCGGGCCAGATGACGCAGTGGAAGCGCGTGATCCCCTTGCCCACGACGTGCAGGTCGGCCGGCCACAGGCGCTCGTAGCCGGGCTCCGGAAACCCGGTTGCCGAGAGGTAGTTGATGAGCGCGTCGAACCAGACGTACACCGTCTGCTGCGGGTCGCCGGGAAACGGAATGCCCCACGGCTGGCGCTGCCGCGAGATCGAGATGTCCTGGAGGCCGTCTTCGAGCAGGCGCACCACCTCGTTGCGGCGGATCTCGGGCTCGACGCTGAACGATCCCGAACGGATGCGGTCGAGCACGGCGTCGCGGTAGGCGCTCAACCGGAAGAAGTGATTGCGCTCCCTCGTGGGGATCAGCTCGAGGGTGGGGTGCTCCACGCAGTGCCCGTCGACGATCTGTGCACCCGTCTTGAACTCCTCGCACCCGGCGCAGTACAACCCCTCGTACTCCGCCTCGAACAGATCCGCGGGGTGGCGCGCTCGGATCCGCTCGAGCAGGGCCGCCACGGCGCCCGCGTGCCGCGGCTCCGTGGTGCGGATCCAGTCGTCGTTCGAGCAGTGCAGCCGGCGCCAGTAGTCCGCGAACGTGGCCGCCATGCGGTCGACCCATTGCTGCGGGCTGACCCCGGCACCTCCGGCCGCCTGGATCACCGATTGGCTGTGCTCGTCCATCCCCATCAGGAAGTGGACGTCGTCTCCCCGCAGCCGGTGATAGCGCGCGATGCAGTCGGCGCCGACCTTCTCGAGCGCGTGCCCCAGGTGCGGCTCGCCGTTCGAGTAGTCGATCGCGGTCGTGACGTAGAACCTAGGCATCCGCTCCGGAGACTTCGCCGTTCAGCTTCTCGAGGGACACCACGCGCGTGTCGCCGGCATCGGTGCGGAGGGTGACGGTTTCGCGGAAGACGTCCACCGCCAGCACCCGCTCGGCGCCCACGGCGGTGTGCAGCACGCGTCCCTCCTTGGGGAACCGCTTACGTGTCTGCACGTAGAAATCGTGCTCGTAGCGGAGGCAGCACAGCAGCCGTCCGCATCCGCCGGAGATCTGCGACGGGTTGAGCGACAGGTGCTGATCCTTGGCCAGCGCCAGACTCACCGGCCGCAGCTCCGGCAGCCAGCTGGAGCAGCAGTACTGGCGGCCGCAGCGGCCCACGCCGTCGAGCCGCTTCGCCTCGTCGCGGGCGCCGATCTGTCGCAGCTCGATGCGCGTATGGAACAGGCTCGCCAGGTCGCGCACCAGCGCGCGGAAGTCCACCCGCTGCTCAGCCGTGAAGTATACGGTCAACTTCTTCCTGTCCCACTGCCACTCGGCGTCCGAGACTTTCATGGGGAGCGTGTGACTGTGGGCGCGCTCGATCACCCGGCGCCGCACGTCCTCTTCCTCGAGGTGCAGTTGCTCGGCGACGGCCGTGTCTTCGGCGGTGGCGCGGCGCAAAATGCGGCGCGAGGAGTCGGTGGGAGGAGCTG
>DATNOH010000275.1:0-12466 GCA_035601435.1 Gemmatimonadales bacterium | reverse complement strand
CACCGCGATCACGACCACCCGCTTCGCGAGCTTGCGGCGCCAGTGGTACGCCTGCACCGCCACCCAGCCGCCCGTGCCCGCGTGTTCTACAATATTCTGACACGCCTCTGAAAGCGCCATAGCGAAGCCCATCGTCGCCTTGGGATCGAGCCCCAGCTCGGACGCCAGGATGGCAGAGGCGCGCTGCTGGATGTTCGAGACCACGGTATGCACGTCCTCCGCCGCGCGCACCGGCGTCACCGGGAGCAGCACGTCGCTCTCGTCCGCGGCTTTGACCCGCGGCACCTTGCCGTGGATCTCGAACAGGTCGGCGGCCTCGCGGAAGAAGCCCGCGCGCGTCCAGTACGTGAGCACGTCGGCGTGTGTCGGCGCGGTGAGCAGCGGTCGCTCCGCGCTGCCACCGCCCGCCGCCCGCGCCGCCTGCCCTGCCGCGAGCAGGCCCACCAAGCCGTACGGGGATGCCCACTCGGCCGCATGCGCATCGAACAGGAGTCGCTCGCCGTCTTTCGCGGCTTCGGCAAAGGCGCTCGCGAACTGGTCGAACGAGCGATCGTCGAACTGCGACGGGACTTCGACGAGCCGGGTCACACCGCCGAGAGCTTGCCGAGCAGGTGGTCGCGCAGACCGGTGGCGCCGCGGTGGCTCACGTTGCGGGTGCCCATGCGGGTCCCGAGCCGCAGCGCATCCTCGATGCTCGCGCCGCCGACCAGCGACGCCACCACCGTGGCGCCGAGCACGTCGCCCGAGCCGGTCGGGTCGCCGTCGGGCAGGGGCGCGGCCTCCGCGGGGATCAGCGCGGTCCGGACCGGGTCGCCCGTGAAATAGGCGGCGCCTCGCGCGCCGAGCGTGACGACCAGGGTGCGGCAGCCACGCGCCAGGGCACCCGCCGCGACCGCGAGCGGATCGGGGCCCAGCTGCTCCATCTCGTCCTCGTTCAGTTGCACGGTGTCGAAGCAGGTGAACCAGGCGGGAGCGTCGGGAAGTCCCTGCGGGACGCGGGTGCCGTCCGGGTCTTTCCCCAGGAACAGACTGTGGAGATCGGCATAGAGGAAGCGCGGGAAGCCGTGCCGCAGCAGCTGGGCCGTCTCCAGGTCCATCTCGTAGCCCGAAATGAAATTGACGTACACCGCATCGAGGTCTCTCACCTGGGCGCCGAGCTCGGGCCAGGTCCAGGGCGGCACGCCGCCGGACATCTGCTCGCAGCGGCGCTCGCGCTGGTAGTAGCGGAGCGTGACGCGGTTGTTCGCCGCCGGCACCTCGACGAACCGCGCGCCGGGGGGCACGTGGCGCAGCGTGCGGAGGAACTCCGCGGCGCGGGGGGCCAGGTCACGGCCCACCTTGATGAGGGGAACGATCTGCCACGAGTCCCCCAGCGTCGCATCGAGGGCCGCGAGGGAGTATCCGATCCCACCCCACTCGTGCACCGCCGGCTGGGCGGCGTCGCGCCCGTAAATTGTGTCCCACACCATCGAGCCGACGACGCCGAGCCGCTTCACACCGTTCCCCACGTGCGCTGGACGAACACGGCGGCCGCGCCGTACACGCCCGCGGTTCCGGTCAGCTCCCCGGGGACGATGCGGCAGGCGTCGACGGCGGGCTTGAAGGCCCGGCGCTTCACTTCGCCGCGCAGCGGCGCGAACAGCTTTTCCCCCGCCAGCGTGACGCCGCCGCAGATCACCACCACCTCGGGATTGAAGATGTTGACGATGTTGGCGACGCCGGTTCCGAGGAACTTCGCCGTTTCGTGCACCACGTCCAGCGCGTATTCGTCGCCATCGTGCGCCGCTTCGTACACGATCTGCGCGGTGATCTTGGTCAGATCGCCCTGCACGTAACGCGGCAGGGAAGTGTCCGCGCCTGCTTCGATTCCCTCCACCGCCCGCGCGGCGATCGCGGGGCCCGACGCGTAGGCCTCGAGGCAGCCATCGTTGCCGCACTTGCAGCGCCGGCCGTTGGAATCGATCGACATATGCCCGATCTCGCCGGCGACGTCCGAGACTCCGCGATAGATCTTTCCCCCGAGCACGATCCCGCCCCCGATGCCCGTGCCGATCGTCAGCCCGACCACGTAGTCCGAGCCGCGCGCGGCGCCGCGCCACCATTCACCGAAAATCGCGCAGTTGGCGTCGTTGTCGAGCGTGGCGGGCAGATTCAGTGCGGCCGCCACCCGATCGCGCAGCGGGTAGTTCGTCCACCCTAGGTTGGGGGTGAGCAGCACAATGCCGGTCTTCGTATTGAGCGGGCCGGGCGACCCGATGCCCACGCCGGCGATCTCCTTGCCGCGGGCCGCCGCCATGGACGCGCGCGCCAGCTTCACGATCCGCGCGAGCACGGCGTCCGCGCCCTGTTCGGAGATGGTCGGCTCGGACACCAGTCCCAGCAGCTCCGAGCCGTCCTCCGCCAGCGTCCCCGCGACGATATTCGTTCCGCCGAGGTCAATCCCGACGACGTAGCGCACCGGTCTCCTCGATTGCCTGAAGGACGTGCTGCACCGAAAGTGATTTCATGCACAAGTGGTGCCCCAACGGGCAACTGGGCGGCCCGTGCGCCGAGCACGGGCGGCACAGCAGGCCGTCCAGCTGGACCACGCGGTCCCGCGGCCCTCGCGGCCCGAACCCGAAGCTCGGCGTGGTCGACCCGAAGATCGCTACCGTCGGTGTGTCGACCGCCTGCGCGAAGTGGAGCGGGGCGCTGTCGTTCGTCACCAGCACGGCCGCCCGCCGGATCGCCTCCACCGATTGCCGCAGCGTCAATCGGCCGCACCCACTGGCCGCCTGACCACCCCGCCGCGCCACCACAGCGGTGATCTCCGAGGCCAGGCCCGCATCGTCCGGCCCGCCGACGACCAGGATCCCCGCCTTCTCCGCTAATCGCTCCGCCAGCTCGCGGTAGTACGGCCAGCGCTTCGAGCCCCAGATCGATCCCGGCGCGAGCGCGACGAATCGGTCGCGGATGCCGTGCTCGCGCAGGAACCCCTCCGTCGCCGCGCGATCGGCCAGCGTGACGTGCAGTGCCGGGCGCGCATGGGGCAGCGCGACGCCCGCGAGCGCCAGCACGCGGTCGATCTCGTGCCCCTGCGTGGCCCGCGGCCGGACGTCGGTATAGAGCGACCGCCAGCCGTCGTGGAAACCCACCCGCTGCGGAATGCGGGCGAGCCATGCTGCCAGCGCCGTTCGCAGAGACCGATGCGGAAGATACGCGCATTCATACTGCTCCGCGCGCAGCGCCCGGGCCAGCCGGAACAGTCCCGCCACGCCGCGGTCGCGGCCCTTCTTGTCGTACGGAATCACCCGCCGGACCGCGGGATGGGTCTCGAGCAGCGGCGTCGCCGCGGGGGTGGTCACCACGTCCACCGGCCCGTGCCTGGCGGCGAGCACCTCGAGCAGTGGCGTCGTCAGCACCACGTCTCCCAGAAAGGCGGTCTGGACGACGAGGCTAGTCAACCTGCAAGACCGCCAAGAAGGCCTCCTGCGGGATCTCGACGGTCCCCACCTGCTTCATGCGCTTCTTTCCTTCTTTCTGCTTCTCGAGCAGCTTCCGTTTGCGCGTGACGTCGCCGCCGTAGCACTTCGCGGTCACGTTCTTGCGCAACGGGCGGACCGTCTCGCGGGCGATCACCTTGGTCCCAATGGCGGCTTGGATCACGACCTCGAACAGCTGGCGCGGGATCAGCTCCCGCAGCTTCTCGGCGATTTTCTTGCCCCACTCATACGCCTTGTCGCGGTGGATGATGACCGAGAACGCGTCCACCGCTTCGCCGTTCAAGAGCATGTCGAGCTTGACCAGGTCGGCCGGGCGGTACTCGAGGAATTCGTAGTCGAGCGATGCGTAGCCGCGGGAGATGGTCTTGAGCTTGTCGTAGAAGTCGAGGATGATCTCCGCCAGCGGGAATTCCCAGGTGAACTCGACGCGCGTCGGATCTACGTAATGCATGCCCTGGTACACGCCGCGCCGCTCCTGACCCAGCTTCATGATGGCGCCGATGTACTCGGCGGGTGCCACGATCCGCGCCTTGACGTAGGGCTCCTCGATGTGATCGACCGCCGAGCCGTGCGGCATTAGGCTCGGATTCTCGACCAGCTCCATGGTGGCGTCCGTCTTGTGGATGTGATACTCCACGTTTGGGACCGTGCTGATCAAATCGAGGTTGAACTCCCGCTCCAGCCGTTCGCGCACGATCTCCATGTGGAGCAGGCCCAAAAACCCGCAGCGGAACCCGAAGCCGAGCGCCACCGACGACTCGGGCTCGTAGTGCAGCGATCCGTCGTTCAGCTGCAGCTTGGCCAGCGCATCGCGCAACTCTTCGAACTGCTCCGCGTTGGTCGGGTACAGACCGGCGAACACCATCGACATGATATCGCGGTAGCCCGGCAAGAGCGGCGCGTCGCGATGCGCGCCGTCCAGCACCGTGTCCCCGGGGCGGGTGTCGCGCACCCCGCGCACGTTGGCGACGAAGTAGCCGACTTCACCGGCCTCGAGCTGCTCGGTCGGCTTGTGCCCGAGCTGGAGGTACCCGACCTCGTCCACCTCGTAGAGGTCGTCCTTGTGCGCGCCGAAGGCGATCTTCAAGCCGGGTCGGATGGTGCCGTCCACGACGCGGATGCTGGGGATGGCGCCGCGGTAGCGATCGTAGTAGGAGTCGAAGATGAGGGCGCGCAGCGGCGCGTCCGCCACGCCGCGCGGCGGCGGGATGCGCTGCACCACGGCCTCGAGCAGCTCGGGCACGTTGGTGCCTTCCTTGGCGGAGATGCGGAGGATCTCCTCGGCCTTTGCTCCGATGAGCTCGTGCAGCTCCTGCGCGCGGCGGTCCGGCTCCGCACCGGGGAGGTCGATCTTATTGAGGACGGGGATGATCTCGAGCCCGGCATCCATCGCGAGGAACAGGTTGGAGAGCGTCTGCGCCTGGATCCCCTGCGACGCGTCCACGACGAGGATCGCGCCCTCGCACGCCTGTAGCGAGCGCGACACTTCGTAGGTGAAATCCACGTGCCCCGGTGTGTCGATCAGGTTGAGCTCGTACAGGCCGCCGTCGCGGGCATGGTAGTTCATGCGCACCGCGTTGAGCTTGATCGTGATGCCGCGCTCGCGCTCCAGGTCCATCGTGTCGAGGACCTGTTCTCGCATCAGACGCTTGTCGAGCGTGCCCGTGAGCTCGATGAGGCGGTCGGCCAGGGTCGACTTGCCGTGGTCGATGTGGGCCACGATACAGAAGTTGCGGATGTGATCTTGGCGCATGTGGGGCTAAAATATAGCCATCCGCCCTCCATCATCCGTCGTGGCCCGACGCTTGCGGATGACGGATGCGAGAGAACACGGTATACTCCGAGAGGACTTCCTCTGGCTCCCATCACCGGCTGGTTCGACCCCACCTCCAACGGCGGCGCCGTACGGCGCGCCGCCAACAGCTATTTGCCCGCCAAGGGCGATCCCGGCGTGCGCCTCCCGGGACTGCGGCGCGGCGACCTCGTCACGCTGGACAACGGACGCGTCCTGAGCGTCAACGGCGGACCGGCCGCGGGCCTCGCTGAGCGTCCCGACTTCGCCAAGCTCGGTGCTGTGCACCCATCGCGCCCCCTGCGCCTCGAGACGCCCCAGGCGTCGAGCCCGCGTACGGCGGAGATTCAGCGCGTCGTGGATCTGATCTGCCCCCTGGGCTTCGGCCAGCGCGCGCTCATCGTATCGCCGCCCAAGGCCGGGAAAACGATCATGCTCCAGGCGGTGGCGGAAGCCGTCGCGCTCAACCACGCCGCGGCGATCCTTCTCATCCTGCTCGTGGACGAGCGGCCGGAAGAAGTGAGCGAAATGATCGATTGGGGTCGGGGCGAGGTCGTCGCGTCGAGCTTCGACCTGCCACACGAGCGTCACGTGGCCGTGGCGGACATGGTGTTCGAGCACGCGCGCCGCCAGGTTGAGCTGGGCAAAGACGTCGTGATCGTGCTGGATTCCCTCACGCGTCTCGCGCGCTCTCACAACACGACGGGGCGGGGGAGCGGGCGCACCATGTCGGGTGGTCTGGACGCGAACGCGCTGGCCAAGCCCAAGGGTCTGTTCGGGTCCGCGCGCGCCGTGCCCGAAGGCGGATCCCTCACGGTGATCGCCACGGCGCTCATCGAGACGGAGAGCCGGATGGACGACGTGATCTTCGAGGAGTTCAAGGGGACAGGCAATTCGGAGCTGCGCCTGTCCCGCGCGCTGGCCGACCGCCGCCTCTATCCCGCCGTGGATGTCGCCGCGAGCGGCACGCGGCGCGAGGAGCTGCTCGCCGATCCACCGACCGTGGCTGCCAAACAACAGCTCCGGCGGGGCCTGGTCGGGCTCCCACCGGAGAAGGCGATCGACACCCTGCTGGCGCAGCTGCGGCGCGCCAAGACCAACGCCGAGCTGCTCGCCGGCGTCAGCTAGCCGTCAGTTTCCGCCGCCCACGATGCGTTTGTAGCTGTCCGCGTTCCAGCGCGGTCGCTGGGAGGTGTTCGCGACGGCCAGCCCCAGATGGAACATGAGCCGCGCGAACCGCGCTTCTTTCTCGGCGTCGATTTTGTCCGGGGAATCGCTCACCTGGTGGTAATCCGGATGCAACCCGGTCGTGAAAAAGAGGATGGGCACGCCCTTTTTCGCGAAGTTGTAGTGATCGGAGCGGTAGAACAGCCCTTCCTGCGGCCAGAGGTCGCCGACCGGCTTGATGTTCAGCTCGCGGTGCGCCGCGGCGACGCTGTCGACCGTCGTGCCGAGGTTGGAGTGCTCGCGCCCGATCACGGCGACCGTGTCCTTCGCATTGCGCCCGACCATGTCGATGTTCAGGTCGGCGATCACGTTCGCGAGCGGCACGGTGGGGTGGTCGGCAAAATAGGCGCTTCCCCAAAGGCCCCGCTCCTCCCCACTCACGGTCATGAACACGAGCGAGCGCTTGGGCCGCTCGCGGGCGGAGGTAAAGGCCTGCGCCAGCTCGATCACGGCCACCGTGCCGGAGCCGTCGTCGTCCGCTCCGTTGCAGATCGAGTCGGCGCCCCGCGGCGTGCACCCCTCCCCGGCGCTCGGCGTGCCGATGTGATCCATGTGGGCGGTGAACAGAACGTATTCCTTCTTGAGCGTCGGATCGCTCCCCTCGAGAATCCCAATCGTGTTGGGAGCCGAGGTCTGCTGAAGCACCTGGGCGCGCACGTCCACTTCCAGCCTGACGTCGGTCAGGGGACGAGCCGCGAGGGGGCGATCGCCCCACGCCCGGAGGGAGTCGAGGCTCGCGCCCCCTTGCGCGAACAGCGCCCCAGCGGTGGCCGTCCGCACCACGAACACGGCGGGGATGGTGGGTCCGCTCTCGGCGCTGGGATTGCGCACGCTCGCGGTCGGCTGGCGACCGGGGAGTTTAGCCCAGATCGAGTCAGGGAACGCGGCCACCAGCATTAGGGCGAGGGGTCGAAGCGGGAGGACCTTCGGCGCGATCGCGTTCAGCTCCGATCCGTAGGCCACGAAAAGGACCTTCCCCGTCACGGCCGCCGAATCGAGCGTGCCCCCGGCTTGGGCGGATCCGGTGATCACCACGGCCTGACCCGCCGCCGCCGCTGCCGGCGGCTGCCCGTCCACGAGCAGCACGTCCTGGCCCGCGCGCCAAATGCCGGGCGCGCGGCCCGTGATCCGGATGGTCGTGCTCTCGGGTTCGACCCGCCGGATCTCGAGGGGATAGTGCTGGAAGTAAGTACCGCTGTCGCCGCCGGGCTTGAGGCCAAAGCGTTTGAACTCACCCGCGACGTAGGCCGCCACAGCGTCGAGTTGTGGGCTCGGCGTGGCGCGGCCCAGCATCGAGTCGTCGGCGATGATCCCGATTCGCCGTTGCACGTCGGCGGTGGTGATGGACGCCGCGCCGCGTGCGGCCGGTTGCTGCCGTTGTGCGGTGCCTAATTCGGGGAGCACCGCAAGCAGCAACAACGCCAGGCGGTATCGCATCGATCAAGGCCTTGAGTAGGGGAAGCGAAAACTAACGCGCCCGATCGCGGGGGACTACGGTCGGGCGCGCCAGCGCTGCTGTGGCAGTTACGGCTTGCGCCGCTTCAGCTCGGGTTCGGCGCGTGGTTTTTCTTTCGGGGGCTCACGCTTCGGCTCGACCCGCGGCTCACTGCGCGGGGGCGGAGCCTCCCGTCGCGGCTCGGCCCGCGGTGGCGGTGGGTCAGCGCGCCGACGCTCCTCCGGAACGGCACGGCGCCCCGGTTGCGCCGGCGGCCGCGCGGGTTGCTCGGGGCGATCTGGACGGTCGGGCGGGTTTGCCGAATTGGGCCGCTCACGCCGCTCGGGACGGTTGGGCTCGTCCTGGTGTTGATCAGGCCGATCGCGATGATCGGGCTGGCCGGGTCGGTCCCGATGATCGGGTTGCTCAGGCCGGTCCCTATGATCGCGCTGGTCGGGACGACGGTCGCGGCCGCGATCGTTGTTCCCCTGGTCTTCGGAACCGGGGCGACGCCGGGGTGGCTGAATGTTGGGCGGCGGAATGACGCCGGTGCCGCCCAAGTCTCGACCGCGCACGCCGACGTCGCGCCGGCGGTCGTCGTTCAACGGCCGCTCGCGCACCCGGGTGATGAAGAGATCCGATGCCTGGCGGTCCTTGAAGATGAACCGCGGCTCCGGCCTGTAGGGACGCGTGAATACGACCCGCGTGCCGCCGTAGTACCGATACGGGTAGTAGTACGGATCATCGAACACCACGATCCGGAAGCGCACGCAGGTGTAGTCGTACGGGCTCCAGGACGAGTAGCTCACATACGAGTGGCAGTCGTAGCACAGGAACCGGGGATAGTCGTAATGCTGCTGGACGTAGTACGGCGTGATGTCGTAATCCCAATCACTGTAACCGTCGGGCACGATGCGCTGTGCCAGGTCGGTGAGGGCCACGTACGGATCGCCGCGGACCTGCCCATCGGCGATCAGCCGATAGTCCCAGTGCTCGTCGCGCTGGATGCCGTCGTACACGAACGGGTCGGCCGAGGCCACGGCGAACACGTAACCGACGCCCGGATAGTCGTCGATATAGAAGGCGTCGCGGCCGGATCCGCCCTGCACCTCGTAGTCTCGACCGCCGCGGACGAAGCTGTCCTCCCACGGCTCGCGTGGGAACAACACGCGCACCCGGCCGTCGGTGTCGACACGCAGGATGGTGACGAAGGCGTCCCGGTCGGCTCGGAAGTGCACGCGAACCCATTGGCCGCTGGCGTAAGGACTGTCGCCCCGGTCGGTCCAGGCCTCGACGCGCGGGCGATAATCGACGTACGCCGGCCGGATCGACAGGCTCGCGGTCTGCGCGGTGACGGCGCTGAGCAACCAAATGGCGTTCAACATGGGGCCTCCGTTGCTGCGCTCGTGGGGGCAGGTTGCATGCCAACCCGGCGCCTCAGGGCAAACGCGCTAAGTGACTAAGGAGCTTGGTGTTCGACCGCCGATTGAGGGGGTCACCAGGGGCCGCGTGTCCTCTACCCGGGACATTCGGCTGTTCATTAGCTTCCGCCAGGCCATGGCCGACGTACAGCGTATCGATCTCTTGGACCCCGCCGAGGTGGCTCGCTTTGGCGGGATCGAGATCGTGGCGCAGGGCGTGGTGGAGGGCTTTCTCAGCGGGATCCACCGCTCGCCGTTTCGCGGGTTCTCCGTGGAGTTCACCGAGCACCGCGCTTACCAACCCGGCGACGAGCTGCGTTACCTCGATTGGAAGATCCTCGCCCGGGCCGACCGACTGTTCGTGAAGCAGTTCGAGCAAGAGACCAACCTGCGCGCAATGATTCTGGTCGACGCGAGCCGGTCGATGGCATGGCGCGGCGCGCCCAACCGGCTCACGAAGCGGGCCTATGCCGACCGCCTGGCGGCGGCGCTCGCCCTGATCCTGCTGCGGCAGCGCGACGCCACGGGGCTGATCACCTTCGACGAAGCCGTGCGCGAAGTCGTGCCGGCGCGGGTGAAGGCGGGACAGTGGGCCCGCCTGGTGCGTGGTCTGTTGGACACCCCGGATGGTCGGGGAACCGCGGCGCAGGACGCGCTGGTCCGCCTCACATCGCTGCTCGCCCGCCGCGGGCTGGTGGTGTTGGTCTCCGATCTGTTGTTCGAGCGCGAGCTGGCGCTTACGGCACTGCGCTACCTGCGCCACCGGGGTCATCAGGTGATCGTGCTCCATCTGATGGATCCGGCGGAGGCGGAGCTGTCCGGCCCACCCGAGGTGCGATACCGCGATCCTGAATCCGCGGCGAGCGTGGTGGTTCGGCCGCGCGAGCTGGCGCGAGTCTACCAGGCGACGGTGCGTCGAGAGGTGGACGCTTGGCGCACGGCATGCCGGCGGCACGGCATCGCGTACCACCACATCCTGACCGACATGCCGTTCGGCATGGCGCTGCGCCTGCTCGCGTGACATTCCTGCACCCGGTGGCGCTCGTGGGGCTCGTCGCCGCGGCGATCCCCACTTTGCTCCACTTGCTCGAGCGCCGGGTGCCGCCCGAGGCCGAGTTCCCGCCGCTCCGCTATTTGAGTGAGGCGGAGCGGCAAAGCGCCCGGCGCTTGAAGCTGCGACACCTGCTGCTGCTGATTCTGCGGACGGCGGTGATCGTGTTGATCGTGCTGGCCGCGGCGCGGCCGCTCTTCCCCACGCAGGCGAGCGGCGGCTCGTTGCATGAGCCAACGGCCCTCGCCGTGATCCTCGATAACTCGGCGTCGTCCGGCCTCGTGGTGGATGGACGTCTCGTGCTCGATCGCCTGAGGGCGGTGGCGCGGGGCTCGCTGGCGCGCGCGGCGGCGTCCGATCGCCTCTGGCTCGTGCTGGCCGATGGCGTGGCGCGCGCGGGGACGCCCGAAGCATTGGTCGCGACCGTGGATAGCGCCGGCGTCTCGGCTCGCCGGCTGGACCTCACGGCCGCCGTGCGGGCAGCGGCGCGACTGGTCGACGCCGAGCCGCTCCCGGCGCGCGAAGTGCATGTCGTGAGCGACCTGCAGCGCACGGCGCTCGGCCCCGGTCGGGCCGGGGTCCCACGCGGAGTACGGGTACTCGCCCTCGCGCCCCCGAGCCAGGCACCAGCGAACCGCGGTGTGGGTGCCGTGCGCGTCACGGATGCCGCTGCGACAGTGGGCATCGTCGGGACGCCGGGTGAGGGGGGAGGCGCAGCCTCGGTGACACTGCGTATACGCGGGCGCGAAGTCGGCCACGCATTGGGCGCGCCCGGATCGACGGCAACGATCACGCTGCCGCCGCTCGGAGCGGGCTGGTGGGTGGGCGAAGCGGTGCTCGACGCGGACGAGCTGCGAGCCGACGATCGACGATTGCTGGTGTGGCGGGTGGCTCCGCCCGCCCGAGTCGCGACGCCATCGAGCACCGGAGGCGGCCCGTTCGTGGCCGCGGCCCTGGCCGTGCTGGAGGAAGGGCGGCGCGTTCGGCCTGGTAACGAGATCGCGATCGGAGACCGGCCGGAGGCAGGTACGCTGGTGAGCATCGTGATCCCGCCCGCGGAGCCGGCGCTCATCGGCCAGGCAAATCGTGCGCTCGCAGCACGGGGCGGGAGATTGCGGTTCGCCTCGGAGGGGACGCCCGGACCGATCGCGGGTCCCGCCCTGCCGGCAATTGCCGGGCTGCAGGTAGCGCGCCGCTACCGGATCGAACCCTCGGCTGGGGGAGGGGGACCCGGGACGCGTAGCGACAGCGGCGTGCTCGCGACGGTGAATGGAGAGCCGTGGCTGGTGCGGGACGGCAGCATCCTCCTGCTCGGCAGCCGGCTCGACACGGCGTGGACCGCGCTACCCGCGGTACCCGCGTTCGTCCCGTTCGTGGACGCGCTGGTGAACCGCCTGGCCCGCGGCGAGGCACCCATCACCGAGGTCGAAGGCTCCGCGGGCGTCGAGTTCCGGACCCGCGGCGCCGATACGATCGGCGCCATCGTCTCGGGGCTCGACCCGCGGGAATCCGATCTCACCCCCGCATCGCCGGCGCTCGTGCACGACGTGTTGGGCGCGGACGTGCTCGACGAGGCGGCGTTCGCGGCGGCCCGGTTCGCGGGAGCGGGCCGTCGCGACGGCAGCGGACTGCTCCTCCTGCTGGCGCTGCTGATCGCGCTCGCGGAGCTGGGGGTCGCGACGCGCACCCGCTGATGCCGCTCGACTTCGTCATCGACCGCTTGGACGCTCTCCCGGCGACGCGTGCGCTGTCGGAAGGGCTGCCGGCGCCCGGCGTCCGGCTGGGTGTGGCCGGCCTTCCCGGCTCGAGTCCCGCCGTCCTGTTGGCCGCGCTCGCGCGACGACTGCCGCAGCGCGTCTTTGTCGTGATCACGCCCACGCCGACCGATGCGGAGCGCTGGCTCGCCGATCTGCGAATGCTGACCGGGAGCGCGGTCGCGTTGTATCCACAGCGCGAGGCGCTGGGCGCCGAAGAGCCACACTTCGAGATCGCCGGCGAGCGGGTGGAGACGCTCGAGCTGCTATTGACGGGGCAGGTCCGAGTGCTGGTGACGACCGC
>DATNOH010000274.1:0-2449 GCA_035601435.1 Gemmatimonadales bacterium | reverse complement strand
GCCGGCCGCGCCGATCGCGAACTGCACACCTGTGAACCTGTTCGGGGTGGGCAGCGTCACCCCGGCGATGGCGCAGTCGCTCGGCGCGTACACCGCCCTCAACGACGGTTGGTCGCAGCTCGGCGTCGTCAATGCCGACCTGAGCCGCGATCTGTTCACCATCGCCGCCGACCGGCCTGCCGGTATCGCCCTGGGGTACCAGTTCCGGCGCGAGTACGGGGGCGTCCAGCCCGACGCGATAGCGGTCGCGACCCATTCCCTCGACTTCATCGGGCAGCCCACCAAGGGTTCGTTCAACACCAACGAAGCGTATGCCGAGCTGGTGCTGCCGGTCGTGAGCGGCGTTCCGTTCGCGGACGACGTCGAGCTGCAGGCGGCTGGACGCGTGTTCCACTACTCGTCGTACGGCACGAACTTCACCTACAAGCTCGGCGCCCGCTGGCGACCCGTCCGGGGGTTCACGCTCCGCGGTACCTGGTCGACCGCATTCAAGGCGCCCACCCTCGACGACCTCTATCTCGGCCAATTCAACACGGTGGAGCTGGCCACCGATCCCTGCTCTCGCATCCCGGCCTCGAACGCGGCGCTCCGCGCGCAGTGCGCGGCAGGGCCGGGCGGGGCGAGCGCGGTGAACAACGGCGACACGAGTTTCGTGCTCCCGTCCATCTTCGGCGGCAACCCGGATCTGCAGCCCGAGACGGCCACCTCCGCGACCGCGGGCGCCGTGATCGAGCCACCCCAGATCAAGGGCCTCTCGATCACGGCCGATTACTACCGCATCAAGCTCAACGCCGCGATCGCGAGGCTCATCGGGACCGCGAACGTCCTCGCCGCCTGCTATCCCGCCTCGACGGGATCCAGCGCGGCACCGGACCCGAGACAGTGCGGCCTGATCACCCGCGACCCTTCCAGCGGGATGATCCAGAACGTGCTGGACATCGCGCAGAACGCCGGATCGGTGCTCACCAGCGGAGTGGACCTGGCGCTGCGGTACGCGCTGCCGACGACCGCCGGCCGTTTCCGGCTGCTCTTCGACGGCACGTACCTGATCAAGCAGGACCTCGTGCTGCCGAACGGGAAGAAGGTGCAGAGCGCCGGCAACTACGACCTCAGCTCCTTCTTCCAGACGCTGGGCGTGACGCCGCGGGTGCGGTTCAACACGGGCGTCGATTACGACCGCGGTGCTTTCTCCGGCGGCGTACGGGCGAGGTACACTGGTGGTTTCGACGAGTGCGCCCCTCCGTCGGGAACGAGCGCCACTGGCGCGGGCCTGTGCGCCGATCAGAACAAGGACCCGACGACCGGCGTTCCGTACCCGGCCCATCACGTCTCGTACAACATGACGTTCGACCTCTACGCGGCCTACGCGCTAGGGAGCTCGATCGGCGCGACCTCGTTCTCCGCGGGCGTGCGCAACGTCTTCGACTCGAATCCGCCCAGGGTCTTCAACTCGTTTCTGACGTACGCCGACCCCTCCTACGACTTCGTCGGCCGCTACGTCTGGGGTCGCATCGTGCAGAAGTTCTGATGAGCAGCGAACCGGCCGCGCAGGGATGAACCGGAGCAGACCAGCCCGCGGCCGTGCCAGGCACCGGCCTCGCAGGGTGAATTCAAGGCGTAGGGAACGAGAGAGGACCAGTGTCCGCTCTCAGCGCAGCGACTGCTGCAGCACGGGCACGTCGTCCTGCCAGGTCTCCTCGACCGGTCCAGCGATGAGGCGGGCGGGCGCGAGAGGTGGCCCGGTGGACGGCAGCCCGAGATGGTCGAGGATGGCCTTCACCGGCCCGGGCTGGGTGAGGTAGGCGAGGACGACGCGGCGGCCGCCGCAAGGGCAGGCGAGCACGTCCTCGCGGAAGACGCGCATCAGCAGTTCGGCCCAGGGGATGCGCGATGAGTCCGCAGGGCGCCGCACCTCTGCGGTGGCCTGACCGGGCGGAGTCCCGGTCGCGGCTCGAGCAGGATCCTCGGACGGCACAGCTGAGGCGCAGGGCGGGATGACCTGACTGCGCCAGCGTGAGGCGGGCGCAAACACGCCGTGGTAGCGGATGAGGTGGGCGCGCGGGGGCGGGACCAGCGTGGCGAGGCGACGCAAGAATTCGGTGGGCTGCAGCAGCACGAGTTGGCGGCCGTCCCCGAGGGGGCGCTTGAGCCGGTAGGCGAGACGGCCGTCGGGCAGTTCGGAGAGCCGCTCCTGCGAAAACGCAGGCCGGGCGCCGTAGCCGCAGAGGTGCGCGAGTCCCTCGCGATCATTCGCGTGCAGATGCACCGCCGCATGAAGGGAGAAGCCAGCGAGGTAGGCAGCGCGCTTCTTGGCGCGCCCAGTATCTGGCGGTGCAGCGCCCTGGGAGTGCAGTGCCTCCGCCTGTGCGGCGCCGAGTGCATCCACCGGCCTCGCATCGCCGTCTGTCGCCGCAAGCCTCGGGCGCAGCAAAGGCTCGAGACGCGCAAC
>DATNOH010000273.1:0-5306 GCA_035601435.1 Gemmatimonadales bacterium | reverse complement strand
AGCTCCACCGTGTCGAGGCTGTCCGCGCCCAGGTCCTCCATGAAGCTCGCATCGGAGGTGAGCTTGTCGCGCTCCACTCCCAGCTCCTCGACGATGATGTCCTTGACCTTCTCCTCGAGCTGCTTCATGTCCATTGCCATGGGTACCCTCAAAGGAGGTGTGGGGAAACGTTCACAGCACCATCCCGCCGTCGACGACCAGCACCTGACCCGTAATGTAGCTCGCGAAGTCGGACGCGAGAAAGAGCACCGCCGCAGCCACATCCGACCCCTGCCCCAGCCGGCCCAGCGGAATCGCCCCGATCAGGGCTTCCCGCGCGTCCCCGGTGATGGCGCGGGTGAGCTCCGTATCGATGAATCCCGGAGCTACCGCGTTCACCAGCACGTTGCGGGAAGCCAGCTCCTTGGAAACGGATTTGGTGAAACCGATCAGGCCGGCCTTGGACGCGGTGTAGTTCGACTGCCCCTTGTTTCCGTAGATGCCCACCACGCTCGTGATGTTGACGATCCGCCCCCAGCGCCGCTTGATCATCCCCCGAGCCGCGTGCTTGGTCACGAGGAAGGCGCCCTTCAAATTCGTGTCGATCACCGTGTCCCAGTCGTCCTCCCCGATCCGGAACAGCAGGTTGTCGCGCGTGGTTCCGGCGTTGTTGACGACCACGTCGATGCGCCCGAAGTCCCCCTCCACCGCGGCGATGGTCGTCTCCACCTGAGCCGCATCGGCCACGTCGCACCGGTAGCCCCGGGCCCCGCCGTTGCTGAGCGCATGCGCCGCCGCCTGCGCCTTGGCGCCGTCGCGCCCCAGGATGGCCACGCGCGCGCCCGCCATGGCGAGGGCCTGCGCGATCGCGTGCCCGATGCCCCGGCTCCCGCCCGTGACCACGGAGACCTTCCCGGCCAGGTCGATCTTCATGCCGCCTCCAGGAACGTCGCCACATCGTCCGCGGTGCCCAGGCTGGTCACGCTCGCGTCCGGGACGATGCGCCGCAGCAAGCCTGCGAGCACGTTCCCCGGACCCACTTCAATGAACCGCGCGCCCGCGCCGGCGAGCTCGGCGGCCTGCTGCATGCATGCGACCCATCGAACGGGGGCGGTGAGCTGGTCGGCGAGCAGGCGACGGGCCCGCGACGCGTTGCGCACGGGCTCGGCCGTCGCGTTCGCAATCACCGGGAACGCCGGATCTTGGAAGGGCGCACGCTCGAGCGCCACGCGCAAGTGGTTCGCCGCCGGAGCCATGAGGGACGAGTGGAACGCACCGCTCACCTTGAGGGGCACCACTCGCTTGGCGCCGCGCGCCTTGCACTCCGCCCCGGCCTTCGCCACGGCGTCGGGGTCGCCTGAAATCACGGTTTGGTCGGGCGCGTTCAGATTCGCGGCCACCACTACGGCGCCGCCCTTCGACGCCGCGCGGCACGCCTCCTCGACCTGTGCCGTCGCGAGGCCGAGCACCGCCGCCATGGTCCCGGGGCGCTCCGTGCCCGCCTGCTGCATCAGCTCGCCGCGCCGGCGTACCAGGGCGGCCGCGTCGGTCAACGCGAGTGCGCCGGCCGCGATGTAGGCCGAATATTCCCCGAGCGAGTGTCCGGCCGCCGCGACGGCGGCGCCGTCGAACGCGGGGCCCACGACGGCGAACACCGCCGCGCTATGCGCGAGGATCGCCGGTTGCGCGTTTTGGGTCGCCGTGAGGTCGTCCTCGGGCCCATCGGCCATCAGGCGACTCAGGGGAAAGCCGAGGGTCTCATCGATCGCCTGAAGCGTGCGCCGCGCCTCCGGGAACCGTTCGGCCAGGTCTTTGGCCATCCCGACTTTTTGCGCGCCCTGTCCAGGGCAGAGCCAAACCGTGTGCTTCCGGGCTACCACTGCAGCACCAGGCTCGCCCAGGTGAACCCCGCGCCGAATGCGCAGAACATCACCTTCATGCCCGGTGTGAGTCGACCACAGCGCACCGCCTCGTCGAGCGCGATCGCGACCGACGCGGCCGACGTGTTGCCGTAACGGTCGACGTTCACGTACACCTTGTCCATCGGCATCCCCGCGTGCTTGGCGGTCGCTTCGATGATCCGGATGTTCGCCTGGTGGGGGATCAGTAAGTCGATGTCCGCGCCGGTGAGACCGGCGCGCTCGAGCGCCTTGTCACACGCGTCGGCCATCGACAGCACCGCGGCCTTGAACACCTCGCGCCCCGCCATCTGGATGAAGTAGGAATGGTCGGTCAGCAGGGCGGCATCGGGCGGGTGCGCGGCGCCGCCGCCGGGCCGATACAAGAGCTCCGCCAGCGTGCCGTCGGATTTCAGGTAGCTCGACAGGATGCCCCGCTTGCCGGCGCTCTTGCGCACCAGGGTCGCGCCGGCCCCGTCGCCGAACAGCACCGCCGTGGCGCGGTCGGTCCAATCCATGATCGAGGTGAGCTTCTCGGAGGCGACGACGAGCACCTGGTCCGCTTGCTCGGAGGCCACGAGCCCTTCGGCAACGCTGAGCGCATACAGGAAGCCGGTGCACGCCGCCTGGACGTCGAACGCCGCGGCGCGCTTGGCGCCCAGCAGGGCTTGAAGATCGCAGGCCTGTGAGGGCAGCAAACGGTCGGGCGAGCAGGTGGCCACCACGAGGGCGTCGATATCGAGGGGAGTGAGGCCGGTTTCCTGCAGCACCTGCTCGGCGGCCGCCTTGCCCATGCAGGCATTGGATTCGTCGGGCCCGGCCACTCGGCGCTCGCGGATCCCGGTGCGCTCGCGGATCCACTGGTCCGAGGTATCGAGGATCTTCGAGAACTCGTCGTTCGTCATCACGCGCTTGGGCGTGTAGCGACCGGTCCCCACGAGCTCCGCGATCGGGCGCTTCACCGGGCGGCGCCTCGCTCCGCAAACTCGGCGCCGATGTCCTGATCGAGATTGCTTTCCACCATGTGCGCCGCCACCCGCACGGCGCTCATGATCGCGCGCGCGGGCGAAGCGCCGTGACAAATGATCACCACGCCCTTCACCCCCAGGAGCGGCGCGCCGCCGTACTCGGAGTAGTCGAGGAACTTGAAGAGCTGCCGGGCTTCCGGCCGGCCCAGCACGTCGGGGAACGCCTGCTTCATCATGCCCATGAACATCCGGCCGGCAGACTCGTAGAACTTGAGGACGACGTTGCCGACGAAGCCGTCGCACACGACGACGTCGATCCTTCCCTTCTTGCATTGGCCCGCGAGAATGTCGCGGCCTTCGACGTTGCCGACGTACGTGATCCCCGGCGTCTGCTTGAGCAGCTGGTGCGCTTCCTTGACGACCGCGTTGCCCTTCTCGTCCTCCTCACCGACGTTGAGCAGGCCGACGCCCGGCTGCGGCCGGTCCAGCACGTCGCGCACATAGACCGAGCCGAGGTGCGCGAACCCGACGAGCTCGCGGGCGTCGCAGTCCACGTTGGCTCCGCCGTCGATGACCAGGACGGGATGGACCGCGGTCGGAAACAGCGGGCCGATCGCCGCCCGCTGCACCCCCTCGTGCAGGCGCAGCAGCAGCGTCGCGGCGGCCATCACGGCGCCGGTGTTACCCGCCGAGATGAAGGCGTCCGATGTTTCCTGTTTCTGCAGCCCGAGTCCGACCGCAATGGACGACCGCGGCTTGCTCTTCACGGCGGCGAGCGGCTTTTCGCCCATGCCCACGACTTCCGGCGCCTCCACGATCTCGAGCCGACTGCGATCGACATCCCCCTGAGCCTTGAGCGCCGCCTCGATGTCGGCGGTCCGCCCCACCAGCTGGATCCGGAAGCCCGGCGGGAGCTCGCGCAGCGCCAGCACCGCTCCTTCGACTTCTACGCGGGGCGCGTTGTCGCCGCCCATCGCATCCAGCGCGATCCGAATCACCGTCAGGCATCCTCGACCGGCACGCGCTGCTCGTCCCGGTAGTAGCCGCAGGTCGGGCACACCCGGTGCGGGCGCTTCAGGTCGCCGCAGCGCGGACAGGGCTGGAGCGCGATCGGAGCCGCCTTGTAGTGCGTGCGGCGCGCGCGCTTCTTCCGCTTGGAAGTCCTTCGTTTCGGTACGGCCATGAGATGGTCCTTTTCAGTCGCGGAGCTTGTCTTTGAGAGCGGCCAGCCCCTTCCAGCGCTGGTCCTCGGCCGGTGGGCAGCCACAGGGGCCTGCGTTCAGATCTTTTCCGCAGCGCGGGCACAGCCCGCGGCAGTCGTCCCGGCACACCACCCACCGGGGTACGGCGAGCATCAGCTCTTCCCGCACCGCGGGCCGCAGATCGATCTCGGTCGCCTCGGGCTCCAGCGGGTACGAGCTCGGGTCCTCCAAGGCGTCCGGATCCGCGGAGAACAGCGCGTCGATGGTCGCGACGACCGGCACCGGGACAGGCACGAGACAGCGCCGGCACTGCCCGGCCAAGCGGGTGGTGAGCGAACCGCGCCAGTAGAATCGCCCTTCCCCGGCGGCATGCAAACGGCCTGCCACGCGTACCGGTTCCGCCAGCACGACGTCCAGGCCCTCGAACAGGGGATCATTCCCTGCGAACTGGCCCTGCGTTTCGACCGGACCACGGGCGAGCTCCCGTAGGTCTACCTGTAACATGAGCAACCGAAGCTAAACCCTTGTGGGACTTGCGTCAAGCGAACTGCTACCGACTGCCCCAAAGGTCCCGCAGCTCGCCATCCGGGAAGAAAAACGCCACCTCGCGGGCGGCCGTGTCGGGGGCATCCGACGCGTGGATTGCGTTTCGCTCCTTGGACTCGGCATAGAGCTTTCGCACCGTGCCGGGCTTCGCCTCCGCAGGGTCGGTCGCTCCGATCACCTCCCGCAGTCGCGTGACGGCGTCGTCGCGCTCGAGCGCGAGCGCCAGGGCGGGCCCCGACGTCATGAAGGTCACCAGTGAGCGGTAAAAGGGACGCTCCCGATGGACTTCGTAGAAGGCCTCGGCCTGCGCGGTGCTGAGCTTGATGAGTCGGGCGGCACGAACGGCGAACCCCGCGCCTTCGAGGTGCGCAACGATCTTACCCGTGAGAGCTCGCTTGACGGCGTCGGGCTTGATGATGGCGAGTGTGAGCATGTAAGGGGCTAAGGGGCTAAGGGGCTAAGGGGCGATGAGACGGCGAACGACGTCGGCGCGCGTCAGGAATCCTACGACGACTCCCTCCCGCACCACCGGAAAGCGGTCGACGTCCTTGGAGCTCATCAGATTGGCAACGTCAGCGAGCGTTTGGTCCTCCGCCAGGCAGAGCACGGACCGCGCCATCGCCTCCCTCGCCAGGATGAGCTGCGGATCGGCCGAGCCGCGCTGCAGCTGGGAACGGGTGGGTGCGTGGAATTCTCCGGTCTTGGTGCGCTGC
>DATNOH010000272.1:0-17421 GCA_035601435.1 Gemmatimonadales bacterium | reverse complement strand
TCCTCGAGCGCCATCGCGATCTCGTCGTCGGTCGGCTCGCGCCCGAGCTCCTGCGACAGGTACGTCTCGGTGCGACTCATGCGGATGAGCTGCGAGTTCTGATTCAGCGGGATGCGGACGCTGCGAGTCTGCTCGGCGAGCGCCTTCAGGACCGCTTGTCGCACCCACCACACCGCATAGGAGATGAACTTCACGCCCTGATCGGGATCGAACTTCTTCACCGCTTTGAGAAGCCCTTCGTTCCCGATGGCGACCAGCTCGGAGAGATCGAGACCGTGACCTTGATACTTCTTGACGTAGGAAATGACGAATCGGAGGTTGGCTGTGACGAGTCGTTCTGCGGCTTTTTCATCACCCCGCTGCACCCGCCGAGCCAGGCGACGTTCCTCAGCGGGATCTTTGATCAGCGGGAGCTTTTGGATGTCCTGCAGGTACTGATCGAAGGCTCCGGAAGGATTGGCTCGAAAGAACGCCTTCGCCTTGCCTCCGTTCGACCGCGCCATAGCTAGGGCTCCAACATGGACGGGTGAGGGCACCGGGGGAAATCCCCGAATGGCGCCCAATATAGGAATCGCCCGTGAATGGTGCAAATCTATACATTTTTCCACATCACAAATTGTGACGCCGCTGCCTGACTCCGCAGTTTGTCCACTATCCACATCGTATGTGGAGAAATCGATGTTGATCCGAGGTTGATTCTTTGCCAATCCCCGTGTGGAGACGTGCACATCTGTGTGGGAAGTTGTTGACGGATATGTGATTATGTCAGGAAGTGATGGGCGACCTAGCCGGGCGCACAACCCGATCCCTATCGTGGCCCCCTTCCCACGTCCTCTCGGAGGGCACATGAGCAGCGTGATCATCGGGCTCATCTTCATCGTCGGCGGGCTTTCGGGCCGGCTCGCGCTGATTGGCACCAACAGCGGTATCGCGCTCGCGGTGGTGGGCGTGCTCATCCTGGGCCGAGGGATTTACCGCATCCGGAAACAGCGCGCGCAGCAGCAAGTACAATAAGGCAGCAAGCGGGACACGCGATTTGTGTAGGGGCGCAGCATGTTGCGCCCCTATTCGTTTATGCCCGCCTCCCCCCTCTATGCCCGCCTCCCCCCTCCTCCCAGCACGTCCCGCACGACGGCCTGCGGTGCCGCTACGGTCCAGCTCTTCCCGTCCGCGTACATGCGCCCGATCGCCCGCGGCAGCGCGAACCGCACGGTCCCCTCGCGCGCTTTCTTGTCGAGCTGCATCGCCGCGATGAGATCGTCCACCGTCGCCGACCGCGGCAACTCGAGTGGCAACGCGTAGCGTGCCAGCAGCCGCTGCAAGCGATCGGCGGTGCCGGCCTCCGCGATACCCAGAGCCTCGGCGAGACGCGCTTCGTAGGCCATGCCGATTGCGACCGCCTCGCCGTGCAGCGTAGCGAATTTTGAGGTCGCCTCGATCGCGTGTGCGACCGTGTGCCCGAAGTTCAAAATCGCCCGGCGTCCCGCCTCTCGTTCATCCGCTCCCACGACCTCCCCCTTGATCTCGATCGAGCGCCGCACCACGCGCTCGAGCGCTTCGGGCTCCCGGGCGGTGACCGCCCCGTGCTCCTGCTCGAGGGCATCGAAGTAGCGCCGGTCGGCGATCACACCGTGCTTGACGGCCTCGGCCATTCCCGCGGCGAGCTGTGGCGCAGGCAACGAGCCGAGCACGTCCAGGTCTGCCACCACGAGCTGAGGCTGGTGGAAGGCGCCGAGCAGGTTCTTCCCGGCGGGGACGTCCACTCCCGTCTTGCCGCCGATCGAGGAGTCGATCATCGCGAGCAGCGTAGTGGGCACCTGGATGCAGGGGATGCCTCGCAGGTAGGTCGCCGCCACGAACCCCGCCACATCGCCGACCACGCCACCGCCCAGCGCGATGACTGCCGAATCGCGTCCCAGCTGCGCCGCGAGCATCCGGTCGGAGAGACTCGCCCACGTTTCCCGCGTCTTGCTCCGTTCTCCTGCGGGGAACTCGAGCAATTCCACTTGCAGCCCCGCGCCGCGGCATCGGGCCACGAGCTGCTCGCCATACAGCTTCGCCACGTGCGAGTCCGTGATCACGGCGTAGCGGCCGGGCGGGCAGGCGGCCTTCACCAGGGCTGGAAGATCCGCGAGCAGTCCCCGACCGATCAGGATGTCGTACGAGGCGTCGCGCGGCTCGGCGAGCGCGACGCGGACCGTCACCACTTGACGTCGGGGCGTCCCGCGTGCGCGTTGGCGGCGCGCGCCAGGACGAACAGGAGATCGGAGAGGCGATTCAGGTACTGGAGGATCGCGGGACTGATCTGCTCGTCGCGCGCCAGGGCGACGACGGCGCGCTCGGCTCGGCGGCACACCGTCCGCGCCAGGTGCAGCGTGGCGGCCTTGGGCGTCCCGCCCGGCAAGATGAAGTTCTTGAGCGGCTCGAGCCGCGACTCGTGGCTGTCGATGGCGTCCTCGAGCGCGGTGACGTCCGATTCCGCGATGGCCGCGCCGCTGCGGGCGAGCGCCTTCCGCAGCTTGTCCGGATCGGGAGTGGCGAGCTCGGCGCCGATCGTGAACAGGTCGCGCTGGATGCGTTGCAGGAGCGCGTCGGCGAACTCCTGAGGATCGAGCGCGCGTGCCAGCCCGAGCGCGGCGTTCACCTCATCCACCTCGCCGTACGCCGCGACGCGAAGACTGTCCTTGGAGATGCGGCCGCCGCCAAACAGGCCCGTTTCCCCGTCGTCCCCCGTCTTGGTGTAGATCTTCAACCGCTCCCCTCTCCCTTCTCCCCGGGGGTTCCGTTACGATTGAAGCCCATGCAGGACGTCAAAGATATCACGATTATCGGCGCCGGCCCCACGGGGTTGTTCGGCGCCTTTTACGCGGGGATGCGCGGGGCCTCCTGCCGGCTGATCGACAACCTCGACCAGGTGGGCGGCCAGCTCACCGCGCTGTACCCCGAGAAGTACATCTTCGACGTGGCGGGCTTCCCGAAGGTGCTCGCCAAAGACCTCGTGAAGGGGATGGCCGAGCAAGCCTTCCAGTTCAAGCAGCCTGTCCATCTGGGGGAGAAGGTGATGGACCTGCAGCACGGATCGGAGGACGGGCAGCCGCGCTTCACCATCGTCACGGAGCGGGACGCGTACCCGTCGCGCAGCGTGTTGATCGCGGGTGGGATCGGCGCCTTCACTCCCCGGAAGCTGCCCCTCAAGGACGCCGATTTCTGGTACGGGAAGGGCCTGCACGATCGCATCCTCGACCCGAAGGTGTTCACGGGGAAGCGGGTGCTGCTGGTGGGTGGCGGCGATTCGGCGTTCGACTGGGCGGTGAACCTGCAGGGGATCGCCCGGTTCGTCCTCATGATCCACCGGCGCGACGGCTTCCGGGCTCACGCGGCGACGGTGCGCCAGGTCCACGAGCTGTGCGCGGCGGGGAAAATGGAGCTGCGCACCTTCTGGGAGCTGAAGGCGATCCACGGCGGCGACGCGATCGAGGCCGTGACGATCTACAACAACAAAACTAAGGAAGAGGAGCGCGTCGCCGTCGACTGCGTGATTCCCCAGCTCGGCTTCATCTCCTCGCTCGGGGCCATCGCCCAATGGGGCCTGGATATCGAGAAGGGGGAGATCAAGGTGTCGCAGACGATGGCGACCAACATCCCCGGGGTGTTCGCCGCGGGCGACATCACCACCTACGCCGGCAAGCTCAAGCTGATCGCCACCGGCGCCGCGGAGGCGGCGGTGGCGGTGAACCACGCGGTGCACTTCATCAATCCCGCCGCCAAGGTCGAGCCGGGGCATTCCTCGAACATGGCGCTCTTCGGCCAGACCGAAGATTAGCGCCGCCCGATTTGTACCACTACGGAATCGATCTGGTTGAGCATCTGCTGGTACGGCACCGCGTGCCCGTTCGCCTGCACGCTGAACGTGATCGTCCGACCCCCCGCTCCTCCGTTCGCCCCCTCGATGTAGCCTGACAGGCTGTTGACCCGGTCGATGCTCCCCGTTTTGGCGATCACGCGGCCTTCGAGCGGGGTGCCGACGAAGCGCTTGAGCAGCGAGCCGGGCAGCCCCGCATGGGGCAATCCCGCCACGAACGGCCCGCCCTTTGGGTGGCTATGCATATACGCGAGCAGCTTCGCGAACGCCTGCGGCGTGACCAGATTGCCCGCCGCGAGACCGGAGCCGTCCTCGAGCGCGAACGCGGTGGAGTCGATCTTCACGGAGTCGGTCAAGAACCCGCGCTCGACGCCCAGCCCCGCGGACCACGAGCCCTCACCCTTCAGCTCCCGCCCCAGGATCTTGAGCAGCATCTCGGCGAACCAGTTCTGACTCGAGTTGAGAATCGGGAAGATGATGTCCGAGAGCGGCCGACCTCGGAAGTCGACGAGCGGCGCCGCACAGCACCGCACCGTGCGGTAGGCGAGCGAATCGGTCGTGCTCGCCGCTCCCCCTTCGACCGCGATGCCGCGGCGGGCGAGCGAGGCCGCGAGCGCCCGCGCGGTGTACAGGTTGGGATCTGGGAGCGCGACGCTCTCCACGCGCGTCTTCCTCCCGAGCGCGAACGTCCCCTCCGCCCGAATGCTCCAGCCGCCCCCCGTCCGGAAGAAGTTGTCGCCGATGGTGGAGGCCGACTCGGCCGGGACCGTGCGGGCGCGGTTCTCGAAGGTGATCAACCCGAGATCCGGTGTCCAGGCGATCACCGGCGGCGCGTCGACCGCGGCCCCGGGGTCGATCCGGAAGTCCACGCTGTTGTCGTGGAAGCCGAGTGCCGACACGGGCGCCGCATACCACCAGGTGAGGTCCCACGCGTTCCACGCGTAATGAATCATGGTGGGCTCGAAGTAGGAGCCGTCGCCTACGAGCTTGCCCGTGATGCGTCGGATCCCCTTGGCCCTGACCGAATCGGCGATCGCGTCGATGGCCGTAAAGCTCGAGTCGCACACGCCCGGGGCGAGGGTATCCACGCCGTAGCAGCGCGTCGACCAGGTGGGATCGCCACGCCCGTACAGGATCAGGTCGCCTTGCAGCACCGCGGCGTCCACCCGGCCATTCACGTACAGACTCGTCGTCACGCGATAGTCCGGCGGGAGGAGCACGGCCGCCGCCGCGGTGACGACCAGCTTGGTGTTGCTGGCGGGCACCGAGAAGCGGTCCGCATTGCGCTGGTACAGCACGCGGCCGCGGTCGTCCACGACGTAGATCCCCCACGTGGCCCGGTTGAACGGGGGCACGTCGATCAGCTGCGCGAGCCGCTGTTCGAGCGATCCCTTGAGCGGGGCGGTACGCGGCCGGGCGGCCGGCGTCTGGGCCGCGATCGAGGAGCTAATCGTAAGCGATGCGAGGATCAGCCTTCGCATAGACCAGGTCCGTCACGAGGTTCACGAGGAGGAATACCAGGGACATGAACAGGATGCTCCCCTGGATGGCGGGGAGATCCCGCTTCTCGATCGCGCTCAGCACGTAGCGGCCGAGGCCGGGCCATCCAAAGATCGTCTCGGTGAGAATGCTGCCAGTGAGGTAGCTCCCGGTGTCGAGTCCGATCACGGTGATGACCGGGATCAGCGCGTTGCGGAAGCCGTGCCGCAGGATCACCGCCGCCTCGCTCAGCCCCTTGGCGCGAGCGGTGCGGACGAAGTCGCTCGACAACACATCCAGCATGGCCGCCCGGGTCATCCGCGCCAGGAACGCGATGGAGCGCATGCCCAGGGTGAGCGCCGGCAGCACCAGATACGCGAGGCCGCCGGTACCGGACGGCGGGAGCCAGCGCAACGCCACCGCGAACAACAGGATCAGGAGCAGTCCCACCCAGTACACCGGGAATGAGACGCCAAGGTACGACACCAGCATGGCGACGCGGTCGACGGCGCCTCCCGGCCGGATCGCCGAGAGCACGCCGAGCGTGATGCCGCACAGCGCGGCGAGCGCCATGGCGGCGAGCGCGAGCTGCACCGTCTTGGGGAAGCGCGCGGCCAGGTCCTGTGCGATCGGCCGCTGCGTGATGTAAGAGTGCCCCAGGTCGCCGTGCATCACGGCCCACACATATCGCGCGAACTGGGTGGGGAGCGGGTCGTCGAGATGCAGCTGGGCCCGCAGGCGCGCGATGGTGGCGGCATCGGCGCGCTCCCCCACCATCGCCGCCACCGGATCACCGGGCGCGACGTTCAACAAAAGGAAGGCGACCACCAGCACGCCGAACAGGGTCGGCAGCGTCATCAGCAGCCGGCGTCCGACGAGGCGCATCACCGCGGTGCGACTCTGGCGTGCGTCCAGCGCTGTCCGTTGAAGATCACCGGCAGGTCCCACCCCTGGAGCTCCGGGCGCCTGGCCCACAGGTCCGTGGGGAACCAGAGGTACAGCCACGGCGCGGCGCCGTACACCCGCTCGTCGATGCGGCGATACAAGGCGGTACGCGCGGCGTCGTCGCTGGTGCGACGGGCACGGAGGATCAACGAGTCGGTGCCCGGGTCCGAGTAGAACGCATAGTTGCCTCCAGGGCCGAAGCTCCCGGAGTAGAATAAAGGATAGAGAAAGTTGTCGGCGTCGGGGTAATCGGCCCACCAGTCGAGGATGACCATGTCGGCCTCACCCTTGCGCGCCGCCTCGCGCTGGCTTGACGCGTCGCGCTCCACCAGCTCCACGCGCACTCCCACGCCCGCCAGCTGCGCCTGGATGGCCTGCGCCACCCGCGACAGCTCCACGTTCGTCCCGGTGCGCCACAGCCGCACGTCGATGCCGTTCGGATACCCCGCGCCCACCATGAGCGCTCGCGCTGCCCCCGGGTCGTAGGCGTATCCCCGCCGCGTGCTGTCGCTTCCGGCGAGCCCTGGCGGGATGGCGCCGCGCGCCAGCACGCCGCGACCGCCGTACACGGTGGCGAGGATCTCCGGCACGTTCACGGCGCGATTGATTGCCTGCCGCACGCGGGGGTCGCGCAGCGGCCCGCGCCGGTTGTTCAGCGCCACGTACACCACCCGCAGCGCGGGCTTCTCGACCAGCTGGTCCGGCCGCTCCCGACGCCAGCGCGCGGTCTCCCCGAACGGGACCTCGATCACGCTCAGCCGGCCGGCCTCGAACTCCGCGGCCCGCGTGAGCGGTTCCGGGATGATTCGCACCGTGAGCGTGTCGCCGGCAGGCGCGTCGCCCCAGTAATTCGGATTGGGGGCGAACAGCAGGTAGTCGTCGTGCTGCCACGCCACGAAACGCCACGGGCCGGTGCCCACGGCGCGCTGCGCCAGGTCGCCCGGGGGCGGCGCGGGCACGACGCTCGCCACCGGCATCGCGAGGAATTTGGGGAAGATGGCGAGTGGCTCGGTGAGAGTGAACGCGACACTCGAGTCCCCGAGGACGGTAATGCCGCTCACGTCGGCGACGCGTCCGGCAGCGTACGCTTCAGCCCCGGCGATGGGGTACAGCGGCCAGGGCCGGCCGCCCTTGGTCGCGGGGGACAGGACGCGCAGCAGGCTCGCGCGGACAGCGGCGGCCGTGAGCGGCGTCCCGTCGTGGAACTTGGCGCCCGGTCGCAGGTGAAACACGTACTTCCGGCCGCTCGCATCCTGGCCCGCCGTCCAGCGATCTGCCAGCCCTGCGAGGAGACGGCCATCCGCGTCGAATTGGGTAAGTCCGTCGTACGCGAGCGTCACCATCTCACCGGTCGGCACGTCGGTCGAAAGGGCGGGATCGAGGGAGCGTGGGTCGTAGGATTCGTAGTAGGTGAGGCCTCGCTCCCCGGCGCGCGCGCTTTTCTCCCCGCAGGCCGTGGCTCCTGTGAGGGCGGCGAGGACAAAGGCGAGGAGCGCGCGCATGGGGTCAGGTGTCGAAAAGGTTGACAGTGCGGGGGGAGGTAGCCAACATAGGGATGCAGCCCGACTGCGTCAATTGCGCGCGCTCTGTTTGACCCTGCTCGTCGCCGTATTCGCGGCGGCCCCCCTCGCCGCGCAGCAAGAGCAGCAGCGGGTGGTCCGCGGGCTTTCCTTCGAGGGCAATCACGCGCTCGACGACTACACCCTGAGGGCCGCGATCGCGACCACGAATTCGAGCGTGTTCGCGACCAGCCCCTTCCTCCGGTGGCTTGGCCTGGGTGAGAAGCGGTACTTCAACGAGCTCGAGTTCCGTCGCGACGTCCTACGGGTGCTGCTGTTGTACCGCCAGAGCGGCTACATGAACGCCGTGGTGGACACCCTGGTACGCCGTGAGGGCCGCGATGTGTACCTCAAGTTCCGGATCTACGAAGGCGATCCGGTGCGGCTCGCCGCGCTCGACATACTGGGCCTCGATTCGATCCTCGACGTGCGACGCTTGAAGCGCGAGCTGCCGCTCCTGGTCGGCGATCCCTTCAATCGGGCGCTGCTCCAGGCGTCCGCCGACACCATCGTGAGCCGACTTAAGAACCTCGGGTATCCGTACGCCGACATCCTCCGCAACTACGATGTGGACGTCGCCGCGCTGCGCGCGGTGGCGACACTCGAGGCCCTGCCTGGTCGGCGCATGCGGGTGGGGCAGGTGCTGATCACCGGGGTTGAGAAGGTGGACACCGGCACCATCCGCCGCATGATCTCGGTCAAGGAGAGCGACTGGTTTCGACAGGACCAGCTGTACCTCACGCAGCGCGACCTGTATGGGCTGGGGATGTTCCGCTCCGTCAACGTGGTGCTCGCGGACACGACCCCACCGCCCGGCGATTCGGTGCGGGTGGCGGTCCGCGTGGCCGAGGCACCGCGCCACCGTATCCGGGTGGGGGCGGGGTATGCCTCGCTCGACTGCTTCCGGGTGCAAGGCGGGTGGACGGCGTACGATTTCTTCGGCGGTGCGCGTTCGCTCGACCTCACCGGCCAGCTCTCGAAGATCGGCGTCGGGTATCCGACCGACGCGAACTTCAAGCGGAACGTCTGCGGGTTCCTGCGCGACGATGACCAATCCGATACCGCGAACTACAACGCCACGGTGACCCTGCGCCAGCCCGCGTTCCTGTCGCCTCGCCACACGGCGAGCTTCGCCGTCTTCGCCGAGCGGCGCTCCGAGTTCAAGGCGTATACGCGCCAGGCGGTGGGTGCGAATGTGGCGGTGACCTTCAACGCCCGGCGCGACGTTCCCGTCACCGTGGGGTACGGCTATTCGGTGGGCCGGACGGCCGCCGACCCGGCCGTGTACTGCCAGCGGTTCCTCCTGTGCAACCAGTCCGATCAGGCGTTCCTCGCGAACCGGCGGCCGTTCGGGGCGATCACGATCTCGGGCGTGCGCGCGCGGGTGAACTCGGTGCTCGATCCGTCGGCCGGGAGCGTGACCCAGCTGACTCTGGTCCACGCGTCGCGCTATGTGCTCTCGGACACTTTGTACGAGTTCAACCGTGGTGAGCTCGAGATCTCGAAGTATTATCCCCTCTCCCGCCGCAGCGTGCTCGCGTGGCGGATCCGGGGCGGCACGATCCTGCCGCAGCGCCTCAGCTTGTTGGGTCAGAGCGTGAAATTCGTGCCTCCCGACCAGCGCTTCTACGCCGGCGGCCCCAACTCGGTGCGGGGGTTCGCCCGCAACGAGCTGGGCCCGCGCGTGTACGTGTCCGACAGTCTGGAAGTCAACGGGACGGACACCACCTACAGCAGGATCCAGGCGTCACCCACCGGTGGGAACACCGTGTTCACTGCCAACCTGGAGCTGCGCGTTCCCAGTCCGATTTTCCCTGAGCGCGTGCGGCTGGGACTATTCGTGGACGTAGGGCAGGTGTGGGAGCGCGGGGACACGGGCACCACGGTCAGTGGCCTCCGCGTCACTCCGGGGTTGGGGCTGCGGTTCATCACGCCGCTCGGCCCGGTGCGGCTCGACGCCGCCTATAACGGCTACCCGCAGGAGCCCGGCACGCTGTACTTCCTGAACAAGGCGGATAACAGCATCACGGCGACCGGGAAGACGGTACGGCCCGGGTTGCCGTCGGGCTTGTGGCGCAGGGTGGTCGTGCAGTTCGCCGTGGGGCAGGCGTTCTAGATGTTCCGCCGCTCGCTCGGGGCCGCGCTGTGGACGCTGGTGGGGCTGCTGGCCGGCTTTCTCGGAGCCCTCTCGTCGCTGGTCGGCACGGGCGCCGGGCGGGCGTTGCTGGCGCGCGTCAGCGAGGGCACGCTGCGTCAGGCCTTCACCGGGACGATGGAGATCGGCGATGTGCGGGGGTCGCTACTCACCGGGCTGACCCTCTCCGAGGTCCGGCTGTTCGACGCGGACACGACGCTCGTCGCCTGGCTGCCGGAGGTGAATGTGAGCTACAACCCGTTCGACTTCGCCGCCGGCCGGGTCGTGCTCTTCGAATTCGACCTGCGCCGGCCCGTGATCAACATCGTGCAGCACCCGAGCGGCCGGCTCAACATCGAGGAGCTGTTGCGCCTGGGGGGTCCTAACAAAGGACCGCACGGGCCGGCCACTCTGATCCTGTTCCGCAACGTTCGGATCACGGACGGGACCGTGACGTTACGCCTGCAGGCGAAGCACGCCGAACCGGGCGACTCGAGCCTCGAGATCGCGAACGACGGCATCAACGGACGGCTCCGCGTCCGCCGCTTCGAGCACCTCAACGCGCGGCTCTCCGCCCTGCAAGTGTCCTCGCCGCGCGAGCGGGGCATCCGCATCGACATCTCCCGGCTGGCTACGGAGGGCTCTGACCCCGCGGTGCGGCTGGAGGATGTGGCGGGACGACTGCGGGTGATCGGCGACTCGATGGATGTGCAGCTCGCGCGCGTGCGGCTGCCGCGCTCGGCGCTGCGCGACGCGCGCGGCACCCTGCGCTGGCCGCACGGCCCGCTGCTGTTCGATCTGCGGTTGCGGGCGGATTCGGCGACACTCGAGGACTTCCATTTCATCGACCGGCGCTTCGCAGGGATTCCCGGTGCCGGCGTGGTGTCGGGTGACGTGCGGCTGCGCTCGCACGGCGAACGGGTGCTCGAGGTGGGGCTCGACCCGCTGCGCCTGGTGTATGGAGGCGGCACGGTCGCGGGCCGACTCGTCGCGTTCAGTGCCTCCGACTCGGGGCTCGTGGCTCTGCGCGACGCCGACCTGGACGCCCGTGAGTTCGACCTCGAGTTCGCCCGGCCGTTCCTCGATACGCTGCCGTTCGCCGGACGGCTCAGCGGACACACCGTGGCCACCGGGCCGCTCGCAGGCCTCGCCCTCGAGACCGATTGGTCGTTCCGCGACTCGCTCGTAGCGGGATGGCCCGAAACCCGCATCCGCGGGAAGGGCGAGGTGAACCTCAAGGCCGCCGACGGCCTACGGTTTCAACCGTTTGCCGTGGAGACGTCGAGCATCGACTTGGGGACGGTGGCGAGGCTCGCCCCGGCGGTGCGGCTGCACGGGACGCTCGCCGCGGTGGGGACGCTCAACGGGCCGTTGCGCGACGCGCAGTTTGCGGGCACGCTGGAGCACCGGGATGGAGCGCTGCCCCCGAGCGCCCTGAAGGGGAGCCTACGGCTCGACACGCGCGGTGAGACGCTCGGCATCTACGCCGACGTCACGGCCGACTCGCTGTCGTTCGACGGGCTGCGGGGCAGCTTCCCGACCCTGCCGCTTCGGGGCGCCGTGACCGGGCCCGTGAAGCTCGCCGGCCCGGTCGGCTCGCTGGAGACGCACGTGGATCTGCATTCGCGCGGCGGCGATGTGCGCGGCGACGGGACCCTGATGCTCGACCTGCCCCACTACGGCGGGCAGGATCTGCAGGTCACGGCCCGCGACTTGGACCTCTCGCACTGGCTCGGCCGCCGGGCTCCCCCGTCACGCCTGAGCTTCACGGTCCGGGGGCATTTTTCGGGCGACAGCGCCGCGCCGCCGCTCGGGGCTGTGCAGGCGTCGCTCCAGCCGTCGCGGCTCGCCGGCGCCGGGCTCGACTCGGGCGCCGTGCGCGTGCGGTTCGCCGACCGGCGGCTGTACGTGGACTCCCTGCGCATCGCGCAGTCGGGTCTCATCAGCACGGGGTCGGGCTCGTTGGGATGGATGCGCGGGGTGCGGGGCCAGCTGGCGCTCGACTTCGATGCCGACAGCCTCAACGCGCTCGACCCGCTACTCGGTTGGGTCGCGGGCGGAGCTGCCGACGCTCCGACCGACCCCGGTAATGAGGGCGCGGTGAACGCGCCGCTGGCCGGCTCGGCACGGGTACTCCTCAGGCTCGAAGGCTCGCTCGACTCGCTCGCCCTCCACGCGCGCGCCAGCGTCGAGCGTCTCGCGTGGCGGGCGTGGCGGGTCCCGGCAGGCCGGGGGCGCTTCACCTGGCAGCCGGGCCCCGTCCCGACGTTCGCGCTGGACGCGACCCTGGATTCGATCGCCCACGGCGTGTTCGGATTTTCCGGTGCGTCCGCCGCGGCGCGCGGGACCCGCGATTCGCTCACCTGGCTGGCACGCTCGCGCATCGGCGAGGGCGCCGCGTTCCTCGCCGGCGGCCGGTTCGCCCGCCGCGCGGGCCCGACGGGAGGCGCGGTCCTCGCGGTCGGCGTCGACTCCCTGGCGCTCCAGCTGCCGGGCGATGCGTGGGTGCTCGAGCGGCCCACGGAGCTGACCGTGACCGACTCCGCGGCCACCGTGACCGGACTGGTGCTCCAGAGCGCGTACGGATCGGGCAAGCTGGTGCTCGAGGGAGCCCTGCCGACGCGCGGTCGGGCGGACGCCCACCTTCAGCTGGAGGGGTTCCCGCTCGTCGGGCTGTACGCGCTGTTCGAGCGGGACACTGCGGGCGTAGGCGGGACGGTGACGCTCACCGCCGGACTGTCGGGTACCCGGGCCAGCCCCGTCTCGAGCGGGTCGTTCTCGCTCTTGAACGGCGCGTTCGGCGAATTTCGCGCGCCATTTGTGGACGGGACGTACGACTATCACGACCGGCGGCTGCGCGGGGCGCTCCATCTGTGGCGCTCGGGCCAGCAGATCCTTGACGTGCAGACCTACCTGCCGCTGGATTTGGCGCTCGAGTCTGTGCCCCGCCGCCAGCTCCCCGACACGCTCTCGGTAGGGGCCAGGGCGGACAGCGTCGACCTGTCGGTCCTCGAGGCGCTCACCCCGGCCCTGCAACAGGTGACCGGCGTGTTCTCCGCGGACTTAGGGATCGCCGGGACGTGGGATGCGCCGCGCCTGCGGGGCGAGCTGCAGATCGCCAACGCCGCCGCGACCATCCCCACCCTCAATGTGCGCTACGAAGCGGTCAACGGGCGCCTCGGCTTTACGGGCGACACGATCGCCATCCAGTCGCTCTCGGCCCGAAGCGAGCGCGGCCGGGCCGATTTCACCGGCATCGTGCGGCTCGAGCAGCTGACACACCCGGTGCTCGGCCTGCGGATCACCGCGGACCAGTTCAAGGCGCTCGACTTGAAGAACAACGTGGCGATCACCGCCAGCGGGCGGCTGTCGCTCCAGGGGCCGGTCTTCGGCTCTACCCTTACCGGTCACGCCAATGTGACGTCGGGTGTCCTGTACTTCGCCGACCTGGTGCAGAAGCGGATCGTGAACTTGGACGAGCTCGCGGACACGTCGCTCGCCGCGCTGATTCAGCAGCAGCGGCTCGGCCCCGAGTTCGAGAACGTGTTTCTCGACAGCTTGCGGATCCAGGATCTCGAGCTCGAAATGGGTAGCGACGTGTGGCTGCGCTCGGACGAGGCGAACATCCAGCTCGCCGGCTCCGTGCGGCTCACCAAGCAGCGCAACCAGTATCTCGTGAGCGGTACGCTGCAGGCGGTGCGCGGGACGTACCGCCTCAAGGTGGGGCCGGTGTCGCGCGAGTTCGTCGTCTCCGAGGGGACGGTGCGGTATTTCGGCACTCCGGATCAGGACGCGGCGCTCGACATCAAAGCCAAGCACGTCGTGCATCCGGTGGGTCAGCCCGAGGACATCACGGTGGTGGCGCATATCGGCGGCACCCTCCTGGTCCCGAAGGTCACCCTCGAAGCGGAGAAATACGATCTGTCGCAGACCGAAATCATCGCCCTGACGCTGTTCGGCAAACGGATCGTGGAATTGGGAGGCGACCAGGGCATCGCGAATCAGGCCGCTGTGGTGCAGAGCGCCCTGGCGATCCTGTCGGGCGAAATCGAGCAGACCATCGTGTCGGGCGGCGTGCCGGTGGACTACGTCGAGATCCGTCCCGGCGGCGGCGGGCAGGGCGTGGCGGTCGTCCCCTGGAACGTGGCCGTGGGGCGCCAGCTCGGTCCCAAGACGTTCCTGGTGGTGAACGCGGGGTTCTGCGCGGGAGGCCAGGTGGGCGTGCAGAACATGCTCGGCCTGTCGCTGCAGTTCCGCATCAGCCCGGAGTGGCGCACGGAAGCGAGCTTCGCGCCGGTCCAGACGTGCAACATCGATACGCCCGGGACACAAGGAATCACGGTGCCGCGCCAGGTCGGTCTGGACCTCTTCTGGGAGAAGCGCTACTGACCATGGCTCGCGCACTGCTGATCGCCAACCCAGCGGCGGCGCGCACCGAGGCGCGCGCGGTCACCACGGTCCGGGATACGCTGCGCCGTGGCGGCTGGACAGTCGAGGTGCTCGCCACGGCTCGGGCGGGCGATGCGCGCCGCTTCGCCCGGGAAGCCCACGCCCAGGGCTTCGACGCGCTCGTCAGCTACGGGGGCGACGGTACGGCGATGGAGATCGCCGCTGGCGCCGTGAACAGCGGCATCCCGCTCGGGCTGGTCCCGGGCGGCACGGGGAACCTGCTCGCCGGAAACCTGCGGCTGCCACGCAACCCTGCGGCGGCGGCGCGCGTGATCCTGGCCGGCCGGACCGCGCCGATCGACCTCGGCACCGTGGAGCGCGCCGACGGCACGCACTATTTCGCCGTGTGTGGAGGCACGGGTTTCGACGCCCAACTGATGGCGGGAACAGCCGCGACGGAGAAGCACCGCTGGAAGATGGCGGCGTACGTGATGCAGGCGTTCGCGGCGCTTCCCCACGTCACGAGTCCGCTCCACCGCGTGACGGTGGACGGAGTGGCGCGCGAGCTGCCGGCGGCCATGGTGCTGGTCGCGAACTGCGGGGAGCTGGTGCCGCCGTTTCTGCGACTGCGGCACGACATTGCGCCGGACGACGGCTGGCTCGACGTCGTGGTGCTTCGGGCCGTGGGCGTGGTGCAGAGTCTGAGCGCGTTCTTCGAGCTCGTGTGGCGGCCGTCGAACGGCGCGCGGCGCTTGTGGTTCGGCCGCGGCCGCAGCGTGCGCGTCGAGGTGCTCGAGGGCCCGCCTCGGCCGATGCAGCTCGACGGTGAACCGTGGGGTGACGCGCCGTTCGAGGCGCGGCTCCTGCCGGCCGCGCTTCCCATCATCGTGGACCCCGCCACCGCGCCGCTGAGCGGGTCGCGTCGTGCCTGACCGCATCCTCCTGATCGACGATGACGCCGACGAGCTGCGCGCCGTGGGCGACTACTTCGACGGTATCGGCTACGAAGTGGGGCGCGCCGAGACCGCCGAGGCGGGTCTTCAAGCGTTCCACAGTACGCGCCCCGATGTCGTGATTCTCGATCTGCAGCTCTCACCTGCCCGCAGGCTAGAAGTGCTGGAGCAGCTCAAGTCCCGTGGCGGCTCAGTCATCTTCCTCATCGAACAGGAGAACGCCGAGACCGCGGTGCGCGCCATGCAGATCGGTGCGGAGTACTTCCTCACGAAGCCCGTGGACCTGAACTATCTTAACGCGGCCACGGCGCGCGTCTGCGACAAGGTCCGTTTGATGCGCCAGCACGCGCTCCTGCGCGAAGCGCTGGACCGGCTGCTCTCGATGCCGTGGCCGGGGAAGGGGCGTGAATTGCAGAAAGTCTTCGAGCGCTTGCCGGCGGACTTGCGCACAGGCGGGGACGCCGGGGGGGGTGAGGGGACCGGAGGGGGCGCCGACGGGCGCCACCAGCCCCAGGCCCTCGCCGAGGTGGAGCGGGCGCACATCGAAAAGACGCTCAGATTCCACGAGGGCAACCGCACGCGGGCGGCCCACGAGCTCGGGATTTCGCGGGCGACGCTGATCAACAAGATTAAGGTCTACGGGCTCGACATTTGAGGTGGACTATGACCGACAAACCGAAACTGATGGAGCACGATGCGATGGTGTGCCGCTCCTGCGGCAATGAGGAGCGCGCCTCGGAAGGCTATCCCTGCGCCGACTGCGGTACCTTCATCTGCTTGATCTGTTCTTTCCGAGGCGTCACGCGCTGCAAGACGTGCGAGGAGAAAGTCAAGGCCTCGCAGAGGGCCTAACCCCCCGCTCCCCGCCGTTTCTGGATCTCGCGCGTCACGTCGTCGGGTGACGTGCCGAGCTCCTTCGCCAGCTTCTCGACGGCGTCGCTCGCCCCCGGCCAGTCGCCTGCGGCCGCGAGCGCCGCGAGCGCGATGTCCTCGACCACGGTCGTTCGCTCCTCCAAATCGCGGGTGCGCACGGCCACCTCGCGCGCGAGCCACTGCTCCAGCTCGCGGCGGTCGATCTCCAGCTGCCGCTGCCGCAGCCCGGCCTGGAGGGACATCTCGAGCTCGTCCAGGTCCACCGGCTTGATGAGGTAGTCATACGCTCCGAGCTTGAGACACTCGATGGCCGTGCGGGGTTCGTCGATCGCCGTGAGCATGATGATGGCGAGGTCCGAGTCGGCCGCGAGCGCCTTGGGGACGAGCTCCACGCCGCTCATGTTCGGCATGCGGATGTCGGACAGCATCACCTGCGGCGACTCCGCGGCCTGGCGGTCGAGCGCCTCGGCGCCGCTCGCGGCCTGCAACACCCGATAGCCGAGCCGCGTGAGAAATCGATCGAGTGCCTGGCGGATGCCGTCTTCGTCATCGACCACGAGCACGGTGGTCGGGGGGCTCTGCGGGGCGGGGTTGGGCATGGCGCTAACCTAGGTGCCCTCCACAACCCGAGCAAGCCGAGGTATGCTTCGCGCTCCCATGGCGCCTTCCTTTCACTCCAACCTCGCCGCGGTCCGCGGCATCTCGGTGGGACACTGGACTGACCTGGCGCGGGCGACCGGATGCAGCGTGGTGCTCGGGCCGGACGGTGGGATGCGGGCCGCTTGCGCGGTGCGAGGGCGCGCAACCGGAACTCGCGAGCTGGATGCGCTCAACCCCCGCCACCTGGTCGATCGCATCGACGCAGTCCTCTTGACCGGCGGATCTGCCTACGGCCTCGGCGCGGCGGACGGGGTCATGCGCTGGCTCAAGGAGCGCGGGCGTGGCCTGCCGGTGGGGTCCGCCGGCATCGTCCCGATCGTGCCCACCGCGGTGATTTTCGACTTTGACCTTGCCCCCGGGGGCAAGGCGGACCGTTGGCCGACGGCGGAGGACGCGTACCGGGCGTGCGGCGCCGCGTCGGGCGACGTCGCCGAGGGATCGGTCGGCGCGGGCACCGGAGCCACCGTCGGCAAGGCGCTGGGGCCGCGCGCCGCCATGAAGGGCGGCGTGGGCAGCTGGGCCGCGAGCGGCGGCGACATCGTCGTGGGCGCGCTGGTGGTGCTGAAC
>DATNOH010000271.1:0-2471 GCA_035601435.1 Gemmatimonadales bacterium | reverse complement strand
AGGACTGGCAGGACTACGCCGACGATCATTAACGACGACCGCTACCATGGCGGCGATTACTACCCCTACGGCGCGGCCGTCGTTGCAGGCGCCGCGGCGGGCGCGGCGGTCGCGGCGGTCGCGACCCCGCCGTACTGGACCCTGGACTGCGTCCCGACCACCGTCGTCGTCGGCGGTACTACCTACTACCGGTGCGACTCCGCCTGGTACATCCGCGTCTACAGCGGCGGAGACGTCGCATACACCATGGCAAACCCACCCGCCGGGTACTAGCCCGCTTTTCTCACCAGGCCAACCGACCACTGCTCAACGGGTGACTGGCGGCGATGACGACGGGTAGGTGTCCGACGGGGCGCCGCCGGCGCCCCGTCGGACACTCAGGGACACAGCCCGGGGCGGTCCGAACGTCGCCGACTGGACACACGGGGGCGTGACGGCGCCGCCGCCGGGGGTGAGCCTGGGGATGCGTGGGACCGCGGCGCCTCAGCAACGCAGCGGATAGCCGCGCTGGAGATTCGCGAGCGCCTGGGCGAAGAGCCGCTGGAGGGGAAACACGCTGCTGAGCGCGATGACCACCCGGCGCACGCTCACGGTCACGAGCGCGCCGAGCTTGAGCAGCCGCGTCCGAATCGTCCCCACCTGGGCCCGCGCCAAGCCCGTGTCCGCGAGCCCCACCCGACGCAAGCTCTCGACCAGCACGTAGGCCACCGAGGAAAACCACAGCCGCAGCTGGTTGGCTCGCATGGTGGCGGTGCTCGTCCGGTCCGCAAACAGCCCGAGCTGCTGCTCCTTGATCCGATTCTCCATGTCGCCGCGCGCGCAGTAGAGGTCCTCGTACAGCGCCGCGGCTGCCCAGCGCTCGACCGGCAGCGACGTGACCACAAACCGCGGATTCGCCTTCCCCGGCAGGTACTCGGCCTTCGCCACCACCCGGCGCGTCCGCGTCCAGCTGTCCTGCGTCCGGTACTCCAGCTCCCGGTACCGCCGCACCGGCGCCTGCGTCACCGCGCAGCCGATCTCCGCGAGGGCGAGGTCGAGCGACACCGCGGCCTCGAGCCGGGCGTTGCGCGCCAGCCCGAGCACGTAGTCCACATCGTGCGCCTCGCACCAGCTCATGAGCGCGTCCCGGGCGAAGCCCGAGTCCCCCCGCACCACGATCCGGACGCCCGGCCACTGCGCGCGCAGCTGCGCCACAATCCGGGCGACCTCCTCCACCGCACCCGCCGCCCCGTCCCCGCTCGCCCGGCGGAGTTTCGCGGCCAGGAGAAAGTCCCCGGCGAAGATGTAGAGCGGCAGGTAGCAGTACGCCCGGTAATATCCGTGAAAGAATCGCCCCTCCTGCTGCCCGTGCAGCGGATCGTCCGTCGCGTCGAGATCGAGCACGATCTCGGCCGGCGGGGTGGGGTGCGCGGCGAGGAAGGCCTCCACAAACCACGCCTCGATCGCGGCCCCCTGGTAGACAATCTTCTTGTACCGCGCCGCCGCGGTCGCCGTGGCCGGCGTGCCCTCGAGCCGGTTGAGGGTGCTCTTCCCCGCCAGCGCATGGCCCTGATCGCGGGCCCGCGGGCGGGTCGCGCCGGTCGCATCGCGCTTGCCGGCCGCCACCGCCAGCAGCGCATCGTCCCGCAGCACGTCGTGGTCGTTGAGATCCTCGTAGCCGCACGCCAGCGCCAGGACCCGCTGCGCCACGAGCTCCTCGACGGTGTGCTCGATCAGCGCGGCATCCCGGTGGTCCGTGAAGCAGTGCGCGAAGCGCCGCAGCAACCCCGTCCGCTCCGCCACCTCCCGCAGCAGCAAGATGCCCGCGTCCGAGGTGATCCGGCCCCCGTCGAAGCGGGCCACCACCTGCCGCCCGCCGACCCCTTGGAAAACGAGCTGCTCTTCCGTACAGTCCGTCCGCACGGCGCCGCCCCTCCTGCTGGAAGTTTTCTGTTGGCGCAGAACTGTTTAGCAGGTGTGGGCGGCCGGTGCGATTTTCTAACGGTGAGATATCCGGGCTAGGTGCGCTACCTCTCGCTCGCCGAGGTTCTCGACCTGCACGGGCGCGTGATCTCCCAGACCGGAGGTGGACTGGGAGCGAGAGGTGAGAGCCGGCGTCCTGTGGATTTGAGCGGGTCATCCCTACGCCGGGATGATCGACGATAACCCTGACCTGTCGCTCCGGATCGACGGGGTACTGTCGCGGCTCGGCGGCAGATAGCCTGCGATACGGGCCCCCTCGAACCCTACCGCAGCTTCTTGCTCGCCTCTTCCATCCCCGCCAGCACCGAGGCCGGCGCGCGCTCGTCGTAGAAGTAGAGGAACTTGTCGCGCGGCGCGTGGATGTCCGGGTCGAGCACGCCGGCGGAGGAGAGGAAGTACGTGCGCGGGATGTACTCGCCGTCGGGCGTGTACTTCTTGCTGAGCTCCGCCTCCTTGTCCTTGTTGAGGCGGATCATCACGAAGCGTTTGGTCATGTCCACCACCTTCGG
>DATNOH010000270.1:0-13679 GCA_035601435.1 Gemmatimonadales bacterium | reverse complement strand
GAAACCGCCGTCGTCGAGCGTTACAACCGGGTGGCGGAAGGTAGCCCCCATAGCCGCCCGCAGCGCCTTGGGACTCGTCGGGTCGGCGGTGCCCCGCAACACGACCGTGCCGGCGGCGCCGAGCGCGTGAGCCGTACGAATCAGCGTGCCCATGTTACCGGGATCCTGGACGCCGTCGATCACCAGCGCTACCGCCCCCGGCGGCGGCGCGAAGTCGCCCGCGGTCCAGCGCCGCGGCTCGATCACGGCGATGATCCCCTGCGGCGTCTCGGTGTCGGCGAGCTGCGCGAAGACGCGCGCGCCGACCTCCTCCACGCCCACGGCGTGCCCCTGCAGCTCGGCGACGAGCGCCGTGCCGCGCGCCGTGCGTGCGAGGTCGGGGGCGACGAGGGCCCCTTTGAACGGAACTCCGGCCGCGAGCGCCTCCTCCACGAGCCGTACGCCCTCGATCAGGGCGAGCCCGCGCCGGCCGCGTGCCTTGCGGCGTTGGAGATCGCGTATCGTCGATTGCAGATTACTGGCGATGAGTCTCCTCGAGCATTCCCGGCCGCGGCCGAGCCTTCAATATGCGAAGAAGCCTGGGACAGGCGCTACGTGAACATCGCCCTCACCATCGCGGGATCGGACTCGGGCGGCGGCGCCGGCATCCAGGCCGACCTGAAGACGTTCCATCAATTCGGCGTGTTCGGCACCAGCGTGATCACCGCCGTGACCGCCCAAAATACGATGGGGGTCCGGGCGTGGGAGCCCGTCCCGGTCGAGCTCGTCACGCGCCAGCTCGACGCAGTCGCCGACGACCTCCCGCCCGTCGCGGTGAAGTCGGGCATGCTCGGCTCCGCCGCCCTGGTGGAAGCGGTGGCCGATGGCATCGCGCGCCGGCGATTCCCCAACTACGTCCTCGACCCCGTGATGGTCGCGACGTCGGGCGATCGCCTGCTCGAGCGCGATGCCGAGCGGCTCATCGTGCAGCGGCTCGTGCCGCTCGCCGCGCTCGTCACCCCGAATCTCGACGAAGCCGCGGTACTGGTGGGCGGGAGCGTCCGCGACCCAGACGACATGGAACGCGCCGGCCGGAAGCTCGCGCAGCTCGGGGCGAGGGCGGCGCTCGTGAAGGGTGGTCATCTCACCGGCGAGGAAGTGGTGGACGTGCTGGTCACGGGCGGGACCGTCCGGCGTTTCACTCGACCACGGCTCGATACGACCTCGACCCACGGCACCGGCTGCACGCTCTCCGCCGCCATCGCCGCGGGTCTGGCGCTCGGCCGCCCGCTCGAGCGCGCGGTAGAGGACGCACTCGACTTCGTGCACCGGGCTATCGCCGCGGCGCCCGGCCTGGGCCACGGACACGGACCCCTCAACCACTTCGTGCCGGCGCCACCGCGGCCACCGACAGACGGACTCTAGCCTACTAATCACAAGTGACACCTCGCCCGTTTCTGGCCGCGCGCTGGTCACACATCATTCTCCTCACGTTCGAAGCGCCGGAAGATCTCATCCGGCGCTCCATTCCGCCGGGCGTCGAGCCCGATTTCTGGGACGGCCGGACGCACGTGAGCCTGGTCGCGTTGCAGATGCTGGACGTGCGCATCAAGGGCTGGCGCATCCCCGGCTTCACGGCCCATCCGCAAGTCAACTTCCGTACGTACGTCCGCGTGGCGGGAGAGCCGGGTGTCTGGTTCATCCGCCAGTTCGTGTCGAGCCGACTGGTCGCCGCGGTGGGCCGGCTGCGGTACGGCGAGCCGTTCTGGCCTACGCCGATTCGCAGCCGCGTGGTGGACCTGCACGGCGAAGTGCGCGCGGAGTATGGGGTGGGCCCCGCGGCGTTCGGCTGGCACGTGAACGTCACCGGCTCGCGCGCCGCCCAGGTGCCGCCACCCGAGTCGTCGGAGCACCATTTCATCGAGCGCTGCTTCGCCTGCCGGACGCGGCCGGACGGCAGTCTCGGAGTATTCCGCGTCACGCATCCGGCCTGGGCGGTCCGCGATGTGCGCGCCGTCGATTACCGCATTGACTTTGGGTCGCTCTACGGGGCGGAGTGGGAGTTCCTGAATCGCGCCCAACCGGCCGGCGTGGTATTCGCCGATGGGTCGGAGGTGGCGGTCCACGCCCCGATGGACGCCACCGGCATTACAGGCGCCGCAGCACCCCCCTGATCAACTGCTCCAGCTGACCCGCGATCTGTTTCCCCGCCTCGAGCACTTCGAGGTGCGACAGCGTCTGAGCCGAGAGCCCGGCGGCCACGTTCGTGATGCTCGAGAACCCGAGACAGCGCACGCCTCGGGCCCGCGCCGCGATCACTTCAGGCACGGTGGACATCCCCACGGCATCGGCCCCAAGCCGCTGCAGCATGCGGATCTCCGCGGGCGTCTCGAACGACGGCCCGAGCAGGCCGGCGTACACGCCCTCTTCCAACGGGATCCGCTCCGTCCGCGCCACGTCGCGGGCGAGCGCGCGGAGGGACGGATCGTAGGGATCGCTCATGTCGGGGAAGCGCTCGTCCCCCTCCGCCACCGGACCGACGAGCGGGTTTTTGAACATCAAGTTGATGTGGTCCGCGATGAGCATCAGTGTGGGGGGGCGGAACGTGAGACGGATGCCGCCTGCTGCGTTGGTGACTACCAGCGTCGTGGCGCCGAGTCGGGCGAACACTCGCGTGGGGAGCGCGGCGACCTCGGGTGCGTGACCTTCATACAAATGAAAGCGCCCGCTCTGTACGACCACCGGCACCCCCTCGAGCGTTCCGCCCACGAGCTCGCCCTTGTGGCCCGGCGCGCCGGGCTCGGGAAAGCCCGGGATCTCCTTGTAGGGAATGCGTACGGCGTCGCGCACCGCATCGGCCACGCCGGCGAGGCCCGAGCCGAGCACGATTGCCGCGCGCGGCTTGAGCTTGCCCAGTCGTTGGGCGACGACATCCGCGGCCGCACGGACGGTACCGCTCCCCGCTCCCCGCTCCTCTTTGCTCACAGCAGCATGCCTGCAAGTGTAGCAGAGAGGAAGTTCGCGAGCGTCCCGGCGATCATGGCGCGGAACCCGAGCCGGGCGAGATCGTGCTTGCGGTCCGGGACGAGCGCGCCGATGCCGCCGATCTGGATGCCCACCGAGCTGATATTGGCGAAGCCGCACAGCGCGAACGTGGCGATGGTGAACGACACGGGATCGAGCTGTGCTCTCATCGGCCCGAGCTGCGCGTAGGCGAGGAACTCGTTCAGCACCATGCGGGTGCCCAGCAACCCGCCGATCGCACCGGAGTCGTGCCACGGCACGCCCATCGCGAACGCGATGGGCCGGAAGACCCAGCCGAGCACGGTTTGGATGCTCTCCGGGAACCAGCTGACGTAGCCGTGCACCCAGCCGAATGCGCCGTTGAGCAACGCGACGAGGGCCACGAACGAGACCAGCATCGCGATGACGTTGAGCATCAAGTGCAGTCCGTCGGTGGTACCGCGCGCCGCCGCGTCCACGATGTTCACATCGGTGCGCGGAATCTCTACCCGAACGCCCCCGAGGGTCTGCGGTGTCTCGGTTTCCGGCTCGATGATCTTCGCCATCATGATGGTGCCGGGCGCCGTCATGATCACGGCGGTCAGCAGATGCCGCGCTTCGATGCCCATGGCGATATAGGCGGCCATGATCGACCCCGACACATGCGCCATCCCCGCGGTCATGACCGTCATCAGCTCGGAGCGGGTCATTCCCGGGAGAAAGGGACGGATCGTGAGCGGCGCTTCGGTTTGGCCCATGAAGATCGAGGCGGCGACGTTGAGACTCTCGGCCCCGCTCGCCCCCATCACCTTGTTCATCAGTACCGCAAATGCCTTGACCACGAGCTGCATCACGCCCAGGTAATAGAGGATCGCAAACAGCGCCGAGACGAAGATGATGGCCGGGAGGACCTGAAAAGCGAAAATCAGACCGAGACTCGAGTGCTGCTTCCCGATCTCGCCGAACACGAACTCAGATCCGACGTACGAGAAACCCAGCATCTTGGTGATTGCGTCTCCCAGAGTGCGAAACAACCTCTGGCCGAGCGGCACCAGGAGCACGAAGATCGCGAACGCGAGCTGCAGTCCCACTCCCCAGGCCACCACGCGCCAACTGATGGCGCCCCGATTGCGCGACAGCGCGATGCCGATGCCCAGAATGAGCGCGATCCCGAAGATCCCGGTGAGCCGTTGCGGGATCGACCGGGGCGCCGCCTGTGGTACCTGGGGCACGGCGGCGGGTGGAGCTTGATGCGTCGTGTCGGCCGCAGTCTGCTGCCGCACGGCGCCCTGTACCGTGTTCCACACGAATCGCGGCAGGGTGAACACCGCGAGCGCGCACACGAAGGCGACGCCGAAGGCAAAGACGGTACGGCGCAGCGACATTAGAGAGCCTCCAATTCGCTCTGCACACGGGACACCAACGCCACCTTCTCGAACTCCGGCAGAAACGCGCTCTCGCACGCATTGAGCACCACGCGGGCCAGGTCCGCTTTGCTCAGGCCCACCACGCTCTGGGCGATGAAATACTCGTCGGTGAGCGAGATCCCGTCCACCACACGGCCATCGGTGTTCAACGTCACGACGACGCCCTGGTCGAGATAACGCTTGAACGGATGCTCGGCGAGTGACGTCACCGTGTGGGTATGCAGGTTGGAGGTGAGACACATCTCGAGCGGGACTTTTCGCTCGATGACGTACTCCAGCAGTGCGGAGTCTTCAGCGAGTCGAGTGCCGTGCCCGATCCGCTGCGCGCCGCACTGGTGCAGCGCCTGGCGAATGGAATCCGGGCCGTCCCCTTCCCCGGCGTGGCAGGTGCACGCCATGCCATGCTGCGCCGCGTAGGCGAAGGCGGCCGCATGGTCGCGCGCCGGAAAGCCGCGCTCCGCGCCCGCCAGGTCGAACGCCACGACGCCGGCCGTGCGGTAGCCCGCGGCGGCCCGCGCCAGCTCGAGCGACTCCGCGGGGGGCCGAGTGCGGATGCCGCACACGATCAGCCCGACCTTGGTGCCCGTCTCCGCTTCGCCCCGCTTGATCCCGGCGAGCGGCGCCTCGATCGCCTGCGACAGCGTGAGTGCCGGCCGATGCAGCAGCGGCGAGTAGCGCACTTCCACATAACGGAGCCCGTCTGCCGCCGCGTCCAGCACGAACTCGTAGGCGATCCGCTCGAGCGCCGCCGCCGTCTGCATGACCGACAGCGTGATCTCGTACTTCGTGAGGTACTCCTCGAGGTTCTTGGCGTGTTTGACGTACAGCGCCTGGGCCAGGCCTTCGGGCGTGTCCGCCGGGAGCCGGATCCCTTGCGCCCGCGCCAGCTCGAGCATGGTCGCGGGGCGGAGACACCCGTCCAGATGGACGTGCAGCTCGGCTTTTGGCCAGCGGCGCAGCGCCTCTTTCGTGAGGCGGGGCGGCCCCTGGCGAGCGCTCACCACCACCCGGAAAATGGCGCCCCCCTCGCCCACCGGATCGCCCGCGTCCACCGGCCGCCCGACGCCGTCGGTCACGTGCGCCACGCCGCGCCCCACCAGGTCGGCCAGCTCGCGGTCGAGCACCTCGACGGCGTCGCGTACGCTCGCCCCGGGGGCCACGCTCACCGGCCGCTCGTTCACGAAGACGCGGATCAGCGGCCACCTCCTTCACGATAGAAGCGCCGGTCGTCCGGGGCGGAAATCGGCTGGCGCAGCACCGCGAGGTACTGGATCAGCGCATCCAAATCGGTGACGCCCACCTCGGCCGACGGCACGCCCACGAGCATCGTGTAGCCGCTTCCCCCGGCCGCGAGGAAGTCGCTCACGGCCAGCGAGTAGGTCTGGTCGTCGTCCACGCCTTTGCCATTAGCGAGCCGCAGCTTTTTGATGCGCCGGCCCGCGGCGTTGCTCGGATCGTACCACACCGTAAGCCCGGCGACGTGCGCGTCCGGACCGTTGCCCGTCAACGCGTGCTCGAGCACTTGCTTCAGTACTTTGCCGGACACCGCGAGGCGCATCAGGCGGTTCTGAAATGGCTCGACGCGGTACAGATCGCCGTATGTCGCGAGCCCGGCCGCGAGATCCGCGCGGATGCCGCCGTTGTTGACGATAGCGACGTCGGCCTTCCCGACGTTGCGTTGCGCGTCGGCGATGAGCCGGCCCAGCCCGTACTCGTCGCCGGTGCGTCGCAACTCGGTCCCGAGGCGGGCCACGGGCCGCTCGGTGATCGTGGAGACTGACACCTGGCTCATGCGCAGCGCGTCCACCAAAGTAGGGTCCAAGCGGACCCCGTCGGCGAACGGCGTATCGATGCGCGCCCGCACCTGCCGCCGCCGGCCCGCCGCGTCGCTCACCCGCACGAAATCCACCACGGCGATGCCGGCGCCGGACGAGCGCGCTTGCACGATCGGAATGCCATTGACGACCGTGTTGACGAGCGAATGGGTGTGGCCACTCACGATCAGGTCCACGGAGCCCGAATCGAGTCCCCGGGCGAGGTCGAAGATCTCGCCGTGACAGGCGGTCGGTGCGAGGGGCGCCGCCGCACCGTCACCATCGCAGAACCCACCGATGTGCGCCACGACGATCACGTAGTCGCCCGCGGCGCGCGCCTGCGGCAGTACGCGCCGCACTGCTTGGACGCCGTTCCCGAAGGCCAGCCCGCGGACGTTACGGGGCGAGGTGGTCTCGGGCGTCGCGGGCAGGGCCAGCCCGATGACCGCCACGCGCGAGCCACCGCGCTGGATCACGGTGAACGGCTCCGCCCAGTCCGGCCGGGCGGTGCCCGCCGCATCGGTGATGTTCGCCGCCACGAACCGGTAGCGCGCCTCGGCCATGCGGGCGCGCAGCGTATCGACCGTCCAGTCGAACTCGTGGTTGCCGATCGCCGCCGCATCGATCCCGAGCGCGTTCAGCGCGGCGATCGCGGGCCGGCCGAAGTTGAAGTTGGAGACGGGCGTGCCCTGCATCTCGTCCCCGGCGTCGAGCCGGACAGTGGTGCAGTAGCACACGCGGGCGAGGCTGTCGAGCCACGGCTTGAGCGCCGCCGCCCCGCCCACCGGCCGCCCCGCGGACCAGGGCCAGACCTGCGACTCGAGCGCCCCGTGGAAGTCGTTGATCGCCAGGACGCGGAGCAGCGTGCTGTCGGGTCGGGTGACGGCGGCCACCGTCGGCGTGAACGCCTGGCGCAGGGCGGCGCGGGCTTCCGCCGGCTCCACCGACCAGCTGGGCGTGAACACGCCCTGCACGATCAGGTGGCGGCGCGTGCGGATCTCCTGCGAGAGGAGGTCTCGGATCGACTCGCCCCGGTCGTACACGACGCGCGCACCCTGAAGCATCGTATAGCCGCCGCCACCCGACTGGCGGTAGCTGTTCAGCGCCAGCGTAAAGCTGTCGGCCGGGGCCACGGCGCGCCCACGGTACGCGAGCCCGCGGACGCGCTGTCCCGGCGGTTTCGTCAAGTCGATGGTGTACGTGACGCCGCTCACGACGTCGTAGTTGAAGCCCGGCACGCTGTCGTTGATCGACGGCGCGCCCGGCTGATAGGTCCGGAAGTAGCGGGCGGACTGTTCCAGGTAGGCCTTGAGCTGATTCCCGGTGATGCGGACGGCGCGCAACGTGTTCTCGTAGGGGTAGATCCCCGTCACATCGCGCTCGCGTACTTCCCCTTCCGGTAGGCCTGCTGCGAGGTCGAAGTCGGCGGCGGCCGAAACATCGGCACCGGCCCGCCGGCGCTGCACTTCGTTGATGAAATCCAGCAGCGGCGTGTCCTCCCCGCGCCCGTAGCGCGCGGAAAACCCCGGACTCGCGGTGCCGAGCGGCGTCGCCGCCCAGGCGCGGGCGCGCTCGTGCGCCGAGGTGAACCGCCGCACGAAGCGCGGCTGCTCGGCGACCGTCGCGAGGGAGATCAGCTCGGGACGCATCGATCTCACCCGGTAGCCACTCGAACCCTGCCCGCCCTGCCCCGTGTCCTTCACGAGTGAGACGTGCACCACCGCGAGACTGAGCGCGAAGTTCCTCGGCTGGACGAAATGCACACCGTTCACGACGTAGTCGCGCATCTCCTTGTGGCTGTGCCCGACGATCACCAGATCCGGCCGGGGCGCCGGGAGCGGGATGCTCGCGAGCCCCAGGGCGGCGTTCTCGGCGCCCACACCCGCCGTGTCGTAGGATGACGGCTCGTTGAGGCCTGAGTGGATCAGCACGACCTTGAGATCGACGCCCGCCAGGTCCAGGCGGCGCAGGGCGAGCGGCGCGGCCTCCGCGATCGGCCGCACCCGGATGCGACCGCCCACCTGCGTCCGGTCCCACACCATCACGCCGGGCGTCGTGAAGCCGGTGATCCCGACCTTCACGCCCGCGCGCGTGACGACGACGTAGGGAGCATACACGAGCGTGTCGCTCGCACCCTTGAAGATGTTGGCGGACACGTAGTGGTACGTGGCGTCCCCGGTGGCGCGCGCCAGCACGCCGCTCCCGAAGTCGAACTCGTGGTTCCCGGGAGTGGCGACGTCGTATTGCAGCGCGTTGAGGGCGTCGACCACCGGGTGGGGACGCTGCGAATCGCGCTCGGCGAAATACGCGGCGAACAGGTTGCCCTCGATCAGGTCGCCCGCGTCGACCAGAACGACTTGGTCCGGATACTGCGTCCGCAGCGTCTCGATCACGCTTGCGGCGCGCGACAGCCCCCCCGACCCCGCGACATCCCGCACGTAGTCCCAGCCGAGCACGCGGCCATGCACGTCCGTCGTGGCGACGATGACGACGTGCGCGGTATCGGAGACGGGGGACGACGGAGGGGGGACGGCTTGTTGGACGGCAAGCAGCGCCAAGAGCACGTGCATAGTGCGCTGAAAATTGCGGAGGGCGAGCGCGTTGCGCTACCTTGGACGACCCGTATGACCGAATCGGAGAGCCACCGCGTCCTCGTGGTCGACGACGAGCCCGATATCACCGCGCTCGTCGCCTATCACCTCGCCAAGGCGGGGTACCGCGTGATCACAGCCGCGAACGGCCGCGACGCGCTGCGGACGGCGCGCGAGGAGCGGCCCGACATGGTCGTGCTCGACTTGATGCTGCCCGGGGCTTCGGGCTACGACGTGCTCGCGGAGCTGCGCCGGCGCGAGGAAACCAAGGACTTGGGCATTATCCTGCTCACGGCTCGCAAGGACGAGCCGGACCGCATCAAGGGCCTGTCGCTCGGCGCCGACGACTATCTCCCCAAGCCGTTCTCGCCGCAGGAGCTCGTGCTACGCGTGGGCGCGGTGCTGCGCCGGCTGGCGGCGCCGGCCGTCGCGACCGGCGGGCTCGTCACCGCCGGGCCGATCGCGCTGGACCGCAGCGCGCACCGGGTCACCGTGGACGCCGCGGAGATCGAGCTCACGGCGACCGAGTTCAAACTGCTGCGCACCTTGATCGAGCGCGAAGGCCGCGTGCAGAGCCGCGCCCAGCTGCTCGAAACCGTGTGGCAGGCCCATCCCGACATCCAGACGCGCACCGTGGACATGCACGTGCAGCGGCTGCGCCAGAAGCTCGGCAAGGCGGGCGATTGCATCGAAACCGTCCGCGGCGCGGGCTACCGGTTCCGTCGCCCGCCCCCCGAGCCGCGTGGCCGCAAGCGGTCGTGAAGCTCGCCACGCGGCTGTTCGTCACGACCAGCCTGCTCGCGGCCGCCGCCGTCGGCGGACTCACCATCGCCGCGGACCGCCTGTTGCGGCGCAACCTGGAGGACGAGATAGCGCGGGGTCTCGAGCGCGAGGCGCGTTTGACCGCGGCCTTGGTGCCGGTGGACTCACTGCGCTGGCCCGAGTTCGCCCGCGAGCTCGGTGCCCGCATCGGTCAACGAGTGACCCTCATCGATCCCACCGGCAGGGTCCGAGGCGACACCGAGTTCGACCGCGCGTCGCTGGATCGACTCGAGAACCACCTGCTGCGTCCCGAGGTCCAGGAGGCGTTGACCGCGGGCGTCGGTCGCGCGGAGCGTCTCAGTGCATCCACCAACGAGCGCCGGATGTATGTCGCCGTGCGCGCCGGCACCGCCGACCTTGCCGTGGTCCGGGTGTCGACCACACTCACGGCCGTGGACCAGCAGGTCGGCGCCGTGCAGCGCACCGTGGCGCTCGTGGGACTGGCGGCGGTCCTTGTCGCCGGGGCCCTGGCCTGGCTGCTCTCCCGGCAAGTCGCCAAGCCCCTCGTGCAGCTCGGTGGCGCCGCCCGCGCGATCGCGGACGGCCGGCCGCCGGCCTTTCCCGATTCGAACGTCCCCGAGGTCGCCCACCACATCCTCGCGCTCCGGGCGATGCACGAGCAGCTCGATCAGCGCTTCGCCGATCTGGTGCGGGAGCGCGAGGAAACCGCGACGCTGATCGAGACTATGGCCGACGGCGTGGTGGCGGCGGACGCCCGCGGCACGATCGTCACTCTCAATCGAGCGGCCCGGCGTCTCTTGGGATACGGACCCGACGATCCCTTTCCGGCGCTCGCCGAGCTGTTCCACGAGAAGGCGGCCCGCGACCTGGTCGCGACCGTGCTCAGCGGGGAAGAGGCGGAGCCGCAAGAACTGGAGCGCGTCGGGCGCACGCTGCTCGTCACCGGGCGCGCGTTGCCGAACGGAGGCGGGCTGCTAGTGATCCGCGACGTGACCGAGCTGCGACGCCTCGAGGCCATGCGTCGCGACTTCGTCGCCAACGTGTCCCACGAGCTCAAGACACCCCTCACGTCCATTGCCGGATACGCCGAAACGCTCGCGACCGAGGCGAGTCCGGGAACCCAGATCGAGCGCTTCGCCCGGCCCATATTGAGCAATGCGCGCCGGATGCATCGCCTCGTGGACGATCTCCTGGACCTGTCGCGCATCGAGTCGGGCCGCTGGCAGCCGCATCCGGAGCTGGTGGACGTGCGAGGGCTCGCCGGCGAAGCGTGGGCCACGTTCGCCGACCGGGCGCGCGAGCGGCGGATTCAGTTCACGGCGGGGGCAGGTGACGTCCACCACATCACAGCCGACCCGGACGCGTTACGGCAGGTGCTGACCAACCTGCTCGACAACGCGTTGCGACACACACCTCCCGGCGGCCGCATCACCGTGTCGCTCGAATCCGCTCCCGGTGGCGTAGCCGTGTCCGTGGCCGACACCGGCTCGGGGATCGCCCCGGAGCACCTGCCCCGCATCTTCGAGCGCTTCTACCGCGCCGATCCCGGCCGGTCGCGCGAGGAGGGCGGTACCGGACTGGGGCTGGCGATCGTGAAGCACCTGGTGGAGGCGCACGGCGGGCGCGTGGAGGCGCACAGCACCCTGGGCAGGGGCACCACCATCCGAATGTTCTTCCCGGAGGCCGAAGTGGCGGCCTGATCAGGCGTTACTAATCTGTCCCATTGTAGTCACCGGGTTTCGCTGCACGATCGTGACAATCGCAGCCTTCCGTGAGCACCGTGCCACGATAGATTAGCGGCGTACCCGCAGCACGTACTTTTCACCCCTCGATGGCATCGTGACCGCAACGGCGACGACAGGCGTGCATCCGGCGGCACCCCCAGCCCCGGCGAAACCTGCCCGAGAGCCGTCCGCCTTCCCGCGTCTCGCCGCGATCGACATCGGCACCAACTCGATCCGCCTGGTCGTGGCCGAGGTGCAGCCCGACGGCACGTACCGAGTACTGGACGAGGACCGGGAGATGACTCGCCTGGGACGGGGGCTGTACCGCGACGGGCGCCTCGGCGATGCTCCGATGCAGCAGTCCCTACAGGCACTGGGACGGATGAAGGCCATCGCGGACGGCTTCGGGGTGGCCGAGCTGCGTGCGATCGCCACCGCCGCGGTACGCGAAGCGGCGAACGGACGCGACTTCGTGAGCGAGGCGTGGCGCCGCCATCGCGTGCGCCTCGAGGTCGTGCCGGCCGAGGAGGAGGCGCGGCTCGCGTTCCGTAGCGTCACCCGCCACTACGATCTGGACGACCAGTTGACGGCGATCGTGGACATCGGCGGCGGCAGCACCGAGGTGATCCTGGCCGCGGGCGGCCTCGTGGAGCAGGTCGTGTCGCTCCCGCTCGGCGCCGTCCGGCTGGCCGAGCGGTACGGCAAGTCGGATCCGCTGAAGCGCAAGCACTGGAAGGCGCTGCGGCGCGCCATCGACCAGACCATCGAAGACGCGATCGGAAAGCCGCCGTTCGCGGCCGACATGATGATCGGCAGCGGCGGCACGTTCACCAACCTCGCCGAGATGGCCCAGGCCGAACGCGACGGCAAGGTCACGACCGCCCGGGATTATCAGCTGAGCCGGGCCGAGGTCACGCGCCTGGTGGCGCGGCTGCGGGAGACACCGCTCGAAGCTCGCCGTCAGATCCCCGGCCTGAATCCCCAGCGCGCCGACATCATCCTCGCCGGCGCGGCGGTCATCTCGCGCCTCACGCGCTGGCTCGGCACGCAGCGCGTGCTCGTGAACGATCGCGGCGTGCGCGACGGCGTGCTGCTGTCGATGATCGACGACATGTCGGGGGTGACGCCTACGGGCCGGGTTCAGCCGCCTGATCGCCTGGAGCTGGTGCGCCGCTTCGCCCGCAAATGCCGCTCCAACGAGCGGCATTGCGAACAGGTCGGTCGCGTGGCCGTGGAGATCTTCGACGCGCTGCGGGACGCCTACGCGCTCCCGCCGACCGGAGCCGATATGCTCCGGGCCGCCGCGCTGCTCCACGACATCGGCTACCTGATCAACCACGAGCGGCACCACAAGCACGCGTACCACCTGATCATGCACGGCGATCTGCGCGGCTTCTCGGCGCGCGAAATCGAGCTGATCGCCAACGTCGCGCGCTATCACCGCCGGGCGTTCCCCAAGAAATCGCACCCCAATTTCGCCCGCCTGGACCGCGGCGAGCGCCGCCTGGTCCGCCGGCTCGCCGGCATCCTGCGCGTGGCCGACGGCCTCGATCGGACACACGGCCAGGTGATCGAGCGCGTCCGCTGCCGCATGGGCGACGGCTGGGTGCGCATCCATGCGGCCGCCGCCCGCGACCCGTCGATCGAGCTGGAGGACGCGAAGCGGAAGGCCGGGCTGTTCGAGCGGGCGTTCAAGAGCGATGTGGACCTGGTGTGGTCGCGGCCGAAGGGCCGGAGCTGAGCGTGCCCGATCGCGTCCCCCCCGCGTTCCCGCCGGACCACTACCTCAACCGCGAGCTGTCGTGGCTCGAGTTCAACGCGCGCGTGCTCGAGGAAGCGGCCGACCCGTCGAATCCGTGGCTCGAGCGGCTCAAGTTCCTGGCCATCTTCAGCTCCAATCTGGATGAGTTCTTCGAGATCCGGGTGGCCGGGCTGCAGCAGCAGGTCTACGCCGGCGTGGAGCCGCAGGACTATGGGGCGGACGGGATGGCCCCGGCCGAGCAGTTGGCGGCCATCGACCGCCGCACCCACGAGCTCGTGGCCGAGCAGTACCGCATCCTGAACGACGAGGTGCTCCCCGGCCTCGCGACGGGCGGGGTGCAGCGCGTGCGGCTCGAGGATCTGACCGATGCCGAGCGGCGACACGTGGACACTCTGTTTCGCGCCAGCATCGCCCCCGTGCTCACCCCGCTCGCCATCGATCCCGGGCACCCGTTTCCCCACGTCCACAACAAGAGCCTCAACATCGCCCTGGTGGTGGAGCGCAAGAACGGTGGGCAGAAGCGACGCCACTTCGCCGTGGTGCAGGTCCCCGCGGTGCTCGACCGCGTGGTGATCGTGTCCACCCACGGCGAAGGA
>DATNOH010000269.1:0-16551 GCA_035601435.1 Gemmatimonadales bacterium | reverse complement strand
CGTCGGCGGCGGAGTGCTCGAGCGGGACGAGGATGCGGGTGTACATCAGGCGAGCCAGCCACGGAACGTCTGGGCCAGGAGCCACGCGTTGAGGGCGGCGATCACGATCGCCACGAAGTAAGCCAGCGCTTTGACCCAGGGGGGGTTCACGAATTCGCCCATCTTCACGCGATCGGAAGTGAACCACACCAGCGGGAACACGGCGAACGACAGCTGCAGGCTCAGGATCACCTGGCTCAGAATAAGGAGCTTGGCGGTACCGCTTTCCCCGAAGAAGATAGCGGTGAGCGCGGCCGGCACAATCGCGATCAGCCGCGTGATGAGCCGCCGCAGCCACGGCCGGATCCGGATGTTCAGGAAGCCCTCCATCACGATCTGACCGGCGAGCGTCCCTGTGAGCGTCGAATTCTGCCCCGACGCGAGCAGCGCCAGGGCGAAGACGGCGCTCGCCCCTGCCACGCCGAGCAGCGGCGTGAGCAGCTGGTACGCCTCCTGGATCTCAGCGACCCCGGTATGACCGGCGCGGTGGAAGGTGGCCGCGGCCACGATCAGGATCGCCGCGTTGATGAACAGCGCGAAGCTGAGCGCGACGGTCGAATCGAGAAACGCATACTTGAACGCCATCCGCTTGCCCGCCGGCGTCTCCTCGTACGCCCTGGTCTGCACCACCGACGAATGCAGATACAGGTTGTGGGGCATCACCGTGGCGCCGAGGATTCCGATCGCGATGTACAGCTTGGCGGGATCGGACAGGATGGAGGGCGTGGGCAGGAAGCCCCCGGCGACGGCGGCCAGGTCGGGGCGCGAAATGACGATCTCGAACAGGAAGCAGCCCGCGATGGTCGCGATCAGCGCCACGACGAGCGCCTCGAGCAGCCGGAAGCCCCGGTGCTGCAAGTACAGCACGATCAGCACGTCGAGCGCCGTGATCGCAATGCCCCACGGCAGCGGAATCCCGAACAACAAGTTCAACCCGATCGCCGACCCGATCACCTCCGCCAGGTCGCACGCCGCGATCGCCACCTCGCACAGCACCCAGAGGGCGATCGTCGTCGGCCGCGAGAAGTGGTCGCGGCACGCCTGCGCCAGGTCGCGCCCGGTCACGATACCGAGCTTGGCGGCGAGCCCCTGCAGCAGGATCGCCATGAGGTTCGACAGCAGGACGACGGAGAGGAGCGTGTACCCGAAGCGCGAGCCGCCCGCAAGATCCGTGGCCCAGTTGCCGGGATCCATGTAGCCCACGGCCACGAGATAACCCGGGCCCGCAAACGCCAGCGCCTTGCGCCACCACGCACCCGCGCTGACGGGAACGCTGCGATAGACCTCCGCGAGGCTCGGCGCGAGACGCGCCCGCCGCCATCCCGGGTCGGGGGTAGCGAGAGGAAAATCAGGTTGCGGCGCCGCCATCAGTGACTCCCGCTGGTGAAGGGATGCTCGAAGCTCAAATAGAAGAGGACCGCGTCGTCACCGGCGCTCGGTCCGACGCCAATCGGAAACGCGATACCCGGCACGATCTGCAGCCCGCTCGAAAAATTGTGGGCCCAGCGGATCCCGGGACTGACCGACAGGGCGTGGCTCGTGGCGGTACGGCCGGCGCTCGTCACGGCCTCGTCCCGCGTCCACACGACCTCGAGCAGGACATTGAAGGTCGGCCGCGCCAACCAGATGACGCTGGCGCCGAGGTTGCAGCCAACCGTCGTCGCCTGGTCACCCACCGCGTTCTTGGCCGAGGGTGTGACGGTACCGCCCGCATTCCAGTGTGTGACCACCTTGCTCGCCACGATCACGCTGGCCGGCACGTTCACCTGGACGCCGAACGCGCCGGCGCCGAGGTCCGATCGGGCGCGTCCCGTCGGCAGGAGCAGAGACAATCTCGGCGCGACGGACAGGCGCTCCGCTGCGGCCAGCTGATAGCGGTAGTTCACCGCCACGTCGCCCACGCCCGTTGCGAACGACGCGCCGTTTTGGACTCGCTGGATCGGCACGGTGAAGCTCAGCTGATGGGTCCGGCTGAACAGCGGCCATTCCTGGGTGAACGTGTACACCCACGCGTCGGCGCCGCGGAACAGCTGAAACGCGCTGATGTGCTGGACCACGCCGGGCTCCTGGTTGTAGGCCTCTTCGAGCAGGAAGCTGTTGTCGGCGATATTGGGTAAAGCCGCCCGCTGCTGCGCGCTCGCCTGCGCGGCGGCCGCGAGCAGCAGGCCGATCCAAGCAAAGGCGCGACCGCTCACGAGCCGATCTCCTGGCACAACAAGAGCTGCGCCAGCTCTCGGCCCACAACGCGCGGGTCCCCGGAGGGCACGAGCGCGATGGTCGTCGGGCCGTTGAACGGCTGGCGATCGCTCACGGTGAGCAGCACGCCGGGGGTGAGCCCCTGCTCCGCGAAGTAGCGCAGGCGCGCTGCATCCTGTGTCCCCACCTGTCGCAACTCGAGCTTTGCGCCGACCCGCGCGTCGGCCAACGCCACGAGCTCCGCTTCCTCGATGTCGCCGGCCGCCGTGGGAATGGGATCGCCGTGCGGGTCGTACTGGGGCTGCCCCAGCGCGCTCGCCATCCGCTCGATCAGCTCGTCCGACACGGCGTGCTCGAGCCGCTCCGCTTCGGCGTGCACGCCGCCCCAGTCGTAAGCCAGATGCTGCGTGAGATAGAGCTCGAGGATGCGGTGCCGGCGGATCATCCTGAGCGCCGCCCGACGGCCCTGCGAGGTGAGCTGAACACCGCGGTAGGGCACGTGCTCGATCAGCCCCGTTTCGGAGAGCCGCTTAACCATGCCGCTCACCGACGGCGGAGATACTTCGAGCATCGCGGCGATGTCGCTGGTCGCGGCGAAGCCGCCCTGGCTCGAGAGATGGTAAATCGCCTTGAGGTAGTCCTCAACGGACCGTGTCAGCGGAGGGTTGGGATCGCGTAAAGCTGGCTGCATGCCGATTCTCCCTGCCGCTGAGGCAGGTGTTGGGTGCTAGGTATCAGGTGTAAGGGCAACGAATTGACCTTTGCTGCCCGCCAGGAATTAGTCTACACTAATTATGAGATGCTGTCAAGCAAATATGTGGATTTCTAGAGGCTATGTTTGAGGCTTTTGAGCTCGCACGAGGTCCACGAACGGCGTGATAATCCGCTCCGTCATCCCCCAAATCAGCTCCTCGTCCACCATGTAGGCCGGGAAGGTGCGTCGGCCGTCGCGCAGTGTCAGCGTCACCTCGCGCCGCACGCCCGGCTCCGCGAGGCGGCCGAGCGGCAGCCAGAAGGCGTGTTGCACTTCATCGCTCGGAACGAGGTCGGCGCGCCGGGTCAACGCAAAGACGAACGGCCGCACCACCACGCGGGGCAGGACCGAGGTGCGGGGATAGAGATCGTCCAACGCCCCCAACCGCTCCGCGCCCGACAGGTCCACTCCGGTCTCTTCGCGCGTCTCCCGCACCGCCGTCGCCTCGAGGTCCGAGTCGCCGGCGTCGTAGCGCCCGCCCGGGAGCGCGATCTGACCGGACCACGGGTCGTCGCCGCGCTCGGCACGCTTGATGAGGGCGATCTCGAGACCCTGCGGACCGTCGAGCAGCACGAGCGTGACGGCGGCGGGGCGGGCGTCGGAGGCATCGACGACCTGGGGGCGGTGATCTCGCAACGCCCGACGGACCGTTGCGAGGGTGATCACACGAGGTGTTTCGCCAACCATTGCACGATCGCCGCCGCCGCGAGCTCATCCGGAAGATCGCGCACGATGAGACCGGGGACGCGTACGCCGGCGGCGGCTCGAGCCAGCGCGATCGAGCCATCGTCGTGCAGCTCGATCAACGCATAACTGTCCGCGTCCACTTCCAGCATGCCACGACCGAGCGCGTCGAGCGCGACCTCCAGGCTCGGCGCTCCGGGCGGGTCGAACGACACGACCGCGAAGCCCGCCCGTGCCAGCCGCTCGCCGAGTTCGGGCCTGGGCCGACCGCACAAGACGACCACGGGACGCTGTCCGGCGGCACTCGTGACCTCGACGGCCACAGGCGACCCCGCCGCCCCGGTCAAACGAAACGATCGCTTCGCGGGCGTGGCCACAGGCTAGCGGTTGCGGAGCGTGATGGCGCCGATGATCATTGTGCCCGGAAATAATACCGTGCGATCAATCGGAAGCCACGTCTGGATGGCGCTCGGCCTCGTGGCCGGGCTGGGCTTGGGCCTCGCCGCCGTCTGGACGCGATCGCCCGTGCTGCTCGCCGCGACCCAGTCGCTGCGGCCGCTCGGCACCCTGTTCCTGAACCTGCTGTCGATGGTCGTGATCCCGCTCGTCGCCACGGCACTGTTCGCGGGCGTCGCGGGGCTGGGCGACCTGCGACGCGTCGGGCGACTCGGCATCCAGACGCTCGCCTTCTTCTGGGCCATTTCGCTCGCGGCGATCCTCATCGGCTTTGTCGTGGCCGCGCTGCTCCTGCCGCTCGCGCCCATCACCGCCGATCAGCAAGCGGCGCTCCGTGTCGCGGCCGCCGCGGACACTGGAGCCGTGCGACACGCAGCGGAGCAGATTCCCACCGGTGCCCGGTTCATCGTGGAGCTCATCCCGTCGAACCCGGTGCGCGCCGCCGTAGATGGAAATCTGCTTCCTCTAATCGTGTTCATCACAATTTTCGCGGTGGCCGCCGCCGCGCTACCCGACGAGAAGCGTCACGCCCTTACCGACCTGGCCGACGCGGCCACGCAGGCCCTGATCCGGATCGTGCGCTGGGTGCTGCTGCTCGCCCCAATCGGAATTTTCGCGATCGTGGCCAGCGCGTTATCGCAGTTCGACGTCAAGTTCATCGTCGATCTCATCAGAGCGGTGGCCGTGTTCATCGTTGCCGTGATCGCGGGGCTCGCCGCACTCATCGCGGTCGTGCTCCTCCCGGTCGTCGCGCTGGTCGGGCGGCTCGGGCCGGGGCGCTATCTGCGGGCGATCCGCGCCTCTCTGCTCATGGCGTTCTCGACCACTTCGTCGCTCGCCACGCTTCCCGTCATGCTCGAAGCCGCGGAGAGCGACCTGCGGATCTCGCGCACGGTGGCGAGCTTCGTGCTGCCCCTGGGCGCGAGCGTCGGCCGCGTGGGGAGCGCGCTGTTCCAGGCGGTGGCGGTGATGTTCGTGGCCCGGCTGTACGGCGTCCCGCTCGGCCTCGCCGGCATGTTCCAGGGGGGAGCCGCCGTATTCCTCGCCTCGCTCACGGTCGCCAGCGTTCCCTCGGCGAGCATCGTGAGCCTGGTGCCGGCGTTCACCGCCACGGGGCTCCCACTGACCGGGCTGCAGCTGCTGCTGGGATTCGATCGCATCCCCGACATGTTCCGCACTATGACCAACGTATTCGGAACGCTCACTGCCGCGACGGTCGTAGCCGCAGACGAGGAACCCGCCTACACTCCGCACGCCTGAAACACCGGCGGGTGATCCCCCCGTTGCAGCAGGTCGTGCAGCATCTCGTGCTCGGCGAGCTGACGGTCGTACAGCTGGTCCTGCGACATGTAGATCGTGTGCGGCGAGCGCCACCATCCGTCGCATCGGCCCTCGTACGCAGGACACCAGTAGCTCGAGCCGGGGACTTCGTACCACTCCACGCGATCGAAGTCACCCCACAGGCCGGCGCACGCCTCGATTTGCGTCCACCAAGTACGGTATACCGCGGACGGCGTGAACGGCACCGCGCCCGCGGGGGCAAAAGCATCGAGGCAAGCGAGGAGCAATACGACGGGGAGCCATCGGAGGCAGCGCAGCATGGAAGCCCTCAAAAGTACACCGTCGCCGCAAACGAGAGCCCTTGGATCGAACCCGAGTAGGCCCATCCCTTGGCCACCGCCCCGCTCGACGACCTCTGGGTCGTGCGTTCGTAAGAGAAGGCCACCGTCGCCGTCCCCCCGATACTGAAGCTGTGTGTGATCAAGTACGCTCCGCCGAGCTCTCCGAACGCACCTGCTGTCCAGCCGTTGGAGCAAGAATTGCCCGAAAACGTGAGTCCCTTGAATGCCGAGCAGTCGTGCGCGTAACCGCCAAGCATGCCGACGGTCTGAAAGCTCACCACCGCTTTGCCGCGACCCTGATAGAAGCGGCGCCCGATTCGAGCATCAACGTTTGCCTTGGACGTGTACCCGTCGCCGACCAGCGTGTCCTGGACATATTGCCTGTCGTGCGAGTGGCCGCCTGTGAAGCGGAAGTCGAGCAGCCACGCGCGGGTCGGCGCGGTGAAGCGGAGCACGCCGAGGCTTGCGAAGCTCGTCCCGCCGGCGAACTGCGCAGCCCACTGCCGCTGATGGAACGGAATAGAGTCGGTCGCGGCGTTCTGCGCAGAAGCGAGACTGGGCGAGAACGCGAGCGCCAAGCTAAGCGGCAGGCGAGACGGGAGCACAGCGGCCTCCAGGTGAGAGCGAGGCGGTTAACTATTCACCGCTCTGATCAAATCGCCAGCCTGCCGACGTGTCACTGCGTAGCCACTCGCCCGGCCAGCAGCAGCCCCACCATCACACTCGCCGCCGCGCTGCCCACATGGAGCAGCGTCGCCCAGCGCGCGCCCCGCGTCGAGGCGACCCGTACGATGCTCGCGAGCGACACCGACACCACGAGCATCCCGATCATAGTTCCCGCCGCGAACGCCGCGAAATAGGCGAGCTGGGCCGAGCGGGTCGGAGCCGCGGCGACCAGCAGCACGAGGATCGCTGCGCTCCCTGCGAGCCCGTGCAGCAGGCCGAATCCCAGCGAGCGACGCGCATCGCCCTGCGGGTGCGCATGCTCGTGCGCGGTCCCGTGCGTGTGGCTGTGGAGATGAAGGTGCGGACCTCCGGCGTGCGAGTGCGCGTGCAGGTGCCAGCGGCCCCGCGCGTAGCGCAGGATCACGGTCCCACCGAGCCCGATCAAGAACAGCGCGACCAGGAGGTCAGCCGCCGGCCAGAGCCGGTCGGGAAGATGCACCCCGAACAGGATGATGGCGCCCACCACCACGCCCACGCTCGCGGTGTGGCCGAGCGCCCACGCGAGGCCCAAGCGGCAAGCGTCGAGCAAGCGACCCTGGCGGGTCGCGAGCGTCGATACGGCCGCGAGGTGGTCCGGCTCGAACGCGTGACGGAAGCCCAGCAGCAGGCCGAGGCCGGCCAGGGCGAGCAGGTTGGGCGGGGGAGGACTCATGAGCGCTCGCAATTTACTCTAACGATTCTCCCGCGTGCGCCTACTATTAGTCATTCCCACGCTGCTACAACCTTTTAACCCTGTGCCCCATCGAAGGGTACACATGGAGCTCACCACTCCCGGGGTGGCGACACTGCGCAGAGATCCGGACCAGCGGGCGTTGGGGGACGCGGAAACTGCCGACGCGGCGCTCGCCGCCTCCGGTGACGGCCGCGCCTTCGAGCGCCTGTACCGGGCCCACGTGCCGCGGGTGCACAGCCTGGTGCGGCGGATGGTCGGCCCGGATCACGCCGACGACATCGCACAGGACGTGTTCGTCCGCGCTTGGACCAAGCTCGCGACGTTTCGGGGCGAAGCGGCATTCGGGACGTGGCTGCACCGTCTGGCCGTGAACGTCATCCTCGCCCGGCGCACTACGATCGGCACCGAGCGCAGCCGCTACGACGACTCGGCCGACATTCTGGACGGGGTAGCGGGTCGCGCGGCGGCGCCGGAGCTGTCGATGGATTTCGAGGAAGCAATCGGCCGGCTGCCCGACGGCGCGCGACAGGTGTTCGTGCTGCACGATATCGAGGGGTACCGGCACGAGGAGATCGCCGACATGCTGGGGATCGTGGCCGGCACGTCGAAATCGCAGCTGCATCATGCCCGCATGGCGCTCCGCAAGCATCTCGAGCGCTAGATGGTAGGGGCTAGGGGCTGGGGGCTAGGGGTGGGGACGCGGGAGTACCGGAAGGGAGTAGCGTATGACGGACCAGTGGACGGATCGACTCTCAGAGTATCTCGACGGCGAGCTCACGAGCCCCGAGCGGACGGCGTTCGAGGCGCATCTCGCCTCGTGCGATGCCTGCCGTACGACGCTCGACGAGCTGCGGCGCGTGGTGACGAACGCGCGCGCGCTGGACGATCGCCCGCCCGCCGCGGATCTCTGGCCGGCCGTCGCGGCCCGGATCGGGCTGTCGGCGCGATCGAAGACGCGGTCGGTGGTGAGGCGGTTTTCCTTCACTATGCCGCAACTGGCCGCCGCGTCGGTGGCGCTGGCGCTGCTGTCGGGTGGCGCCGCATGGCTGTTCGGGGGACGCGGGACCGTTCCCACCTCGCCGGTCGTGGTATCCGAACGCGCCCCGACACTCATCAATGCGGCCGTTTACCCGGGCGATCCGCGCTTTGCCGCCCAGGTGGCGGATCTCGAGCGGGCCCTCGCGCGCGGCCGTGGCCAGCTCGACACGGCCACCGTGCGCGTGATCGAGCGCAACCTGAGCATCATCGACCGGGCGATTCGCAACGCGCAGAGCGCGCTCGCGGCCGACCCCGCGAATTCATATCTGAACCTGCACCTCGCCCAAGAGATGCGGCGTAAACTGGAGCTGCTGCGCCAAGCGGCGACACTCGCCGGCGCGCGGAGCTAGGAGGAGGATCGACCAGCATGCTGACGACCCTGGGGACGCTCGCGGCGCTCGCGCTCACGCAGCAAACCGACACGACCGTCCCGGTGCGGGCGGGCGCCCGGCTCGAGGTCCACAATTACGGGGGGGAAATCGCCGTCAAGACGTGGAGCCGCAACGCCGTGCGGGTCGTGGCCGACCACTCGAGCCGGGACCGGATCAGCGTCGATGCGTCCGAACAGGTGGTCCGCGTGAAGACCGAGCCGGGGCGGCGCGGGCCGTCGCAGATCGACTACGCCGTCACCGTGCCGGCGTGGATGGCGCTGAACCTCTCCGGGGTCTACACCGACATCAAGGTGGACGGCGCCCAGAACGAGATCACCGCGGAAACGGTGCAAGGCGAGGTCACGGTCCTGGGCGGGTCGGGCAACGTGTCGCTCAAGTCCGTCATGGGCGCGGTGACACTCGAAAAGGCGCGCGGCCGTATCGACTTGAGCAGCGTCAACGAAGAGATCCGGGCGACCGACGTCTCGGGCGACATCACCGCGGAAACCGTGAACGGAGACATCACACTCATTCAGATCGAGTCCGCCAATGCCGAGGCGAACACCGTGAACGGCGACATCACGTACGACGGCACGATCAAGGACGGCGGGCGCTATCGCTTCGGGACGCACGACGGCGACGTGCGGGTGTCGGTCCCCGAGAAGGCCAACGCTTCGGTGTCCGTCTCGACGTTCAACGGCGACTTCAGTGCCTGCTTCCCCGTGCAGCTGACGGGAAAGACCAAGCACCGTTTCAATTTCACGCTCGGCTCGGGGAGCGCCCGGCTCGAGCTCGAGTCGTTCAGCGGCGACATCAAGATCTGCCGACCGGGCCAGCTCCTCAGGGACAAGCACCACGAAAAAGACAAGAACGACGAAGACCACCAGGAGGAATGACCATGCGCCGCTCCATACTCGCGCTGCTCCCCGTCGTGGCTGGCCTGGCGCTGGTGCCCCGCGCGGCTCCCGCCCAAGGTGAATTCCACTGGAAGGGGAAAATCGCTCCGGGCAAAGCGATCGAGATCAAGGGCGTAAACGGCGACGTGCGCGCCGTGGCCGGCTCGGGCGACGTCGAGGTGACCGCCGTGAAGCACGCGCGCCGGAGCGACCCCAACGACGTGAAGATCGAGGTCGTGCAACACGAGGACGGCGTCACGATCTGCGCCGTGTATCCCAGCGACGGCCGCCGGGAGAACACGTGCGACGCCGGCGACGACGGTCACATGAACGTGCGCAACAACGACGTGACCGTCGACTTCACGGTCCGCGTGCCGGCGGGCGTGCGGTTCCTCGGTAAGACGGTGAACGGCGAGGTCGAGGCGGCCGTTCTCTCGAGCGATGTTGAAGCGAACACCGTGAACGGCAGCATCCGGATTTCCACGGCTGGCTACGCCGAGGCACAGACGGTGAACGGCGAGATCGTGGCGTCGATCGGTCGCGCCACGTGGAGCGAAGCCCTCGAGTTCCGCACCGTCAACGGCGGCATCACCCTCGATCTTCCCGCCGGTCTGTCCACCGAGGTTCGCGCCAAGACCGTCAACGGCGACATCCAGACGGACTTCCCGCTCATGGTCACGGGACGGTTGGGACCCCGCAGCGTGCGCGGCACGATTGGGAGCGGGGGACGAAGACTGGCGCTCGAGACCGTCAATGGGAGCATCAGGCTCAGAAAAGCGAGTTAGAGTCCGGTAAGAGGCCCGTGAGAGGCCCGGGAAGGGTGCGCTACGGGTGAGTCACCAGGCTGCGGATCAGGCCTATGATGAGGCCGATCAAGCGCTCACATCGCTGCAATGCTTCCGCCACGGGCTCGGGCTTCGCGAACAGTTCGAGCTCCTGAACGATCTCGAGGTGCGTCCGAAGCTCCATGGCGGAGCCTAGCGCAATGCGGAGGCACCGAACGAACTGCGGCTTGGTGGCCAATCCATAGCCCTCCGCCACATTGGCTGGCACTGACGGAGCCGCTCGGCGTATCTGGTCCGCCAATGAGAAATGGCGACTCAGTGGGGGTTCAAGCGTGAGTCGATAGGCGAGCACCGCTAGTTTGCGGGCGGCCCTCCAAGCCTCGAGCGATTCCAGCCTCCGCATCGTCCCAACGTACATCTGTGAGATGTCGCGCTCTTACCGGTTCCATGCGAGCGACACCGTTTCGTTCCTTTCCCCTTCCCCGGCCTCTCACGGGCCTTTCACGGGCCTTTCACGGGCCTTTCACGGGCCTTTCACGGGCCTTGCCCGCGTGGTTTTGATCGTCGTCGCAATCCCCTGGTACCAAACTCCGGAGGGATGTGAGGTAGCGTAGCCCCCTCCGAACCAGGGGCTCCGTGGTGCTGCGGGAACTTCTCGCCCGCACCGAGCAGATCGACGATCTTCGCCACCTCTTTGGGGCGCTCGGGTTTCAGACGGCGTGGGAGCCCGTGCCACCCGGACCCTGGCTCGGTCCGGCGCAGGCAGAGGCGGCGGGCGTGCTCCGAGCAGCGCTGGTGGCGCGCCACGAGGCGTTCCGCGTATTCGCGATCGAGGCGCGCGACCCCGAGCGGGCAGTCCGCGCCGCGGCCCAGCGCCTGGCGGCGCAAGCGGAGCGGGGCCTCGCGTGCGCACTCGGCTCGGGTCCGCGGCGCCTCGTGTGCGCGAGCTGGCGGGCGATCGCTCGCGCCGGGCGCGACGGCGGCCCCGCCCTGCGCCTCGCCACCATTCCGCTCGAGCGGCCGCCCGGCGGCTCGCTCGACACACTGGAGCGGTTCCGTCCCCTCCCGGGCGAAACGCCGCTCGCTCTCAGCCTGCGGATCGGCGAAGCACTCGCGAGCGAAGGCGTCACCCCGCGGTTCTTCCGGGCGTTCCGAGCCACGTTGGAGCGGCTGACGGACCGGCTGGCGGTGCCGCGCAGCCGGTCCGACCGGCACACCCTGGCGCTGACAGCGCTCACCCGCGTGCTGTTCCTCTACTTCGTCCAGGCGAAAGGCTGGCTGGACGGCGACCGGCGCTACTTGATCCATCGATTCGATGACAGCGTCGCCACCCGGCGCCACTTTCACCGCCAGGTGTTCGACCCGCTGTGCTTCGGCGCGCTCAACCGGCCGGCCTCCGGTCGCTCGGGGGCGGCACGCGCACTGGGCCGCCTGCCGTTTCTGAACGGCGGACTATTCGAGCCAACCGCCCTCGAGCGGCGCGAGGGTCCGGCCCGCTGGACCAATACCGACTGGCGTGACGCGTTCGACGAGCTGTTCGAGCGATTCCACTTTTCCGCCCGCGAAGCCGACGACGCAGGCCACTGCGTCGCCCCCGACATGCTGGGCCGCGTGTTCGAGGGTGTGATGGACCCGACCGAACGGCGCGCGAGCGGCAGCTACTACACCCCCGCAGCCTTGGTGCGCGAAATCGTACGCGCCGGGTTGACCGCGATCCTCGTGCAGCGCTTCGGCCTCGCCCCCCTGGCCGCCGAGCGTTGGGTGCATGACGGCGACCCGCCCGACGCGCCGCCCGATCTCCGCCGAGTCGCTGTACTCGATCCGGCGGTCGGCTCAGGAGCTTTCTTGCTCGGTGCACTAGAGGAGCTCACACGCCTGCGCTGCGCCGCGGGCGAGGGGCCCGCGGCCGCGGTCCGCCACGACGTGGTGGCGCACTCTCTCTTCGGCGTGGACCTCAACCTCACGGCCGTGCGGCTCGCCGAGCTCCGCCTGTGGCTCGCCCTGGTGCCGGACCAGGACGAAACGGACCTCACCCTGATCGCTCCATTGCCGAACCTCGACGGGCACGTGCGCCAGGGCGACGCGCTGCTCGACCCGCTCACGCTCGCGCGCGCGCTCGGCGGAGGTGGTGCGATGATTCCAGCCCCATCGCCGGAAATCGAGCGGCTCACCATCGCCCGGCGCGCGCTCTTCAGCCTCGCGGGACCGGCCAAGCGGCGGGCGCTGAGCGAGCTGGCCGGGGCCGAGGGTGCGCTCGCGCGGCGCTTGTTCGCAGCAGCGGTCGCGACGCTCGAGCAGCGTGCCGCCGAGCTGGTGGCCGCCGGTAAGAATCGCGACCTGTTCGGGCGGCGCCGGGGGCTCCGCCCGGACGAGCGCGCGCTACTCCGGCGCTTGCGCGCCAGTCGCCGCGAGCTGCGCGTGGCGGCGCGCCGCCTCTCGCGCGAAGGAGGTACCCCCTTCTTCGCGTTCGAATCCCACTTTGCCGACATTCTCGCGCGTGGCGGCTTCGACCTGGTCGTCGGCAACCCGCCCTGGGTGCGCGGCGAGCGGGTGCCCGCCCAGGTGCGGGAGACACTGGCAACCCGCTACACCACCTGGCGGCCGGAGCGCGGACCCGGGTACGCGCACTTGCCCGACCTCGCGGTCGCGTTCGTGGAGCGTGCGCTCGAGCTGACCGCGCCAGGTGGAGCCGCGGCACTGCTCGTCCCCGCGAAGCTCGCGTCGAGCGGCTATGCAGAGCCGCTGCGGCGGCGGCTCGCCGCAAGCACGCGCCTGGAGCGAGTAGCTCCGGTGGCGCAATTGGGTGTGTTCGGTGCCGCGGTGTACCCGATGGCGCTGGTGACCGTGCGGATCGAGCCGACCGGCCGCGAGCGCGTGGCTACAGCCTTGGGGCCCAAGGCCGGGGCCCCGGTCGTCCCCCAGCGGGCACTCGCGACCGACGGACCGTGGATCCTTGCAGGTGGGGCAACCCGGGTGGCGCGTCACCTGCGGACCGTTTGCCCTGCGGTGGGCGATCGCTGGCGCCCGCAGCTCGGCGTGAAGACCGGAGCGGATGATGTGTTCCTGGTGTCGCAACCGGGACCGGCGACCCGGCCCGTCGTCCGAGGTCGAGACCTGCGGCCCTGGCGGGCGACTCCGCGCGCACACCTGCTGTGGACTCACGGGCCCGACGGACGGCCGCTCGCCCGCCTCCCGGCCGAGCTGGCGCGCGCGCTCGACCCGCACGTGGAGCGGCTGTGCCGCCGTAGCGACTACCGCCGCGGTCCGGCCTGGCAGCTGTTCCGCATCGCCTTAGCCGACGCCCCACACCGCGTGATCTGGCCGGACCTGGCGCGGCGACTCGCGGCCGTCGTGCCCGACACCGGCGTCGTTCCGCTGAACACCGTGTACGGCATCGTCACCCGCGCGGCGGACGACGCGTACGCGCTGGCGGCGCTGTTCAACTCGCGCTGGCTCACCGCGCTCGCGCGGCTCTCCGCCGATCCCGCCCGCGGCGGCTTCCGGCGCTTCAACGCACGCGTCGTGCGGGGACTGCCGCTCCCGCCCTCCAATCCCGCGCAATGGCGCGCCCTGGCAGACCAGGGGCGGGCGAACGCGTCAGACGACGACGCGATTGCCGACATGTACCAACTCGAGGCCGCGGACCGCCGTGCCCTGGACGCATCCGCCGCGGATCCTCTCTGAGCACCTCGCCCCGCTCCCCGAGCCGCTCGCCTGCCTGCTCGCGCCGGGAGCGGTCGGCCCGGCGCCGGCGGTCGCGTCGCTCGGGGCGCGCGCGCTGCTCGACCTCGCGCCGCTCGCGCTCGAAGGCAAAGCACCGTGGCCGGCATGGCTCGCCCCGCACCAGGTCCCCGCCGCGGAGCGGCTCGTCGGCATGCTCGCGCGCTATGGCGGCGCCCTGCTCGCGGACGCGGTCGGCCTCGGCAAGTCGTACGTGGCGCTCGCGGTCGCCCGCGCGCTCGGCGAGCCGTTCGCGCTGGGCGTGCCGGCGGTGCTGGTGAACCAATGGCGCGCCTTGTTGAAGCGGTACGACACCGACGCCCCGATCATCACGCATGAGTCTCTGAGCGGGAACCGTTGCCGCCACCTGCCGCCTGCTGCCGCCCGTTGCCGCCTGTTTATCATCGACGAAGCCCACCGCTTCCGAAACCCCGACACTAATCGCTACCGCGCCCTCGCGAAGGCCGTGATCGGTGCGCGTGTCCTACTCGTCACGGCGACGCCGGTGCACAACCGGATCGGCGATCTGTTTCATCTTTTCCGCCTGTTCCTGCGGGACCACGACCTCACGGCGCTGGGCGTGCCCTCACTCTGTCGCGCGGCACTGGGAGACGCTGATCCTCACGCGGTGACGGCCGCCGCCGCCCGGCTCAGCGTGTCGCGCTCTCGCCAGCGCGTGCGGGCAGGGTATGGCTCCGGGCCTGCCGTGCTTGCTTTCCCTGAGCGCGCGGCCGGGGAAGCGATTCGCGCCGGCACGGCGCCCGACCCGGTGCTCGAGCAGCTCGTGACCGGAGTCGCGCAGCTCGAGGCGGGCGGAGAGGCGGCGGCGCTGTTTCGCATGCTTCTCTTGTCGCAGCTCGCCTCCAGCCTGCCGGCGTTCCGCGCGAGCCTCGTTCGGTATGAAGCGTTCCTCGAGCTGGGCGCCGCGGCCGCGGCGCACGGGAGGGCGCTGGGGCGCCGCGATTTCCGCGGACTGTTCCCCGCCGGATCCGACGACCTCCAGCTCGCATTCTTCCCGCTGGTGCTGCCTCCTGGACCGAGCGCGGTGACCGACCGAGACCGCGCGGTCGTGCGACGGCTGCGCACGGTCGCCGCGTCCCCCGATGATCCCAAGGCGGACGCTCTCGAGCGCCTGCTCGCTGAACGGGTGGGTAAGACGATCACCTTCGTCCATGCGCGTGCCACCGTGCATCACCTCATGCGCCGGCTGCGTCGCCACCGAGTCGCGGCGGTGACGGGAGAGCGGGGCTGGTTTGGAAGCGAGCCCGCGCGGCGGGAGGAGGTGCTCCGCGCGTTCGCGCCGCGAGCGCAGGGCGCTTCCGTTCCCGCCCTCGCGCTCGAGACCAACGTCCTAATCGCGACCGATCTCCTGAGCGAAGGCCTGAATCTCCAGGACGCCGGCCGAGTGATCCATTATGACCTGCCCTGGAGCCCCGCACGCCTCGCACAGCGTGTGGGCCGGATCGACCGCGCCGGCTCAGCCCATGAACGGATTGAGACGGTGACGTTTCTCCCGCCTCCGCCGCTCGCGGACGCCCTGGCCATGGAGCGCCGCCTGGTGACGAAGCGGCGCATGCAAGCGCGAGCGGGCGCCGGCCCGCGCGGGCTCGACTGGTGCGACCGGCTGCAGCAGCTCGCCGCTCGCGCGGGGCCGCCTGCTACGCCCGGGAGCTGCGCGGCGGTCACGGCGCTAGAGCCAGCGGTCGTGCTCGTGGTGCGGCTAGGGCGTCAAGTCGAGGGCGTGGTCGTGACAGATGGGGGCGCTCGAGCCGATCCCGCCCGCGCCACCCGACTGCTCGAGAGGGCGGCCGCGGCGGAAGCGGCCCCGCTCGACCGTCGCACGCTCGAGCGGGCGATCCGACGGGCGGCGCCGCTCGTCCGTGAGCGGCTCGCCGCACTCGAAGACGCGCGCTGGCGTGCGGCCCACCGCGATCGCCTCAGTCGCCGGCTCATACCCTGGGTGCTGGCGGCGGCGCGCCGCGCCGCTACCGAGCGTCGCCACGCCGACCTCGCCCGCCTCGATGGTCTCGTCTCGCGACTCGCGCTCGGCATGACTGCCGGAGAAGAGCTGTGGCTCGAAGATCTACTGGCCCGCCGCGCGCCGCTCGCGGTCCGCGACGTGCTGGCCTGGCACGAGCGCATGCCGCCCGTCGCAACCTGCGACGAGGCGCCTCACGTCGAATTGATCGCGGCGGTCGTGTTGGGTTGAGGATCACTCGTGATGCAGCAGGAGCTCCTCGTAGTCGAGCTCCTGCTGCACGCGTCGCATCACGGCGTCGGAGATCGCGCCGTTGTCGCGCATGCGGAGCAGCTCCTGCCGCTCCACCGCGAGCAGCTCGCGCGCGAGACGCAGGTGCGCGATGGATTTTTCCTCGATCGGATCCTCGAGCACACCGTCCGCGTGGCCGCGCAAGTGGCGCGTGCGGAGGCGATAGCGATCGCGGGTGTGTGACAGCGCGCCCGCGTGCATCCATGGCTCCGACGCGAGCTGCTCGAGCCGCGCCAGCGCCGCCTCCGAGGCGTTGATGCGCGCCGCGAGCTCCTCGCGACGCTCCTCGTCGCCCGTCTCCCGCACATCGAGCCAGCGCAGC
>DATNOH010000268.1:0-5830 GCA_035601435.1 Gemmatimonadales bacterium | reverse complement strand
TAGTCGAGGGCAAGGTGTAGTCCTCCGTCTGACAAGTTTGTTCCGCCGCGCCTGATTCTTCCGTCGATGCGCGATCGCTACGATTGGCCTCGTTCAGCGATCCATCCTAGTCACGACGGAGCACACGATGAAACCGACCATCTATGCACCTTTCCTGAGCCTGGTGGCCCTGGCGGCGTGCGACAGTCTCTCTTCGCCCATCAACAACCAGCCTCCGACTCCCACCTTCACTGTCATCCGTGCGCAAGGCGATAGCGCGGCGCTCGCGGACACCCTGAACAGGTTTCGCGCTGCGCTCGGCGGCAACTTGAATGCGCCGAACTCCCCGCCCGCCACGAGCGGCCGGCGTGAGATCAACTGGGACGGCGTGCCCGCCGCCCTGACCAACGTCGACACGTTTCCGGCGACGTTCTTCAACGTCAACTCGAAGCGGGGTGCCATCTTCTCGGGCCCCGGCACGGGCTTCCGGGTGGACAGCACGGCGTTCGCGTCGATCAACGCCGGACTGGCGGACCAGTTCAAGGCGTTCTCGCCCAAGAAGCTGTTCATGGCCGTCGGCTCGAATCAGGTCGAGGTCGATTTCAAGCTGGCGGGCACCACGACCAACGGCCTGGTCAACGGCTTCGGAGTGGTATTCTCCGATGTCGACCGGGCAGGCGGCTCGGCTCGCGTCGATTATTTCGACGCGAACGGCGTCGAGATCGCCAGCGTCCCAGCTCCGGCCCGGCTCGGCGCCCAGGGGTTCAGCTTCGTCGGCGCAGTATTCGACTCCCCGATCGTCGCCCGGGTCCTGATCACCAGCGGCGACGCCGCTCTGAACGCGACGAGCACGGATGTGAGCGCGGGCGGCACCACCGACCTCGTCGTGATGGACGATTTCATCTACGGGGAGCCGCAGCCCGTCCCGTCATCCTCGGGGCCCGGATCTTACTAAACTGCACGGAGGCTTCGATATGCGACGCACAACATGGATCGTATCAGCCGCGCTCGTCGCGGCATGCGGGGGCGTGACTTCACCCGGCGGCGGCGGTGGGCCAGTCGGCAATGTCACGGTCGGGAATATCTTGTTTCGCAGTGTCCGCAACGGAACCCAGAACCCCGCCGTGGACACGATCGCGGCGGGTGACAGCATCACGTGGGTCTGGAACGCCGCGGGCTCGCACAGCATCCAGTCGACCGGGACCCCGGACATCTTCCGGAACAGCGTGGTGATGTCGGAGGCCAACGACACCTATACCGTGACGTTCCGGAATCCCGGAACCTACACCTACCAGTGTGCGGTTCACGGAGCTGCCATGACCGGGCGGATCGTGGTGCGATAGCCGGGCGCGGGCGGCCTCCTTCCTTGGAGGAGGCGTCCTCCGCACCTTTCGCCAGGAGACCCGATGCCGACAGCCTTGCCGGAACCGACCCAGCTCAACACTCCCGAGCTCCTGGAGGCGTTCTTCGAGCGCTCCCAGGACGGGTTCTTCTTCATGATGCTCGATCAGCCGGTCGAGTGGGGGCCGGGAGTCGACAAGGACGCGGTGCTGGACTACGTCTTTTCCCATCAGCGCCTGACCAAGGTGAATCCGGCGATGGCGCAGCAATTCCGCGCTAAGCCGGCGGAGCTGATCGGCATGACGCCGAGAGACTTCTTCCGGCACGACATCGCTGCCGGACGCCGGGGCTGGCGCAAGCTGTTCGACGCCGGTAACACCCACAGCCTCACCAACGAGCGCCGGCTCGACGGTTCGATGATGTGGGTCGAAGGCGACTACATGTGCTTCTACGACGCCGCCGGCCGCATCACCGGGCACTTCGGGATTCAGCGGGACGTGAGCGACCGCGTCAAGGCCTTGGAGGAACTGGAGCAGTCCCGGGCCGAGCTGCGGGCGCTCGCGGCCCGGCTGCAGGCGACCCGTGAGGAGGAACGCACCCGCATCGCGCGGGAGATCCACGACGAGCTGGGCCAGGCGCTGACTGCCCTGAAGCTCGACGTCGCCTGGCTCGAGAGCCGGCAGTCCCGGACCGATTCCGGCATCTTCCGACTGGGCGACGCGTCGCTCGCCGACCGGGTCGACCAGACGATGCAGATCGTCCGCCGCATCGCCAGCGAGTTGCGGCCCAGCGTGCTCGACCAACTCGGCCTCGAGGCCGCGATCGAGTCCCTGGTGCGGGAAACGACCCAACGGACCGGCATCGCGGTGATCTTTCATGCCGACGACTTTCCCCGGCTCCCCGCCGCAATCGCGAGTCACGCCTTCCGCATCATCCAGGAAGCGCTGACCAACGTGGCGCGGCATTCCCAGGCCACCCGGGTGGACGTGTCGGTGCGCCGGGTGGGCGGGGTCATCATCCTCGGCGTTGAGGACAACGGCGTCGGATTCACGCCCCAATCGCTCAGTGGCCTTTCGTCCCTTGGATTGGTGGGCATCCGTGAGCGGGCGCTGGCGTGTGGTGGGACCCTGATGATTCGGGGTGAGCCGGGGCGGGGCACCGGTATCGCCGTCACCATTCCGGTGCCGAAGCCGTGAGCCGGCCGAGCCCGAAGATTCGCATTTTCATCGCGGACGACCACCCGATCGTCCGGCAGGGGCTGCGCCGTATCGTGGAGGCGGATGCGGGGATGGTGATTTCGGGCGAGGCGGACTCGGCCGCGGCGCTGCTCGCCGGGCTCGAGACCGCCGCCACCGATCTGGTGCTGCTCGACGTTTCGATGCCGGGCGGTCTGTTCATCGAGACCCTGAAGGAGCTGCGCACCCGCCATCCGACCATTCGAGTTCTGGCCTTGAGCGTTCACCCGGAGGATGAGTGGGCGGTACGGGCCCTCAAGGCCGGTGCCTCGGGCTATCTCACCAAGGACCATTCGCCGGATCAGCTGCTGGAGGCCATCCGCCGCGTGTATCGCGGCGGCAAGTACGTCAGTCCGACACTGGCGGAGCAGCTGGCCAAGCAGCTCGACGCGGGCGGGCAGCGACCCCCCCATGAGCTCTTGTCCGATCGCGAGTTCGAGGTCATGCGCCGGCTGGGCAGCGGCCTCACCGTCTCTCAGATCGCCAGCGAGCTGGCCCTCTCGGCCAAGACGGTGAGCACCTACCGCACTCGCATTCTCGAGAAAATGGCTGTCGCCACCAATGCCGACCTGGTGCGCTACGCCGCGAGGTACGGGCTGATCGCCTGATGATCCGATGTAGTCCTCCGTCCGACAGATCTGTTCCGCCGTTTCCGCCCCGCCCCAGCCGTTGCGTCTGATACAGCCATCGAGCCGCGATCGCTAACCTGCTCCGTAATCGAGGCAGGTGCCTCTCTTTCATGACCCGAGAACAATTGGAGCTCGCGCAAGGCGAGCAGGAGAAGGACATGCGTATTGCAAAAGCGGTAATCAGCTTGCTGGCGCTGGCTGCGTTGGTGGGTTGCAGTTCACCCACCTACGGGGGTGGCAGCGGGGGTGGTGGGGGCGGCGGCGGGGGCGGCGGTGGCCCGGTCGGTCAGATCGCCGTCGGGAACATCCTGTTCCGGAGCGCTCACAACGGGACTCAGAACCCAGCGATCGACACCGTCGCGGTCGGCAGCACGGTCACGTGGACCTGGACCGCCACGGGAGCGGTCGCGCACAGCGTCCAGTCGCAAGGGGCGCCCAATTTCCCGAGCAGCGCCATCCAGACCGGCGATGGCATGACGTACTCATTCACCTTCACGACGGCGGGGACCTATCAGTACGACTGCGCCGTGCACGGTGCCGCGATGAGCGGCAGGATCGTCGTCCAGTAGCAAGCGTGTCGGGGTCCCCGGATCCCCGCGCGGGATTCGGGGCCCGCAGTTCTGCGAAATGGAGGAGGCCATGGGCCTCGTGATGGAATATGTCGAATGCGTGGCGTGTGAGACGGTCGCTCAGCGACTCGAGCGCGACGGCCCTTTCCCGCTCTCCGACGCCATCCGTGTGCTGCGCAGCGCGGCGGACGCGTTGAACCGCCTGCACTGGATCGGCATTCTGCACCGCGACTTGAAACCTCAGAGCATCCTGCTGGAGTCAGGGGGCGTCGTGAAGCTGCTCGACTTCGGAGCGGTGGACGGGGCGCCGTCCGGCACCCTGGGCTACATGAGCCCAGAGCAGTTGCTGGGCGACGCCCTGGGTCCCGCGAGCGACATCTTTTCGCTGGGCGTCGTGTTTTACGAGATGCTCACCGGCCGGCTCCCACATGCGGGGACGACGGTCTCGGAGCTTCGGATCCAGCGTCTCCTGCGCCCGCCCATCCCCGTGCACTGGCTCCGCCCGATCGTGCCTCGCGCATTGGGTGAGGTGGTCGCGCGGGCCCTGCATCCCGAGCCAGCCGAGCGCTGGCCGTCGGCGCTCGCCTTCGCGCAGGCGGCGGAGCGGTCCCTGTTACGCAGACCGCGCCAACTCGGACTCGGGGAGTACTGACACCATGCGGCTCATCGTTCTTAAGGCTACCGCTGTTCTCCTGGTTGCCGTTGCCGCGGCCTGCGGGACCGACGCCACGTCGCCGATGGTGCCGCAGCCACCGCGGCCACCCCCACCCCCGCCCACATCGGCCCAGGACGGACTCTGGGTGGTCAGCGGGAATCCTCCGGCCATTCTCCGCCTGGATCCGACGCAGCTCACCGACACCGGGCAACGCGTCCCAGCCACGATCGTCACCACGCCCAGTGCCGGCCTCACGACCCTGGCCGGTGTCGCGTTCGACGCCGCCGGGAACCTGTGGGTGGCCAGTGACGACGATTCCTTGCTGCTGGCCTTCGCGCCCGGCGCCCTTGCCAGCTCCGGGACCAAAGCGGCGACAAGGGTGATCACGCCGACGCGGGGCTCGCTCAGCGGACCGATTGGTCTGGCGTTCGATTCGCAGCAACGCCTGTGGGTCGTCAACCACCGGAGCGCGACGGTGGTCCGCTTCGACCCCGCACAGCTGGCCGCGGGCGGCGTACAGACGCCGGCGCTGGTCCTGTCCGTACCGGGAACCCCGGTGGCCATCGCCTTCGACGGCGCGGGCTCGTTGTGGGTGTCCGACAACCAGCTCCGCGTGATCTACGAGTACACGGCCGCGCAGCTCGCGGCGTCAGGCTCGCCGCCCCCGGCGTTCGTCCTGACGGCCGCGGACTCGTTCGTGAATCCCACCGGCGTGGCATTCGACGGGACGGGGAACCTGTGGATCGCCAACAACGGCAGAAGCAATCTGCTCGCCTTCACTCCGGCCCAGTTGGCCGGCGCGGGGCCTTTGGAGCCGAACGTGGTGATCACCTCGAGCGGCGGCGCTCTGGGCATTCCGATCGGCCTGGCCTTCGAGCAGGACGGGAGTTTATGGGTCGTGGGTGGCACCGGAGTGTTGGCCCAGTTCGCACCGGGCAGCCTCGGCGCAAGCGGGGCAGTGGCACCGAGCGTCCGGCTCAAAATCAGCGGCCACGTGTTGTTCTGGAGCGCGGCGTTATGGCCCAAGCCCACCGGGCTCCCGCTGAACTGACCCGCGTCCTGGGAGCCCGGGAAACTCACGGACCTGTGTCTGGTCCATCATCGATTCGCCGTCGCCTGCAGCTCCGCCGCCACCCGCAGCATGGCGGCCAGGCTGCGCTCGACATCGTCCTCGGTCGTCGCCCATGAGGAGACGCTGATGCGCATAGCCGTGTGTCCCTGCCACACGGTCGCCCCGGCCCAGCACGTGCCGTCCCCCTGTATGCCGGCGATCACACGGCGGGTCAGCTCCGCGTCGCCGAACGAGACCAGGACCTGATTGATCACCACGTCGTTGAGGATCTCGCACCCCGCGTCCCTCAACCCATCAGCGAAACGCGCCGCATGACGGCAGGTGCGCTCGATCAGGTCGGCCAGGCCGCG
>DATNOH010000267.1:0-8366 GCA_035601435.1 Gemmatimonadales bacterium | reverse complement strand
TCGTCGGTTGTCAGGGTTGTTTGCTGGCGACTAGCGCGACAGGGCCACACCCGTTCCCATCCCGAACACGGTCGTTAAGCCTGTCAGCGCCGATGGTACTGCGACTGCGAGGTCGTGGGAGAGTAGGCCGCCGCCAGCTTCGCATCGGAAGCCCGCTCCGGTTCGCCGGGGCGGGCTTTTGCGTTACTCCGCATTATCTTGCCCCGACCATGTCCTGGCTGACCTCGCCCGAAACCTGGATCGCGCTCCTGACGCTGACGGTGCTCGAGATCGTCCTCGGCATCGACAACATCATCTTCATCTCGATCCTTGCCGGGAAGCTCCCGGCCGGCGAGCAGCGCCGCGCCCGCAGCGCGGGCCTGACGCTCGCCATGGTGACCCGCATCCTGCTGCTGCTCTCCCTCACCAGCATCATGCGCCTCACGCGGCCGTTGTTCAGCCTGCTCGGCCACCCGTTCTCCAGCCGCGACCTGATCCTCCTCGTGGGCGGCCTGTTCCTCCTGTGGAAGAGTACCCGGGAGATCCACGAGAAGCTCGAGGGCGAAGAGGGGCAGCAGAACGTGAAAGCCGGTGCGACGTTCGGGCGCGTCATCGTGCAGATCGCCCTGCTCGATATCGTGTTCTCGCTCGACTCCGTGATCACCGCCGTGGGCATGGTGCGGCAAGTGGGCGTGATGATCGCGGCCATCGTGCTCGCCGTGCTGGTCATGCTCATGGCCGCCGGCGCAATCAGCGACTTCATCCACCGTCACCCGACGCTCAAGATGTTGGCCCTGTCCTTCCTGCTCCTCATCGGCGTCACGCTCATCGCCGATGGCCTGGGCCAGCACATCGCAAAGGGCTATGTGTACTTCGCGATGGGGTTCTCCGTCTTCGTCGAGTCGCTCAATCTGCGCCTCGCGCGCAAGGCGCCGCCACCCCCCGTGCACCTGAAGGCGCCGATCACCGAATGACGCGCTGCGGCGTCGTGGCGCTCGCCGGGAAGCCCAATGTGGGGAAGTCCACCCTCTTGAACGCGCTCGTCGGCGAGCATCTCGCGATCGTCTCCCCCAAGCCGCAGTCCACCCGGCTCCCGGTAGTCGGCCTGCTCACGCGCGCCGACAGCCAGTTCATTTTCACCGACTCGCCCGGCTTGCTCGAGCCCGAATACCAGCTGCACGAACTAATGCGCGCCGCGGCGCTGCGCGCCATCGACGACGCCGAGGTCATCGCCTACCTGCATCCCCTGGCGGAGTATCCCGCGCCGCCGCTCATGCAGGTGGCGAAGCTCCACCGCGCGCCGCGGGCGCCGATCGTCACCGTCTACACCAAGTCCGACCTCGTCACACCCTCCACCAACCTCCACCAACCTCCACCATCCTCCACCGTGGTCGTCTCCGCGCTGACCGGCGCAGGCCTCGACGAGCTCCTCGCTGCCCTCCGGGAACGCCTGCCCGAGGGCCCCTTTCACTACGATCCCGACGCGATGGCGACCCAGCCGATGCGGTTCTTCGCCGCCGAGTTCGTGCGCGAGGCGGCGTTCGAGCTGCTGCACGAAGAGCTGCCCTACAGCGTGGCCGTCGAGATCGACGAGTTCCGAGAGGGTCAGGAGCCCGTGTATATTCGAGCGGTGGTCTACGTCGAGCGCGCCAGCCAGAAGGGGATCGTGATCGGGGAAGGGGGCCGCACCATCAAGGCGATCGGGCAAACGGCCCGGGGCAAGATCGAGGCCCTGCTGGGGGCCCGCGTGTTCCTCGAGCTGCACGCCAAGGTGCTGCCCAAGTGGCGACGCCAGCCCGCGTCACTCAAGCGTCTGGGGTACGGCGGATGAGTCTCGCCCCCGATCTGCTCGAAATCCTGGTTTGCCCCAAGTGCAAAGGGCCCCTCGAGCACCGGACCGCGCCCACCGAAGCGCTGGTGTGTCATGCCTGCCGTCTGATCTACGCCGTCGAAGACGACATCCCGATCATGCTGATCGACGAGGCGAAACACTTCTAGCCGCAGCTTCGATGCGCTTGTTTGACAACCCCGGGATACGCGGCCTAAGTTTGGGCGCGCTCGACCCTTACGTCAGGAGGCAGGTGCGCGGCACGCGCCCGACGATACTCTTCTTCTCGGCGGCTGGTCGCACGGTACCTGACTTCCTGGCACGCTGGGTCAACGGCAAGGGACTGACGATCGTGCCGGTACCCGACGCCGCCGACGTGGAGCAGCGGGTGCTCCGGTCGCTGCCACAGCTCGTGGTCATCGATGCGGACGGCGGTCCGCAGGGGCTCGCGCTCTGTGCGCGGCTCAAGGCGGACTCCTACTCCGCCATCGTCCCGCTCGCGGTCCTGACGAGTCGGCACACGACGGACCGCGTGCAAGAGTGGTTCAGCGCGGGGGCGGACGAAGTCATCAGCCCGCTGTTCGAGCCGACGGAGCAGGCGAGCCGGCTCGACGGGCTCATGACCCGCACCGCGCGCGACGTGGCCGTCAACCCGTCCACCCGCCTGCCGGGTACGACGGAGATCGAGCGCGAGATCCGGCGGCGCATGGAAAACGGCGAGCTGTTCGCGGTATGTTATGCCGACCTGGATCATTTCAAGGAGTACAACGACCGCTACAGCTACAACGACGGCGATCGGGTCATCTACATCCTGTCGCGCATCCTGCACGACGTCGTGAAAGGACTGCTCGGCAACCGCGGGTTCATCGGACACATCGGTGGGGACGATTTCATCTGCATCATTCCCTTCGACGCGATCCCCGACGTGTGCGGCGAGGTGCTCGAGGTGTTCGACGCGCTGATTCCGTACCAGTACAACGAGCAGGACCGCCGCGCCGGATACTACTTCGGCAAGGATCGACGCGGCCAGCTGCACCGCGTGCCGCTCATGACGTTGTCTATCGGGATCGTGACCAATCAGCACCGCCGGTTCGCGCACCCGGCGCAGGTCAGCGAGCTGGCGACCGAGATGAAGAGCTACGCGAAAACGCAACCGGGGTCGGTGTTCGTGGTCGACCGCCGCCACGACCCGGAGCTGGATGACGACGGCACGGCCGGCCCTCGATGAACGTCACCTGTCCGTCGTGCGAGACGGTGTATCGCGTGGACCCGGCCAAGGTCCCGGCGGGGGGCGTGCGGGCCCGCTGCGCGGTCTGCAGCAACGTGTTTCCCGTGAACGCGTCGGCCGGCGCGGCAGCCCCTGCCACCGTAGCGGCGGGTCGGCCGCCGGCCGCTCCTGCTCCGCCCGCTCCCGCTCCCGCGCCGCCGCGGGCGCCCGCCATGCCCCGCTTCTCGGGTCCCATCGCGGCACCCACATCCGCACCCGCGCCTCCGGCGCCCCCCGTTGCGCCGGCCCCGCCGCCGCGCGCCGCACCACCAGCGGCGCCACCGCGTGCGGCGCCCCCCGCGGCACCAGCCCCCCCCGCACCTGCTGCGCCGACCATGCGACCCGCCGCTCCGCCGGCGGCGCCTGCTCCGCGCGCCGCCTCACCTCCGGTACCAGCCCCCCGCGCGCCGGCCGCACCGGCCGCGCCAGCTGCGCCGGCAGGCGCGGCGCCCGGCCAGCGGATGGCGAGCCCGCTCCGTCCGGTGAATCCGTTCATGGTGCAGGATCCGAAGCAGAAGGCGCGCCGACTCGCGCGGGCCCTCGTGTCGGATCTTGTGGTGTACCATCCGGAGAAACGCCAGCAGGGGTTGCGGGACGGCACGCTGCCGCAGCTCTTCAAAGACGAGATCGAGAAAAGCTGGCAGGAATACGTCGAGCAGGTGGGAGCCGAACTCGCGAAGGCCACACCGTTCTGGGCCGAGGCGCTAAACGAGATTCTCGCCGGGGGAAACAAGGTCTTCTAGGCTGGTGCGGTGGGGTCTAACCTATTAGCTTTCCAAGCAGTTAGAGCCGCCCTCCGCCCGTCGGCGGGCGGCTCATTTCCTAACTGAGCCTGAAGCGAGCGCACTGTGGCCCTATCCGATCGTCTTGCTGAATTCGACCGACGTCTCTCCGAGCTGCGGAGCTTTCTTTGACATAGCAGGAAAGACCAAGCGCCTGGCGGAGCTGGAGCACGCCATGGCGGAGGGCAGCGTGTGGGCCGACCAGGAGAAATCGCGACAGGCAGTGCAGCAGATCAAGGAGCTGAAGCGCTGGGTCGACCCCTATCACGCGGTGCGGAAGCGGATGGAGGACGCACGCGCGCTGCTCGAGCTGTCGGAGGGTGAGTCGGACCAGGAGCACGCTCGCCTCGTGGCCGAGATGCTCAAAGGCCGGTCGCTCGAGCAGGAAGCCGATGCCATTGCCGCGCAGCTCGAGGCGCTCGAGCTGCAGAATATGCTGCGCGGCTCGGACGACAACCGCGACGCGCTGCTCACGATCCATTCAGGCGCGGGCGGTACCGAGTCCCAGGACTGGGCCGAAATGCTGATGCGGATGTATACGCGCTGGGCGGAGCGCCACGGTTTCAAGGTCGAGGTCCTCGACCTGCTGCAGGGCGAGGAAGCCGGTATCAAGTCCGCGGAAATCCAGATCAGCGGGCAGTACGCGTACGGGCTGCTCAAGGCCGAAAAGGGCGTGCACCGCCTGGTGCGCATTTCCCCGTTCGACGCGCAGTCGCGGCGCCACACGTCGTTCGCGTCGGTGTTCGTGTACCCGGTGGTGGATGAGGACATCGAAATCGAGATCAACGACGACGATCTGCGAATCGATGTGTACCGGGCTTCGGGGAAGGGCGGGCAGCACGTTAACAAGACGTCCTCCGCGGTCCGAATCACGCACCTCCCGACCAATATCGTGGTGCAGTGCCAGAACGAGCGCAGTCAATTCAAGAACAAGGCGACGGCGCTCAAGATGCTGAAAGCCCGGCTGTACGAGCGCGCCGTGGCCGAGCGCGAGGCGAAGAAGGCGGAAGTGGACAAGCAGAAGAGCGATATCGCCTTCGGGAGTCAGATCCGCTCCTACGTGTTCCAGCCCTATACCATGGTCAACGACCACCGCACCGAGTTGAAAGTGGCCGACGTCCAGAAGGTGATGGACGGTGACCTGGACCCGTTCATCGAGGCCTATCTGAAGCGCTTTGGGAGCAGGGCGGCATGACCGGCTTCGTGGAGGCGGCGCGGCGCGAGAAGCTCGCCGAGCTGGTAAAGCGCGGCGTCGCGCCGTTTGCCTACCGGTTCGACCGTTCCGGCTCGGTCGCCGAGGCGCTCGAGCATCTCCAGGAGGACGCACCGAGGGTGCACCGCCTGGCGGGGCGGCTCATCCTGTTGCGCTCGATGGGCAAGACGACCTTCGGGCACATCGAGGACCGCTCCGGCAAGATTCAGGTGTACTTCAAGGTCGACACTATCGGCGCCGAGCAGTACGAGGTGGTGAAGCTGCTCGACCTCGGCGATGTCGTCGGCGTGGAGGGTCCGTTGTTTCGCACCAAGACGGGCGAGGTCACCGTCCGGGTGGAGCGCTTCACCCTGCTCACGAAGTCGCTACGCCCGCTGCCGCTCGGCAAGGAGGACGCGGAGGGCAAGCGGCACGGGGAGCTGTCCGATCCCGAGCTGCGCGCGCGGCAGCGCTACGCCCATCTCGCGGTCGATCGCGAGGCGCGGGAGCGGTTTCAGCTGCGCGCCCGGGTGGTCGGCTACATCCGCAAGTTTCTCGACGCCCGGGGCTACCTCGAGGTGGAGACGCCGGTGCTGCAGCCGGTGTACGGCGGCGCGTCGGCGCGGCCCTTCACCACGCACTATGAGGCGCTCGATCGCGACGTCTATCTGCGGATCGCCGATGAGCTGTATCTCAAGCGGTGTATCGTCGGGGGGCTCGAGAAGGTGTACGAGATCGGGCACGACTTCCGCAACGAGGGGATGGACCGCTTCCACAATCCCGAATTCACCATGGCCGAGTGGTACGAGGCCTACGCCGACTACGAAGTGATGCTGCAGGGCACGGAGGAGATGCTGTCCGGGATGGTGCAGGAGCTGTTCGGCGCCACCACGCTCGAGCGGCACGGCGCGACGCTCGACTTCAAGCGTCCGTTCGCCCGCAAAGGTTACTACGCCCTGGTGCGTGAGACGACCGGGCTCGATCTCACGCGCGCCAGCGAAGCGGAGTTGCGCGCCGCCCTGAAGCGCAAGGAGGTCGCCGACGTCGATCAACTGTCCGGCGCGAAGCTGGTGGACGAGGTGTTCAAGAACTACGTCGAGCCGACGTTGGTGCAGCCGACGTTCGTGCTGGACTACCCGGTGGCACTGTCGCCGCTCGCCAAGCTCAAGCGCGGCGACCCGACGCGCGTGGAGCGCTGGGAGCTCTTCATCCAGAAGCGCGAGCTAGCGAACGCCTTCAGCGAGCTGAACGATCCCGAGGAGCAGCGCCGCCGCTTCGAACAGCAGGCCCGGCTGCGCGCGGCGGGCGACGCGGAGGCGCAGCAGCTGGACGAAGACTTCATCCGGGCGCTCGAGTACGGCATGCCACCCACCGGCGGCGTCGGGTTGGGAGTCGACCGGCTGCACATGATCCTGGCGGACCAGTCGCACATCCGGGACGTGATCCTCTTTCCCATGCTCCGGCCCGAATGATCTCCCGCTTCGAGCTGCACGTCGCCCTGCGCTACCTGCGAAGTCGTCGCGCTTCGCGGCTGCTCTCCTTGATCACGGTGATCGCCGTGGGCGGAGTGACGGTGGGCGTCATGGCCCTGGTCGTGGTGCTGGGTGTGATGAACGGGCTCCAGGCGGATCTGCGCGACAAGATCCTGGTCGCCAATCCCCATCTCCGGGTGCTCACCTACGGCGAGGGCCTCAAGCTCGACGACTGGCGCAAGGTGCTGGGCGAGGTGCGCCGCGCCGCCGGGGTGGATGCGGCGGCGCCGTTCGTGCTGACCCAGGGTCTCATCTCCGCGGGGCACGACTACGCCGAGGGCGTCGTGGTGTACGGCGTCGATCCCGATACCGGCAGCCGCGCCGTGACCACCTTCGCCCGGCACTTTACCCGGGGCGACCTGACATTCAAGACCACGCGCTCCGACGTGGAGGGCGGCATCGCCCTCGGCACCCGGCTCGCCTCCAAACTCACGGCGTTCCCAGGCACGGTCGTGACCCTCGTCGCCCCGGCCGGAGCCAAGTTTAACCCGAGCCTCGGCGCGTACGTGCCCAAGTTCCACCGCTACGAGGTGACGGGGCTGTTCGACACCGGGATGTACGAGTACGACAACAGCTACGTCGCGCTCGACCGCCGCGCGGCGCAGCGGTTCGCGGGGCTCGATACCGCGGTGACCGGGCTCGAGGTCCGCCTGGCGGACCCGGAGCAGGCACAGCCGTTCGGCATGGCCCTCGAAACTCGACTCGGCTACCCGTACCGGGCGCTCGATTGGCAATCGCAGAACGCCTCCCTCTTCTCGGCTCTGAAACTCGAGAAACTCGCCATGGCGTTCGTGGTGTTCCTGATCTGTGTGGTGGCGGCGTTCAACGTGGTGGGCACGCTCACGATGGTGGTCCGCGATAAGACGCGGGAGATCGGCATCCTGCTCGCGATGGGGCTCAAGCAGGCGTCGATCCGCCGGATCTTCCTGGCGCAGGGGATCCTGGTCGGGCTCACCGGGACGGCGCTGGGTGTAGTGCTCGGTCTGGTGCTCGGCGGGATGTTGAATCGCGGCCATTGGATTCCGATCGATCCGTCCATCTATTTCATCGACCATCTCCCCGTGCACACGCAGCCGCTCGACGTGCTGCTCGTGATCGGGGCGAGCCTGGTAATCGCGACGCTCGCCCCGCTGTATCCGTCGATCCAGGCGGCGCGGCTCGATCCCGTCACCGCGATTCGCTACGAATGACCGCGTTACTCGAGGCGCGGGGCGTGCGCAAAGTGTTCGCCGGCGGCGACGGGCAGCCGCTCGAAGTGCTGCGCGCGGTGGATCTCGAGGTCCACCGCGGCGAGTTCGTCGCCATCGTCGGAACCTCCGGGGCCGGAAAGAGCACGCTGCTGCATCTGCTCGGCGCCCTGGACCGGCCCACCGGCGGCGACGTCTGGCTGGACGGCTCGCGCTATGCCGACCTGGACGTGAACGCCCTCGCCGAGCTGCGGAACCGGAAGCTGGGGTTCGTCTTTCAGTTCCATCATCTCTTGCGGGAATTCACCGCGTTGGAGAACGTGATGATGCCGCTCCTGATCGGGGGCATGGGGCAACGCCGGGCCCGCTCGCGGGCGGAGGAGCTGCTCTCGCTCGTGGGGCTCGCGGGACGAATGACCCACCGGCCGGCCGAGCTGTCGGGAGGCGAGCAGCAGCGTTGCGCCGTGGCGCGCGCCCTGGTGCACGACCCCAGCCTGGTGCTCGCGGACGAGCCCTCGGGCAACCTCGATCATGCCAACTCGGACCGGCTGCACGAGGTATTCTTCCGGCTGGCGCGGGAGTACGAGACCGCCGTGGCG
>DATNOH010000266.1:0-6228 GCA_035601435.1 Gemmatimonadales bacterium | reverse complement strand
CAGGCGTCATGCGAATGCTGGAAAAAGATCCCGCTCGGCGCTGGCCCGGCATGGACGACGTCGTGGCGGTGTGCGGCCGGCCGTCGCTACGGCACGACGATCCGGTGCGTGGCGAAATGATTACGCTGGCGAAGGCGGGCGCCGGCTCGGCGTTGATGGCCCAGATCACGACGCCCACGAGCCCGCTCGTGCTCTCGAAACCACAGTCGCACGCGCCGACGGTCGCACTGCCGCGCGCCCGTGCTGGCGCGCGATTCTGGTGGGGACTCGGAGGGCTCGGGAGTGTTGCGATCGCCGCGGCGCTCTGGTGGCTGGCTCCCTGGCGCACGTGGCAGAGCTCTCGGAGCACGGCGCCGCCGCCGCACGACACGACCCGTGTGGCCCCGGCCAATCCCGCCGCTCCGCCGGACACGGTGTCCCTGCGTCGGGTCCCGGTGCCGGTTCCCGCGCGACCGTCGACTCGGGCTGGGCGTGAGCGCGTGTCGGCCGTTTCCCCTGCTGCGGCGGAATCCGCAACCCGCAGCGCGGTTGCCCAGCGCGAGGACAGCCTGCTGCGCTCACTCCGTGCTCGAGCCGCCGCCGCAATGAGCCGTGCGATCGATGCGGGAGCGACTCCCGCGGATCTGGCCAGAGGGGACACCGTGTTCAAGGCAGCGGAATCGCTCGCAGCCCAGAACCGGGTCCCTGAAGCAATGGTCCAGCTTGCCACCGCCGCGTCGCTCTGGGCGGACGCCGAGCGCCAGTCGCGCGCGCGGGTGGTGCGTGACAGCCAGCAGCGGCGCGCCGCGGAGCCACCGGCCGCGCCGGCCGTGACTCCCGCTCCGGTGGACCCGCGGCCGGACATCCAAAAAGTGATCGACGACTACGCACGCGCGCTGGAATCGCGCGACGTGAATCAAGTGCGGCATGCGTATCCCGGTCTGACAGCGGCGCAGCAACAGAGCTGGCAGGACTTCTTCCAGTCGACCCGCAATCTCAAGGCCGGGCTGACGGTCAGCGCGGTGCATCTCTCTGGCCTCGCGGCCGAGGCGATCGTGAGCGGGGTCTACGAGTACGACAACGGCTCCACCGGACGCGGCGAGCGGCGGGCGGTGACCTTCCGCGCGGTCCTCGTCGTGGACTCCGCCGGCTGGCGGCTCACCGCGATTCGTTAGCGGATTCTTAGAAGTTGTACTCGACCCCTGCGGTCCACAGCACGTTGGGCCGCAGCCCTCCGCGGTTCAGCGGCCATAGCGTGTTCGCGACGAGCGTGATCCCTGACCGCGTCATGAACTTGAAACCGAACGACCCATTGATCAGGTCGTCGCGCTCGTTCGGGATGTTCGTGACGTCGATCGTCCGCCGGAAGGGCAGGTCGTAGGTCACCGGCCCCGGCAACCGGAGTTTGCTCTCGCCTACCTGCAGCTCCGAGACCAGGTCGACCGCCATCGTCGCCCACGGCGCCATCACGTGATCGAACCCGACGGTTGCGAGGACCGCGTTATTCTGCGAGCTCCCGCTCCGGTAGAGGTATCCCAAATTGGCGTGAGGCGAGAACGCCCCGAATCGCGCCGACAGGATGCCGAGGCCGCGGGCCGCGACGTGCCCGGAGCCGAGGAGGTCGTCCTCGCTCCCGGTGGGGAACCGGACATCTCCGAGAACCGCGAACGTGGTGCGTTCCGTCTGAGTGACGCTGACCTTGACCCGTGCGGCGAGGTCACCGATGCCGGTGGCCGATCCGTCCACCAACCGAGACGTGGAGAGCTGGGGGTTGGCGGGCGTACCGCCGAAGAAATGCTGAGCGGTCGTGCCGCCGAAAGGAATGATCTGCGCGTTGCTCGTGCCTCGCAGCGAGGTAGAGACGATCGGAAGCACGACGCCGATGTCCACCCGGTCCATCAGCCCGAAGCTCATGAAGAAAGACGTCACGGTCATGTCGAGGTCGAGCGCCAGGCGTAGTGCGATCACGTCGTTTTCGTGCGTCGGGACGCCGTAGGGTGTACACGAGGAGCCCACGATACTGTCGCATTGCGGGCCGGTGACGTTCTGATGGGTGAACGTCATCTGGATGCCATTGAGGCTCACACCCCGCAGACTCTCGAAGTGCAGCCGGTTGATGTTGGCCCCGATGAACACGCGTCCGCGCCCGAGCGTCTGGGCACGCTCGCCGAACACCGCGCCCGGGGAGCCCGACGTCGCGACGGGGACGCCGCCGTCGAAGCGGAACGTGGAGCCACCGCTGGTGGCGCTCACGGGGAGGTTCGCGACGTTTTGGCTGATGGCCGTCCCGATGAACGAGATCAAGGTGCCGTTGTCGCTCACGGCCGACGGGACGAAGTGGTCGGCGTGCAGCGCGGTGGCCGAGTCGGAGCCGGCGGTGCCGCCGAGGAATAGCGGGTCTTTGCCGTCCGCGAAAATGAAGAGCTGGGAGATCTTGTCTCGCAGCCCCTGCCCAGCGAGCGGGGCAGCCGCGAGGGCGAGCCCCAGGAGACTCCACACGTAGCGCCGCATGGCCTCGAAGAGACGCGGCGTGTCGTTCGACGTCAACCCCGCCGTTGACCCCGCTGGTTCGCGCGTTACCTTCCAAGCCTGAGATGAGCCGGCCCGACCGCACGATCATCCTGGACGCCCGCGCGATGTCGCGGGCGCTTCAGCGAATGGCCGTGGAAGTGCTCGAGCTGGCCCACGGGACCGACGGTCTCGTGCTCATCGGCATCCAGCGGCGCGGCGTCGAGCTGGCCGAGCGGATCGCCAAACTGATCGAGCAGGACGAGGGCGCCGTCGTGCCCCGCGGCGCCCTCGACATCACCCTCTATCGCGACGACCTCGAGACGGTGGGCCCCAAGCCCGTCATCGGCGAGACCCGCATCCCCGGGGAGCTCACCGGCAAGCACGTCGTGATCGTGGACGACGTGCTCTATACCGGCCGCACCGTCCGCGCCGCGCTGGACGAGCTCGCTGACTTCGGCCGTCCCAAACGCATCTCGCTGTGCGTGCTGGTGGATCGCGGAGGCCGCGAGCTGCCGATCCAGCCGGACATCGTCGGCAAGCAGGTCAAGGTGAGCCGGGGAGAGCGCGTGGACGTGCTGGTCGAGGAACTCGACGGGCGCAACGAGGTCGACCTGGTGCAGCAGGGAGGCGCCGCGTGACCGCCCTCCTCGGCAAAGACCTGGTCGGGCTCGAGGACCTCTCGGCGGACCACATCCGGCTGATTCTCGACACCGCGGAGCCCTTCAAGGAAGTCTCCGAGCGGCCCATCAAGAAGGTCCCCGCGCTCCGCGGTAAGACCATCGTCAACCTGTTCTTTGAGGCGTCGACCCGCACTCGTATTTCGTTCGAGTTCGCGGAAAAACGCCTCTCCGCCGACACCGTCAACGTGGCGGCGAGCGGCAGCTCGGTGCAGAAGGGCGAGACCCTGGTGGACACGGCCCGCAACCTCGAGGCGATGCGGATCGACATGGTGGTCATCCGGCATCCTTCCTCCGGCGCCGCCGAGTTCTTGGGCAATCGGATTCGTTCGAATGTCATCAACGCGGGCGACGGCAAACACGAGCATCCCACGCAGGGCCTGCTCGATCTTCTCACCATCCGCGACAAACACGGGAAGATCGACGGCATCAAGGTGTGCCTCGTGGGCGACGTGCTGCATTCGCGCGTCGCCCGCTCGAACATCTGGGGTCTCCTGAAGCTCGGCGCCGAAGTCGGCGTGTGTGGTCCCGACACGCTCCTCCCGCGCGGCATCGAGGAGCTGGGCGTGTGCCGGTTCCGGCGCATCGAGGAGGCGATCGAGTGGGCCGACGTGCTGAACGTGCTGCGGCTCCAGCTCGAACGAATGGACATGGGATTCATCCCGAGTGTGCGGGAGTACTACCGCGTCTTTGGCGTCACGGCTGAGCGGCTCGAGAAGGCGCCGCGCCCCCTGACCATCATGCACCCGGGGCCCATGAATCGCGGCGTGGAGATCGACTCGCGCGTAGCCGACGGACCGCACAGCGTGATCCTCGATCAGGTGACGAACGGTGTGGCGGTCCGGATGGCGGTGTTGTACCTGCTGGCCGGCGGGCGGCCCGAGCTGGCCGACGCAGCCAAGCGCTCCGGAGGTCCCGAGTGATGCGGCCGCTCGTCCTGCGCGGTGGCCGCGTGATCGACCCGAGCCGGGGCGTCGACCAGACCGCCGATGTCCTCATCCAGGATGGCAAGATCGCCGCGGTCGGGGCGGGGCTCGGCGCTCCCGACGATGCCGAGGTGCGGGACGTGCGGGGCCACGTCGTGGCCCCCGGCCTCGTGGACGTACACGTCCACCTGCGAGAGCCGGGCAACGAGGACGTCGAGACGATCGCCAGCGGCGCCCGGGCCGCCGCGGCGGGCGGGTTCACCACGGTGTGCGCCATGCCGAACACCGATCCCGTCACCGACAACCAGGCGGCGGTCGGCTTCGTCGTACGTCAGTCGGTGCGCGCCGGGCTCGCGCGCGTGCATCCGATCGGCGCCATCTCGGTCGGTCAGAAGGGAGAGCGGCTCTCCGAGTTCGGTGAGATGGTGGGCGCCGGCGCGGTGGCGGTTTCCGACGACGGCAGGCCCGTGGTCTCGAGCCACCTCATGCGCACCGCGCTCGAGTACGCGCGCACCTTCGAGATCCCGGTGGCTGACCATTGCGAAGAGCCGACGCTTGCCGCGGGCGGCGTGATGCACGAGGGACTGGTCGCCACCCGGTTGGGTCTCAAAGGCATCCCCGCCGCGGCCGAAGAAATCATGGTGGGGCGCGACGTGCTGCTGGCCGGCCTCACCGGCGGGCACGTGCATCTGTGCCACGTGTCCACGCGCGGCTCGGTCGCGCTGATTCGCAACGCCAAGGACCAGGGGGTTCGCGTCACCGCCGAAGTCACCCCGCATCACCTCACGCTCACCGAGCGCGACTGCGAGCGTTACGATACGCACGCCAAAATGAACCCGCCGCTGCGCGAAGCGGCGGACGTGGCGGCGCTGCGCGCGGCGCTGCAGGAGGGGGTGATCGACTGCATCGCCTCAGACCACGCGCCGCACGCCTATGACGCCAAAGAAGCCGCCTTCGACGATGCACCCTTCGGGATCGTCGGGTTGGAGACGGCGTTCGCGGTGGCTTACACCGAGCTGGTCGCGGGAGGCGTCCTCGGCCTCCCCGAGCTGATTCACCGGATGAGCACCGCCCCGGCTGCCGCGTTCCGACTCCCCGGCGGGACGCTCAAGCCCGGAGCAGCCGCCGATGTGGTGGTCCTGGACATCACGGGGCGTTGGACCGTCGACCCCGCGGCGTTCTTCTCGAAGAGCCGCAACACACCGTTTGCGGGCCGGGCGCTCACCGGCCGGGCCGCGCTCACGATCGTCGACGGCAAGGTGGTCCACCAGGCGGGGGCTCCCGGCGGGACGTGACGGTCCGTGCGGTGGCCCGCCGCATGGCGCAATGTTGCCGGCAGCTTGCGGCGCGCGGGCTCATCGCCGGGCAGGACGGCAACCTGGCGGTGCGGCTGGGGCCCGACCGCGTGCTCGTGACGCCAGCCGGGGTGATCAAGGCGCTGGTGGGTCCGGCGGATATGGTCGAGGTGGACCTGCGCGGCCGCAAGCGGCGCGGGCGCCATAACCCTACGAGCGAGTTGGACTTACATCTCAGGATCCTGAACCGCCGGCCCGACGTGGGGGCGGTCGTGCACGCCCACCCCCCCGTGGCGACCGGTTTGGCCGTCGCGGGCCAAGACTTGCATATATTGGTCCTGCCTGAGCTTATCCTGCAGTGTGGGGATGTGCCCCTGGTCCCCTATGGGACGCCTGGGACGCCGGAGTTGGGCGATCGGCTCGAGCCGTATCTCGCAGGGCACGTGGCTTGGCTGCTGGCGAACCATGGGGCGGTGACGGTCGGCGCCACGCTCGACGCGGCGTGGATCCGGATGGAGAGTCTCGAACACGGTGCGCGCATCGTCTGGATCGCGCGCACGCTTGGACGCGTCAGCGAACTGAGTCCTGAGGCGGCGGCCCGCCTCCGACGGGAGTGAAATGGCGAAGGGAATGTCGAAGAGCACGGCCATCATCCAGCGGTTGCTGGAGGAGCGGCGCCAATACGAAGCCTGGATCGCGCGCCTGAACAGCTCGGCGGACGCGACGCCGGGGAACGTGCGGGCGCGCGTGCGCGAGGACTACGAGGCCCGGCTGGTGGCTGTGATGGAGGAGCTCAAGGCCCACGCGGAGAGCGCCCGGCTGGCGATCCAGGAAAAGCGG
>DATNOH010000265.1:0-8217 GCA_035601435.1 Gemmatimonadales bacterium | reverse complement strand
TCGTCGATTACCGCCGGGTCGTCCACCACCACTGTGACGAGGTCCCGCTCGTGGGCGGCAAGCACCGCCCCCGCGCCGTCGCGGGTCGCGGCGGCGCTGGTCGCGAGCTCCGTGAAGAGCACCTGGTCCCAGATCACCGGTTGCCCGCGCTGTTCGGCGAAGCTGGGGACAACGGCGGGGGCGCCGGTCCGCCGGTGAGCCTCGAGCAGGCGCTCCAGCGTCGCGACGCGCACATGCGGCAAGTCCACCGGCCACGCCAGGATTCCCGAGGGGCGAATCGGCTCTAGCGCCGCGAGGGCGGCGCGGAGCGATCCGATCGCTTCGCCCGCGACGTCGGGGTTTTCGACGATGACGCACTCGTGGGTGGCCAGGGAGGGTCGGACGCGCGCGGCGTCGGGACCGAGCACCACGACGCGGGACTTTAGGTCCAGCGCTTCCAGCGCCTCGAGGATGCGGACGGCGAAGGGCCGGCCTCGGAAGTCCAAGAGTGCCTTGGGCCTACCCATGCGCTCCGAGGCCCCGGCAGCGAGCACGATACCGGCGAGACCCATGCTTCTACGTTATCGCGAGTTGCACCCCGCCGCCAAACCCCCAAATTGGCGGCCCATGGCCGTGCGACGCATCCGCCAGCTGGGCGATCCGATCCTGCGAGTCCGCTGCGAGCGGGTCCAGAACCCGAAGTCTGCCGCGACGCGGCTGGTCGCGGACGATCTGCGGGATTCGCTCGCCATTGCCAGGAAGAAGTACAAGATGGGACGCGCGCTCGCGGCGCCGCAGATCGGCGCGCCGGTGCGGATCGTTTTCGTCCAGATGGACAAGCAGCGTTGGACGATGATCAACCCCGAGATCACCGACGTGGGGCGCGACGATTTTCTGGTGTGGGACGACTGCTTCTCGTTTCCCAACCTGCTGGTTCGCGTCAACCGGGCCTATCAGATCACGGTGAGCTACACCGATCCCAAGGGCCAGCAGCACACGATGGAGCTCGAGGGGCCGATGGCGGAGCTGTTGCAGCATGAGATCGACCACTTGGACGGCATTCTGGCCCTCGATCGCGCCAGCGGGGTCGATCCGTTCGCGTTCCGGTCGGAGTGGGACAAGGTTCACAAACCGGAAGAGCGCTACGGGCCGCCCAAACCACGGGAGGTGTGACGGAGAGGCCGCCAGATTAGATTGACCAGCGACAGGGGTGCCCGCCATCACGAAACGCCCGCGGGCTGAGATCACACCCTTTGAACCTGATCCGGTTCGCACCGGCGAAGGGAGCTCCGCATGACCTGCCTTACCCAGATGCACTTCGCCCGTCAGGGCACCATCACCCACCAGATGCAGCGCGTCGCGGAGCGGGAAGGTCTTCCCGTCGAGCTGGTGCGCGACGAAGTAGCCCGCGGGCGGCTCATCATCCCCGCGAACGTGAACCACCTCGCGAAGCGACTCGATCCGATGGCGATCGGGAAGGTGGCTGGCGTAAAGATCAACGCCAACATCGGTAACTCGGCGGTCGAGTCGAACATCGACCAGGAGCTCGAGAAGCTGCACCACGCCGTCCACTATGGCGCCGACACGGTGATGGATCTGTCCACCGGCGGCGACATCGACGCGATCCGCCAGGCGATCATCGATGCGTCGCCGGTGCCGATCGGCACGGTGCCGATCTATCAGGCCGTCACCCAGGTGAAGCAGGTCGAGGATCTCACGGAGGACGACCTGCTCGACATGGTCGAGCATCAGGCGCAGCAGGGGGTGGATTACGTCACGGTCCATTGCGGGATCCTGCGCGAGTACGTGGGGCTCGCGCTCGGCCGCGTGACGGGGATCGTGTCGCGGGGCGGATCGCTGCACGCCTACTGGATGACGCACCACAACAAGCAGAACCCGTTCTACACCCGCTTTGATCGCATCCTCGAGATCGCCCGCAAGTACGACGTGACGCTCTCGTTGGGCGACGCCCTGCGGCCCGGCTCGGTCGCGGACGCGAACGATCGCGCCCAGTTCGCCGAGCTCGAGACGCTGGGCGAGCTGACGACGCGAGCCTGGGCGCAGGACGTGCAGGTGATGATCGAAGGACCGGGCCACATCCCGATGCACTTGATCGAGGAGAACGTCCGGAAGGAGAAGGAGATTTGTCACGAGGCGCCGTTCTACACCCTGGGACCCCTCGTGACCGACATCGCGCCGGGCTACGACCACATCACGTCGGCCATCGGCGCCGCGATGATTGGCTGGTACGGGGCGGACATGCTGTGCTACGTGACACGCAAGGAGCACCTGGGCTTACCAAATGCCGAAGAGGTGCGAGAGGGCGTGATCGCGTACAAGATCGCCGCGCATGCCGCCGACATCGCGCGCGGCCGGGCGGGAGCCCGCGACCGCGACGATGCGCTATCGCGCGCCCGCTACGCGTTCGATTGGAACGAGCAGTTCAGGTTGTCGCTCGATCCCGACCGCGCGCGCGAGTTGCACGATGAGGCACTGCCCGCCGAGTATTTCAAGAGTGCCGAGTTCTGCGCCATGTGCGGGCCGAAGTTCTGCTCGATGCACATCACGCGCGAGATCGAGCGCAAGCTCGGGACGAGGGAGGCGGTGCCGGCAGACTGAGGTGGCGGGTCTACTGTTGCCCTTGCCGTCGGTCGCGCTCAGGGGCCGCGACGGACGAAGAACTCATACGGCGCCGTCGTGAGCTCGTCGCCAAACGTCCCGCTTCCCCGTACGCGAATCAGAAAGCCTCCCCCTGCAGGCACGGCAAACGAGCCGACTGGGTTGAACGTCTGACCGAAGAACTGTGCGAGCGATCCAATCAGTGCGTTGCCCGTCGCGGGATCGATGACTTCTAACGTCAGGCCGTGGAACTGGTCGCCGCCCACAGGGGGAGCGGTCAGGCGGATGTACGCAGTGAGCGTGTCCCCCGGCACCGCGGTTGAGGTGAACTCGTCGATGTCGCCGCCAGGGAAGACCGCTTCGCCGCGCACCGTGTCGCCAACCGTGTACGCCGCGGGCACGCTCTCCGGCGCTCGATTGATGGGGATCACTCGGAACGCGTATCCGCCAACGAACCGGAAGTAACCACCGCACGTGGCGTCGGAGCAGAACCGGAAAAAGCCGTCGGGTTGATACACAGCGATGCCGACCTCTCCGCTCGCGGGGACGCGGAACGGGCCCGCAAAGTGGTCGCCGTAGAGGGCCGTCACCAAGCTGTCACCCGTCACGCGATCGAAGATGCGCAGGTACGGGTACAGGAAATCCGTCCGGGTCGAGTGGACAATGACACCAACCTCCTGACCGGGTGAGGCAGTCACCGTGTACTCGTCCCAGTCACCGGGGGTATCGATCGCCTCCGTTGTGACCGAATCCCCCGGTACCAGTGCACTGGACACGTGCTCCGGGGCGGCGCCGAGCGGCTCCACGGCCAGCCGGTACGCGCCCCGCTCAGCCCGCACTCCGGCCCAGCCGGCCCCGCTCACATCGATTTCGTACCAGCCCGTGGCGGGCAAATCGACACGGAGGGTCTGGTGATCCCCAAGCGCCGCCGCCGATGTGCCGCTGAACACGATCGAATAGCCGGTCGGGCCGGTGATGAACGCCTGGAACCCGCCGCCTGACGGGGCGGCCATTCCTTGAAGCGCGATGTTGACGTGCTGGCCCTTCAACCCGTGGAAGTGGAACTCGTCGATGTCGCCGGGGGGATCAATCGCCTCGCCGGATACCGTGTCGCCGATCGCGAAGGTGTCGCGGACCACCTCCGGCCCGAAGCTGAACCGATAGAACCAGAGGCGATAGGGGCCTCGGAGGGTTGAGCGGTCATAGGCGTCTCCGCTCGTTCCCACGCGAACGATGTACTTCCCCGGTGCCACCTGCATGCGACCGGTAGCCGCGGGCGTGCCGACCTGGGAGGTAGACGTGGTCGCGACGACGTGCCCCGTGGCTGAGTCGACCAGCTGCACCGTAAGCCCGGCACCGGGCGGGCTCTCGACCTCGAGCACCAGATTGGCGCCACTCGAGGCGGGCACGGTCACGCGGAATTCGTCCACGTCGCCCGGGAGATCGATCGCCTCGCCGCTCACGCTGTCGCCAAAGGCCAATGTCGCCGGCAGCGTCTCCGGCCGCCGATTGATCCGATACAAGAGGAGCCGATATGCCCCGTAGTTGAGGTCGGAAGGGTAGTACGGGATGACGCCGCTGACGCGGAGGCGGTAGGTTCCCGTCCCTGGCAGCGCAAATCGACCGGTTACCTGGCGAAGCAAGCTGGTGTCGGTGCCGACGCTCTGGACCGTCCGCAGAACCGTCCCCGCTCCGTCGACGACGTCGAGCTGGAGAGAAGTTTCGGGCGATCCGTTCTCGGCCTGGAAGAACGTGTTGAACTCCTCGCCTGCGACGCCGGAGAACGTGAACTCGTCGACGTCCCCAGGGAGGTCGATCGCCTCCCCCGAAATGGTGTCGCCCGGGGTGATGGCGGCACTCACGTGCTCCGGATGACGGTCGATCGGGTATAGGAACAGCCGATAGGCGCCGGTGTCGGCGATCTGCGAGGGAGCGGTGCCGGACACCCGCACCACGAACTTGCCGGCGGCCGGCACCTGGAATCGACCAGTCGCGTGGGTGAAGAGGGCGGTGTCTGACTCGCTGCTCGTGGCGATCGCCAGTACTGGCCCCGTGACCGGAGCAACTTCGAGCCGGACGGCTCGCGGCGCTTGGACGAATGCGTTGAATTCTGCCCCGGCGGCCGCCGCGAACGTGAACTCGTCCACGTCGCCAGCGCGATCGATCTTCTCACCACGGACTTCCGCAGCGAGCGGCATGGCCGCGGGACGGTGCTCCGGCCCGCGGTCGATCAGATAGGACCAGAAGCGGTACGGGCCCCGGTAGCGCGGGTACACGTTGCTGGCGACCGACAAGACGGAAAACAGGTAGTCCTGGGATGCGGGGAGACGCAAGCGGCCCGTGGTCAACGTCGGCGTTCCGGCATCGCCGAACACGTAGCCGAGTAACGTGGGCGCCACCGTATCCAGCACGGTCAGGCTCACTGAACCGGACCCCTGCGGACCTAACGTTTCCATGACGAGGACGACGTCCTGCCCGGCAGTTCCGTGAGCGAAGAATCGGTCCCCGTCGACGATTGGATCGATCGTTTCGCCAGCAACGGTGTCGCCGATCGCGAACCGGGCCGGCACCTCTTCCGGAGCGGTGTTGATCTCGTAGACCATGAACCGGAAGCGCGCGCTGGCAACCCCAGGGAAGGCGCTCACCCGCAGCCGGTACACCCCGCCCGTCGGTGAGAAGAAGTTGTCGGTCGCGTTCTCCTCGAGCCGTGGGCCATCCTGATTCGCGCTGATGCTCACGATCGGCGGGTGGCGTGCGGAGTCGACCACCATGAGGAACGCACTTCCCTGGAGGGCTTCGAGAAACACGGCGTACACGCTGTTCGAGCCCGCCGCGAACGAGTACCAGCGCGCCGAGTCAGGGGTCACACCCTGCTCGATGATGCTACCGATCGGGACGCGCTCTCCCTCTCCCCGGGGCTCGAACGGCGAGGGCGAATCGCACGCCAGGAGCCCGGCGACCGCGACCGCGGCGGAGCCGGACAACCAGCGGATGGGAGAGCGATGGCGCGGTTGCACGAGCAGTCGCGTTGCCGAAGGACAGCGTTTAACGTGAGCGACAAATCGACAGTGCGCGAGGGCTGGAAAACGCGCCGGGGCCCTCTATTGTCGTTAGCAGTGTCGTTATGCTGTTCGCTTGCTGTCACTCTCCCAGAATGGCGAATGCCCGCACCGGAAAGCTCCCCATCCCCCGCACTTTCACGGGCACGGCGAAAAACCGGAAGCCGGCGTCGGGCAGCTCCCGCAGGCCGCACAGGTGCTCCACGATCGGAAGGCCGGCGCCGAGCAACAGCGTATGCGCGGGGCGCGCGCCGTCGGCCGCGTCGTCGATGTTGAGCGAGTCGATGCCCACGAGGGCCGCACCGGCCGCGATGAGATGCTCCGCCGCGGCCCGCGTCAAGAAGGGATGGCCGGTGCCATAGCGCTCCGTGCGCCAATGGACGTCCCAGCCCGTGTGCACGAGCACGGCCTTGCCCCGCACGTCGCGGCCGCGGAACACACCTGCATCGAGCGCCCGGCCGGTGCGCTGTGTTGCCCGGACCACGATGCCCTCGAGGTCGGCGACCGCCTCGAGCGGATAAGCGGCGACGTCCTTCCCGCCCTCGTACCGGTGGAACGGCGCATCGATATAGGTGCCCGTGTTGGCGAGCAGCTCGATCTTCCCGATCTGGAATGTCGTGCCGGCCGCGTAGCGCGTCTGGGACGCGTCGCGCGACAACCAGTCGCTGATCGTTGGCACGGGAAGGCCAGGGTAGGTGACCATCCCATGCTCGATCGTATGGCTCACATCGATCAACCGTCCGCGCGACGCGGTCATGGGGGCGGCGCTCGCCGCGCGGGGTCCTGCTGGTAGAACTGCCGCAGCTGTCCGTACAGCTCGGGATGCTCGCGCTCGAGCTGAACCGGCTTCTCGAAAAACGTCTCGGTCGCGACGGCGAAGAACTCGGCCTTGTTGGTCGCCCCATATTCGTCCAACGTCGACTTGCGATCCTCGGCGATGTCCCGGTGCAGCCGCTCGTACTCCTCCGAGAGCACGCCACCCCACGTCCGCAGCGCGCCCGCCGGCAGGATCGGCGTGCCGTCGGTGATGCCGTCCTCCGCATCCAGCTGGTGGGCGAACTCATGCAACACGACGTTCTCGCCGTCGTCGGGATTGCGCGCCCCGCGGACGGCGTCGTCCCACGAGATCACGACCACGCCGTCGCCCCACGATTCGCCCATCAGGCGGACGGGTGGTGGTACTACCTGGCCCGTCCCGCGCGACCCGGCCGACTTTGGAACGAATCCGTGGGGGTACACCAGCACCGTCCGGAGCGTCGGGTAGCACGGGCCCTCGAGGTGGAGCAGCAACAGGCAAGCCTCGGCCGCGATCGTCACCTTCATCGCTTCGGTAAGGGTGAGCCCACCGGATCCTTCGAAGTGTTTGTCGGCCATAAATATCTGCACCAGTCGAAGCAACCGCTCGCGCTCCTCCGAGCTCAGCCCCCGAGCGAGTGGGACATTGCGTTCCACGATCCCGGGCCACGTGTCCGGGATCGGGCCGGTAGGCAGTCGGAGCGACGGCGCCGGAATGCGGCGCAGCACGGCGGATACCGCGAGGAAGCCGACCAACATGAGGGCGAAGGCAACGACGATCGCGAGCCCTTCCATACTAGTCCCACCAACAATAGAGCTGCTTCGACTCTCGGAGCTCGCGCGCCAGGGCGTCCACCGTCTCGGTTCCCTGGTTCACTACGTCGGGGCAGAACGCGTAAAACCGCCGGGCCAGCGCGTCGGCGTCGTTGATCGTGGAGCGGAACCGGCCCTCCACCCAATCGAACCCCATGCCCGTGAGGATGAACGGGTGGTCGCGCTCGAGGACCTCGAGCCACGCGACGATGCTGTCGGGGCCGATGCCGTAGTTCCAACCGTTCGTTCCCATGAGTCGGAGAATCTCGTACCGATCGCTGCGCGGGAACAGCGCGACGCGGTCGCCGCGGCCCGCGATGCCAAAATGTTGCTCGGAGCGAAACAGGTAGAATCCCTTCTCGAGGAAGCGCGGCTGCGCCTGAGCGACGAGTCGCTCCGCCCGCGCCGCCGGGACGCTCACTTGGAAGCCCTCGGTACGGAGAGAGTCGCCCACCGAGTCTGTGCCCACCAGCGGCGTCGCCGCCCCACCCGCGAGTCGCTCGAGCGCGCGGACTGCGTCGGGGAAGGCGGCCGGCACGACGAAGTCGGACGGCACGGACCAGGTGGTGCGGAGCAGGCGCGAGCCGAGCTGGTTGAGCAGCAATACGACGATCGCGGCCACCGCGACCCACCGGAGCGACACGCGCGGGCGGGGCTGCGTGATGGGACGTGGATCCGGGCCGGCCATGTTCAATTCCTGCAAGATCGCCGCCGCGCGGCGGCGGATGCGCCACCGACGCAGCATGCTGAAGGGTGGCAGCAACTGCCACGTCATCACCCACGCGCTCGTGAACTTCGGCCGGAACACCCTGGCCCGATCGTCGCGCCGCCACCTCCCCGCGTCGACCTGCTCCGTGAGCTCGCGCACCATCGCACCCGCCAGGAATCGGGCCGGATCGTGCTGATGCTCGAACGGGGCGCGCTCGCGGCCGGGATAGTGTCGCTCGAGATA